>CAYSGY010000559.1:0-3343 GCA_964430315.1 uncultured Planctomycetaceae bacterium
CGCTTCCCCCTACGCTTCCCCCTACGCTTTCCGCAGCGAGAACCGACAGAAACGCATTCTACTCGTCAAGCCGCGGCCTCAACCATCCTCCCGCTCGATCGACCGGATCTGCTGCAAGAACGCCTCGACGGAGCGGCACCGCTTCTTGACGTCGGGCTCGATGCAGGCGTGGATCGCCCGGGCCAGGCCGTCGTGGATCGATGGCCGGTACCGGCGAATGTCGGCGGGTGCGCGGTCATGGGTCATGGCCACCTGTCCCGTGTCGCCGCTCGCCCACGGAAGCTCGCAGGTGCAAATCTGGTAGGCCGTCACGCCCAGCGCGAAGACGTCGACCCGAAGATCGGTCGCCTGGCGCCGGACCAACTCCGGGGCCATGTAGTTGGGCGTCCCCGTCCGATTGCCTGGCAGGAAGAACGGGGGCGTGGCGGGGATCGAGAGTCCGAAGTCGGTCAGTTTGACCGTCTGGCAGTCCTCGGTGAAGATCAGGTTCCTCGGGCAGATGTCGCGGTGGGCGAAACCCGCCGCATGGACCGCCGCAACCGCCTCGGCCGCCTGGCGAATGAACTTCACGCGGTTCCCCTCGATCCGCCGATCCCCGGTCGAAAGCATGAACTGCATCCCGGGCCCGCCCAGATATTCCATCACCAGATACTCCGCCCCTTCGGTCGTCCGCCCGTACTCGAACGTCTTGACAATGTACGGGTGGTCGAAGCGGACGGCGACTTCGCCCTCGCTCGGAGGCCTGCGCCCCTTGAAACGGGCCCGAAACGCGGCGGTCTTCTCGCGGTCGAGGATCTTCAGCCCCACGATCTCGCCGGTCTGTCGGTCCCGGGCCATGTAGAACTTCGACATCGTCCCCGAGATCGCCTCGCGGAGCAACTCGAACCGCGAGCGAATGTCAAGCTTCTTGCCGGAAAACGTCTGTCTCAAGCGATCAAGAAAGCCCATCGTCAGCGGGTCCTCGCCCCGATCCATTCCAACACGTCGCCCAGCACCTTTTCCTTCTCCGGCTCGTGAAAGAGGTCGTGGTAGAGCCCTTCGTAGAGCAGGAGTGTCTTGTCTTGGGACCGGGCCCGGGCGTGGAGCTGCCGGCTTCCCTCGGGATCCGTCACCAGATCGCCGGTGCCGTGCAGGATCAGGAACGGCAACTCCACCGCCTCCATGCGACGACGCACGCGTCCGAGCCCCCGCAGAATCTCCGCGCCGGTCCGGATCGGGAAACGCCCGTGAAAGACCAGCGGATCGGAGTCGAATTCGGCCACGACCTGCGGATCGCGCGAGAGGTACCTCGATCCAAGGCTCGCGACCCGGAGGCGAGGAATGAGGCGACTGGCGAAGATCGCCAGGTAGCGCAATGTCCGAAACAAGTGGTTGGGCATCTTGAGGAGCGGGGCGCTGAGAATCAGCCCAGCGACGTCCGGCCGGCGCTGGATGGCCAAGAGCGTGACAATGGTCCCTCCCATGCTATGCCCCATGAGAAAAATGGGCCTGTCCGGGGCCTTTCGGCGGACCTCGACCAGCATCCGCTCCACCTCGTCGACATGCTGGTCGAACGATCGGACCCACACTCGGGGGCCCTGAGAAGCGCCGTGTCCCCGCAGGTCGATCGCATCGACCGCATGACCGCAACGGCACAACGCCTCGGCCAGGTACGAATAGCGCCCCGAGTGCTCCGTGAAACCATGGATGAAGACAATCCCTGCCGCCGGCTCCCCTTCGGGCAGCCAAGACCGGTGCCACAGACGCACCCCGTCGGCGGCCTCAATCCAACCTTCGTGACATGCCATCGTGACGACATTCCCTCCACTCGACTTCCCAATGTACCGGTCGAGCTGCGGCGAGGGGAGACTCCTCAGCGGCCGCCCGAGGATTACCAGCCCGGATTATTCATCGCCAAACACCAGTCCGAATCGCAAGTAATGAAACAGAAACGCGTTACGCTCGATTACGACTCGGGCCGATGCGGAACACGCGGTTCGCAAACACCAGGGACGAAGCGGAATTCAGGTTCGATGGCCTTCTTCTCAGTTGTATCCCTATCTCGTTGCGGCAGGCCACGGCCAACGTACCCATCTCATGGACGCTGAGGCCGCGGGTGCGGGAGGACTACGGCCCGTTCACCTCTCCGGAGTTGGAGGGCCTCTCCGTCGACGGGCGGCTGGCGGTCATCTACAGCAAGTTCGACCCGGGCAACGGCTGGGAGCAATTCCCCCACCCGTCCAGCTACGGCCTGAATGACGATTCGACCCTGCAAATCGGCACCAACGTGCTCGTCTACGCGGCCACACACTGAGGCGGGGATCGGAGGTTGGAGGCCGGAGGTTGGAGAGATGTAGGGCGGACGGAGCGCTGCGACCGAGCGCCGGGATGCCGGCCCATTCAACCTTCGGCGGGTCTCGCTCGTGTAGCGATTCAGAGTTGCTGGGATGTAGAATTCGGACAGTGTCCCATGCCCCGGAGGGAATTCCTGTGGATTGGCGTCCCAGCGAGGAATCGCTGGGCTATTGTCAAACGTCCCTCCGGGACGAAACTACGGTGCGTACGCTCTGGAATAAGACCCCATCCGTGTGACTCACCACACGATCGCTCGGTCCACTCTACGACTTCGGCTTTGCCGTCCGGAAGGAAACGTGTCATGACCGCAGAAAACGGGTCGAAGACGCAAGCCCTGTATCGTTTGGCGAAGTCGCTCATTCCGGGCGGCACGCAACTGCTGAGCAAGCGGCCGGAGATGTTCGCCCCGGACCAGTGGCCGGGATACTTCCGCGAGGCACGGGGTTGCGAGGTGGTCGATCTCGACGGGCGGCGCTACGTCGATATGTCGATCATGGGCATCGGTGCGTGCCTCTTGGGCTACAACGATCCGGACGTCACGGAGGCCGTGGTGGCCCGGGTCCGCGCGGGCTCGATGGCGACGCTGAACAGTCCCGAGGAGGTCGAGCTCGCCCAGTTGCTCCTTCAGCTTCATCCTTGGGCCGAGAATGTCCGCTACGCCCGCACCGGCGGCGAGGCCATGGCCGTTGCGGTGCGGATCGCCCGGGCCAGAACCCGGCGCGACCTGGTCGCCTTCTGCGGCTACCACGGATGGCACGACTGGTACCTGGCCGCCAACCGGACGGGCCGATCGGGCGGCGATTGCCTCAAGGCGCACCTTCTGCCCGGCCTGGATCCCGGCGGCGTCCCTTCGCAACTGGCGGGCACGGCGATCCCGTTCGCCTACAACCGTCTCGACGAGTTGGCCGCGATCGTGCGGGAGCACGGACCGCGCCTGGCGGCGGTCGTCATGGAGCCGACACGCTCGCTCGACCCCCAGCCCGGCTTCCTGGAGGGCGTGCGGGAGCTA
>CAYSGY010000560.1:0-2241 GCA_964430315.1 uncultured Planctomycetaceae bacterium
ATAATAGGATATAGGCAACCCGAACGCATGGTGCGTTCACGAAGCCGCCGGTGCAAGGGCTCCCATGGCGGAAGGTTTCGATCCCTATCTCCAGTGGTTGGGCATTCGCGATCCGCAGCGCCCGCCGAATCACTACCGACTGCTCGGCATCGAGCTGTTCGAGAGCGATCCGGACGTGATCAGCAACGCGGCCGATCGTCAGATGGCCCACGTGCGGACCTTCCAGGCCGGGCGCCGCTCCGCCGAGTCCCAACAGGTTCTCAACGAATTGGCCGGGGCCAAAGTCTGCCTGCTCAACCCGTCGAAGAAGGAGCCTTACGACGCCCAGTTGCGGGCCGAACTGGGGTCCGCAGGACCGGCGGCGTCGGTGCCTGTCTCGGGGGAGATTCGCCCCCCGGCGATCCCCGTTTCGTTCAGCCTTCTTGCGGGCCGGAAGCTCGCCGTGGTTTGGGTCGCCTTGTCGGCATTGGCGGCGGTGGGCGTGGTGCTGGCGGCTCTGCTGGTTTTCGTGCTGGGCGGCGGGGAGTCGCGCCACGACGGAGACGATCTCGCTCGTTCCGAGGCATGGGACAAGGGCACCGAACCGGAACGCGGTTCGCAGCCGTCTGCCCGGCCGGGGACCTCGGAGGAATCGAAGTCGGGCGAGGCCACGAAGGGCGAGCCAACGAAAGACGAGGCGTCGAAGGGCGTGCCAGCCAAGTCGCCCGGCGGCGAACCGCCGGCCAAGACCGTTCCCGTGCCCTCCCCCAAGGGCGAGCCCGGGGGCGACGCCATGACGAAGGGCGTCAGGCCGCCGCCGCCCATGCCGGGCAAGGCTCCCGACGCCACACCCGGATCGCCAATGCCCTCGGCTCCCGAGCCCAAGTCGACGCCCAGTCCGCCGGTCGAGCCGCTTCCCTCGTTCAACGACTCGATCCAAGCTGCCCGTGCAGCGATGACCGCCCGCGACCCGGCTGCCGCGAGGAAGCACGTCGAACTCGCCGAGAAGGCTGCCGAGAAGGCCGCCGACCCCGGCGATCAGAAACGTCTGGCTCGGCTCCACGACGTCTTGGACCCGTGGGAGGCCTTCTGGAAGGCCGTGCGGGAGGCAGTGGCAGGGGCCAAGCCGGGCGACGTATTCCAGGTGGACGGCCAGGCGATCGAGGTCGTCCAGGGTGGGGAGGAATCGTTGACGGTTCGTGTGGACGGGACGGAGAAGGAGTACGGCCTTCGGGACTTACCCACCGGTCTGGCCTTGGCGATCGCCGATGCCAAGCTTCCCGACACCCTCGCGAACATTTCCAAGGCGGCGTTTTTGCTCGTCGATCCCCAGGGCGATCCGAACAAGGGGATGGAGTTCTTCCGGCAGTCGGGCAGCCCGAAGTCGCCCGGCCTGAACGCTGAGTTGAGGCAGGCGATGGCGTCCAAGAAGCCGCCGCCGGTGCCGACCCCGCCCCCGCCCGCTCCGTTACCCCGGCTCCCGGTTCCCGAGGCAACGGCCCAGCAGGCCGCGCTGAAGGAGGTACGGGACGTCCACAAGGCCCGTTTCGCCCAGGCGAGGAGCCCTTTGGAGAAGGGCATCCTGGCTACCGACCTCTTGTCCGAGGCTAAAGAGACCAAGGACAACCCGGTTGCCCGATATGTCCTCCTGGCCGAGGCCCGCGATCTGGCGGTCGCGGCGGGCGAACCGGCCCGATTGCGAGCCGTGGTCGTGGAAATGGCGACGATCTACCAGGTTGACGCCCTCCAGGAGCAGGCGCGGGTCCTGGCCGAGGCCTCGGAGTCGCCCATGCCCTCGGCGGTGAGGGCGTCGCTTGCCAAGGCCGCGATCGATCTGGCCGAGGAGGCAATCCGGGCCGACGCCTACGACCCCGCCGCGCAACTGGCCAAGGCCGCTCTCTCCTTCGCCACCAGGGTGAGGGTCATCAAGGAACGCGATCCGAATGCCATCCGCCAGGCCAATGAGTTGCGCGACGCGATCCCGTGGTACAAGGGGCAATACGAGTTGGCGTTGCAGGCGGAGAAGGCCCTCGCACAAGACCGCAACAACGGGAAAGCCCTTCTGTTTCTTGGGAGGTACTACGCCCTGGTGAAGGACCAGTGGAATCGTGGGTTGCCGTTTCTCCTGAAGAGCGACGACGCGACGCTGAAACCGCTGGCCGAGGCCGAACAGACCGTGAGACGGTCTTCGTCGCCCGCCGCCATCGTGGAATTGGCCGACCAGTGGAACAAGGCCGCCGCGTCGATGGAAGAGCCCCTCCC
>CAYSGY010000560.1:2251-3338 GCA_964430315.1 uncultured Planctomycetaceae bacterium
GATTTGCCCGGCGCCGCGCGTTGCACTGGTACGAAATCGCGCTGCCGCGGCTGAGCGGTCTGACCAAGGAACGGGTCAGCCAGACGATCGAGGAATTGAAGCAGGGCGAGCCATCGCGTCGTAAACCATAGTCGGACGTATGGTTACGGCGAATTCTCTGCCGAGAGTGAATCCCAGGCGTTTTCGCGGTGGGCACCGCGGCGATCCGCACCCGATAATGAATAGGGCGATGGGCCTTGTGGCCCACGGGGGCGCGTTCGCCTATAATGCGGCGGGTGTGGCGTAGAGCGGCTTGCCGGCCTTCCCGCGAAAAGGCGGGGGATTGGGGGCTGTTCGACGAACGCAGGAACTGCCGAGGAAGGGAGCCGAGCGATGCGTCTGGCATTCTCCGCAGCGTGGATTGCCCTGACGCTTGCCGTCACGGGTGCCGAGAGGGTATCGGCCCAGGGGACCTATTCCGGCAAGGCGGTCCACGGGTTGTTCGGGCCGCGGGTGATGGGCGAGCCCCTGCAATCGCCCGTCCAGCGGCAGCAGCAACGCGGCATTGCCCGCGATCCCTACGGTGATTTCCTCGGCCGCAACCCATCCTACGCCGGATCGCGTTTCCCGGAAGCCCGGGCCCGAGAGCTTGAAGCCCAGCCCCTGCCGCTTCCGTCCCCGCGCGAGCTGCCCCCCCCCGCAGAGTTCGCTCCGGAAATGCCACCGCTTCCGGAGCCGATGCCGGAGTCGGCGCCGTTGCCCGACCAGTGGTTGCGATCCCCTCGCTCCCAACTCGAAATGGCTCCGCCCTTGGAGCCCGCGGAACCGCGTTTGCCCGATTCTTCCTGGCTCCCCGGTCTCCCCAGCGGTTCCGGGGAGACCGGCTGGGCGGCGAGGATGGCGGGGTACTCTCCCACACTGCCTGCCATGGATCCGTTTTCCGCCCAGATCGCCTCGATGCTCCAGCGCACGGTCCAGCTCAAGAAGCGAACGCCGATTCGGGTCGATGTGGTCCGTGAGACGGCCGTCCTCCGGGGCCGCGTGGCCACACAGCAGGACCGGGAACTCGCCGAGAACCTCGTCCGTCTGGAGCCGGGCGTTTGGGACG
>CAYSGY010000561.1:0-3338 GCA_964430315.1 uncultured Planctomycetaceae bacterium
CCCACCCCCTAACCCCTCCTCACTTCCTCCGGATCGAACGCCCGTTGGGCCGCCTCGTAGACGGCGTGCAACGGGATCAAGCGCTCCAGGGCGACCTGCCGGCACGACTCGAACTCGGGGGCGAAACGCGGCGGGCCGTCGGCGAACCAGCCCACTTTGCCCGCGATCGCACCCCAGGGAGTCTCGACCGTATGCGTCCTCCGCTGGAGGACGTGCCGGCTCACCGGCCAGCGGCGGATGCCCAGGGTCGTGGTCTCGCTGAAAAGGATCCCTTCGACCGCGTCGACCTCGGCCGCGGCACACAAGACCGAGAGTTTGACCCCGGGCCGGTTCTTCTTCATCTGGATGGCCGTGGTGTAGACGTCCAACGCCCCGGCGTCCCAGAGCCTGGCGGTGCAATGGCCGATGAACTCGCCGCTGATGTCGTCGAGGTTCGTCTCCAGGACCCAGACCTGCTGGCCGCCGGCCTCGTCGGAAGCCTTGCCCACCAGGAGGCGAAGGAGGTTGGGCTGCTCTTCCAGGTCCCGTTGCCCGGCCCCGCAGCCGATCGCGTCGATCGACATCGAGGGGAGCGGCCCGAAACTGCTGGCCAACGACGTCACAATCGCCGCCCCGGTGGGCGTGGTCAGTTCGTTCTGGACGGAGGAGGCCGCCAAGGGGACCCCGCGCAGGAGTTCGGCGGTGGCCGGGGCGGGAATGCTGCACTCGCCGTGGGCGATGCGGATCTTCCCGCCGCCCGTCGGGATGGGCGAGGCCACCAGCGTATCGACCCCCAGGAGGTCCCATCCGACCGCGGCTCCGACGATGTCGGCGATCGAATCGGCAGCCCCGACTTCGTGGAAATGGACCTTGTCGACGGTCGTCCCGTGGACCTTGGCCTCGGCCTCGGCCAGTCGGGTGAAGATGCGGACCGCCAGGGCCCTTTGCGAAGGGGGCAGACCGGCGCCGTCGATCATCGCGGTAATGTGGTGCAGATGGCGGTGGACGTGCTCCGGCCGATACTCGACCCGCACCTGCGTCGCCCGAAACCCCTTCTTCTTCACCGGTTCGGCCACCAGGCGGCAGTCGGCGAGGCCGAGCGACGTGATCGCGGCGTTCAGGGCCGCCAGGTCCACGCCGGCGTCGACCAAGGCCCCCAACATCATGTCGCCGCTGATCCCAGACGCACAATCGAGGTAGGCAATTCTCATAAGTAGCTACCACACAATGCTTTAAGGTACCCTCACAGCGTTGATTCGCATGGCGGCCGGACGGTGCCCCGGCCGTCAAAGACGCCGGGCAGCCGACGTTGACCTGGGGAGGCCGCTTCGCTACAGTACCCCGTCCGATTCTCTTCTCGCCTATTCCAACAGGAAAACGGCATGGCTGCAACCCTGAGGCGACCGCCGAGGCCGATCTCCGCCGATATTCTGGGGGATTTGCCGTCTACGATCCGGGTTGTGTTCATCTCGGATCGTCAGCGGACCGGGGGCTGGCTGGCCGATGCTCTTGTGAAGGAGAGCGGGCGGCAGGTGGTCTTGGAAGAGATTGCCGGAGCGGCGGCGGGCCTGGCAAGGCTCCGCGACGAGGCGTTCGACGCCATCTTGGTGAGCCATGAACGTGGGGAGTTGAACGCCGTGGAACTCGTGGCGGGCTGTCGCGCCGGCGGGTCCGAGGAGGCGATCGTCGTCCTCGGCAACCAGAGCGAGCAGCAGATGGCCGCCTCGTGCTTCGCGGCCGGGGCTGACGCGTATGTTTGCGCCCACACCACGACCACGCAGAACCTCTTCTGGGTCGTGGCCCGCGCCGTGCAGCGGCACGAACTCACCCGCGACAACCGGCGGCTGAAACTGGCCGAACGCCAGCGCCTCCAGCGCGAACGCGACGAGGCCGAGCGGCTCCTGGTGCAGCAGCGGGCCCTGATCTCCGACTTGGAGGCAATCCAGCGGGGCGACGAGCCACATTCCGGAAAGACCGCCGCGCCGCGCCGCGGCCACGTTCACGATCGCCCGGACGGTTCCACGGCGGACTCGTCGGCCGAGAATCCGCCGGTGGGGCTCCCGCCGGAGTTGATCCAACACTACCGGGAACTGCTGCGGACCTACGTGATCATGGGGTCGGGCAATCTGGCGGCGGAGATGAACCGCCTGGCCGCCTTGCTCACCACGTCGGGCGTCTCCGCCCGGCAGACGATGCAGTTGCACTTGCACGTCCTGGAGGAACTCGTCCGCGGCCTCGGAACCCGCAGCACCCGCCACGTGATGACCCGGGCCGACCTCCTGGCCCTGGAAATGATGGTGCATCTGGCAGAAGGGTATCGCGAGCGGTACTATGAGCGGACGCATCCGCCGGCGCAGCGCATGCTCCCCGGCTTCGAGCGTCTCTCCCGACGGGCGTCGTAGGCGCTCGGCCGGCAATCAACGAAGCGCCAAGCCCACGGGTTGCAACCCGTGGGCTTGACGGGGGCCTGCCGCGAATCCTCGGTGTCTGCTTCCGCGCGATTCAACAAGGGGGGAAATCATGCACCGTGCTTTGTTCGTCGTCCGTGCGTTGTTGTTCTTGTGTACGATCCTGGCAGCCGGTGCGGCGGCCGAGGCGGCAACGCTCTACGTCTCCACCTCGGGCAACGACTCCTGGTCCGGGACGCTGGCGACGCCCCATGCCGGGCGGACCGACGGCCCGTTGGCCTCCCTGGCCGGGGCCCGCGACGCAATCCGCCGCTTGAAGGGCCGCCCCGGCGGGCTGGCCGAACCGGTCCGCGTCGAGATCCGCGGCGGGACCTATTACGTGGCTGAGACGATCGGCTTCACGCCCGAAGACTCGGGCACCCAGGCGGCGCCCATTTCCTACGAGGCGGCCCCCGGCGAAACGCCCGTGCTCTGCGGCGGAAAGAAGATCACCGGCTGGCAGACGTACCGCGGCGAAATCCGGTCGGTCGTGCTCCCCGAGGTCCGCGAGGGCAAGTGGTACTTCCGCTCCCTGTTCGCCGACGGCCAGCGCCAGATCCGCGCCCGGACGCCGAACTTCGATCCCTCAGATCCCTATCGCAAAGGGTTCTTCTACGCGTCCCGCGACCCGGACGATTTCGGCCTCGCCGTGGGCAACATCCACAACCCGAGCGACTGGATGGAGTACAAGGTGAGCATCCCGAGCGACGGGGATTACGCCTTCTGGATGTACTACGGGGCCGACAACCGGCCCTGGGGCACCAAGGATATGGGCGGGCGCACGGTGCTTTTCGTCGACGGCGGACAGCCCGTCCCCCTGATGAATCTGCCCAATACCGACTCGTGGGCCGCGTCCCGCTGGTCGCGGTCCGCGAGTGTCCGGCTCACGCAGGGCGAACACGTGCTCAAGTG
>CAYSGY010000562.1:0-3308 GCA_964430315.1 uncultured Planctomycetaceae bacterium
CCCGGCAGGCGGGACCTACCACGACGAGATCGGACGCACGTGCCGCCTCGGAATGCTAGACTTCCGAGGGAGTTCATCCAAGGCATTCCATCGGCAAGGGATCGAGTTCATGAGACAGCCTCTCCAGGCGGTCCGCAACGGCTTGAAAGGGCCTTTCTTCCTCGTGTGCTTCGCCGCGACGGCGACCCTGGCCTTTCCGGTTCCAGCGGCCGGCGCAGCCCCGTCGCCGGGCGGGCTCTTTCTCCGCACGACCGATGTCTTCAACCTCGCCCGGCTCGGGGCGAGCACGGCGGAGACCAAGGACTCGCTGCCCGGTTTCCGCCGGTTCCCGTTCGGCGGCGTGCAGGTGCCCGAGGCCAGCATTCTGGCGTTCGAGGACCATCCCATGTTCACGATGGTCGTCGCCGACCTGACCCGGAAGCGGAGCGACTCGGAACCGCGTCTGAAGGACGAGTCGCCGAGGATGATCCGCCGCCTGCTGCTGCTGAAGCCTTCCACTTTCGTGGTCGACGACGAGGTGCGCCGGACCGCGACCGGGAAGCGGCTCGCCTGGTCGCTGCAAACCAACGGTTCGCCCGAGGTCCGCGGAAGACAGGTCCACATCGTCGAGGGGGAGCAGGAACTGGTGATCCAGCCGCTCCTGCCGCGGAACCTCCAGGTCGGGAAGACGCCCCGCAAGTCCGGCGTGGCGGAGGCGGGCTACGTCATCGAGCTGCGGCCATCCGGCGATGCGGACGTCGCCCGCTTCCTCAACGTCCTCTACGTCCGCCAAAGCGGCGACAAGGAGCCCGTCCCCCCGGCCGAAGTCACGCAGAAACGGGGGCCGATGCACCCGACGGTCCGAAGCGGCGCGCGAACGTTCCAGTTGAACTTGCCGAGCTGGCGCGACGGGGCGGGCGACATCGCCGTGCTGGATGCGAGCGGGAAGACGCTCCTCGAACGCCGGCCCTTGGCCTCCGGCATCTTGCCCCACACGCCTGAAGGACTACGCCTGTTGGAGCGATGGGACGCGGTCTACCGCAACGGCCAGCCCAGGTGGGACATCGGCCGGCCGTCGGGCGAACTCGTCCGGGCCGTGGAGAAGGGCACGATCCGCCCGTGCCGGGCCCTCGAACTGGGATGCGGCACCGGGACGAATGCCGTCTATCTGGCCGGACGCGAGTTCGAGGTGGCCGCGATCGACCTCTCTCCCACGGCCCTGACGCTGGCCGAGAAGAAGGCCGGCGACGCGGGCGTTACGGTCCGCTGGCTGCTGGCCGACGTGCTGGCCCCGCCCAAGCTCGAACCGTTCGATTTCATCTTCGACCGCGGCTGCTACCACGGGGTGCGGAAGACCGACGCGACCGGCTACGTCGACTCGCTACGGCGTCTCTCGAAGCCGGGCACCCGCGTGCTCATCCTCGCAGGCAACGCCAACGAGCCGGGCCCCCATTCCGGCCCACCGAGGGTGACGGAGGAGGACATCCGGGCCGATTTCTCAAAGCACTTCGAGGTCGTCGAACTCCGCGAAACCCATTTCGACGCGGCCGACCCGAAGTCGAAGGGCGCCCTTGCCTGGTGTATTCTGTTGCAGCGCAAACAGTGAAGCGAGTGTAAGAAAAGGGAAAATGGGAAAGGGGGAAATGGGAAAAGACCGAGGCTGAAGTGCGTCTTGGACGACGGTCAAACAGAAGCCCCTTCTCTTCTTTCCATTTTTCCCTTTTTCCTCTTTCCCCTTCCTAATGCCCGTCACGCTGCTTTCTTGCGAAGGAGCCGCTGTCACGCGAGGAGTCGGTCGACGCTGTCCAAGAGCCGATCCATGGCGAACGGCTTGCGGATGTAGTCGTCCACGCCGAGCATCTCGGCGTAAGCCTTGTGACGGCTCCCCTCGTTGGCGGTAATCATAATGACCCGCATGGGAACGCGCCGCGTCCGGCGAAGCCGCTCCAGGACGAGGAATCCGCTCCTTCGAGGCATCATCATGTCGAGGATCACCAGATCGGGATCCTCGCGTTCCGCCATCGCCAACCCCTGATTTCCGTCCCTCGCAAGAATGATGTGGTACCCCCTTGCCTCGAGCGCGAGCTTCATCGACTCCACGATTTCCGGGTCGTCGTCGACCAGCAGAATCCGCTTGCCCTTCTTCTGTTCCTGTTCCGCCTGCTTCGGTTCCTCAGCCATGGCCATCGTTCCTCCGGCACGTCGCTCTTGTCAAACCCTATGGTTAGCCGAGATCGGCCGCAGTTTCAAGGTTTCGCGTCGCCAAAAGCGATCGACTTCCCTACAGGTCCTGTGAAGCTGGGACATCTGGGGCACTTGGCGACTGTGGCGATTCGGCTCCATTCGGCACGATCCGTCCCTCGCGAAGCAGGATTACCCGCTGCGCCTGCCGGGTGATCCACTCCTCATGTGTGACGAGGACGACCGTCCCGCCCTCGCGGTGGAATCCTGCGATGAGGTCGAGAACCGCCGAAGCGTTCTCGGAATCGAGATTGCCGGTTGGCTCGTCGGCCAACAGCAGAGAAGGCCGGTTGAGCAAGGCCCTCGCAATGGCCACGCGCTGACATTCCCCGGTGCTCAACTCGCCAGGCCGGTGTTCGAGGCGGTGTTCGAGGCGGAATCGTGCCAGCAGGTCGCGGGCCCGATCCGCAGCCGAGGCGGCCTCACCGGGAATCGCGGCCAGGGCGACGTTGCGCCAGACGCTCAAGTATGGCAGAAGATGGAACGTTTGGAACACGAATCCGATATGGTGGGCACGGAAGGCAGCCCTGCGTTCGGGCGACATCGGCCCGAGGTCCTCTCCCTTGACGCGCACGCGGCCGACCGTTGGCGTCGCCAATCCGCCGATGAGGCTCAAGAGCGTCGTCTTCCCGCAGCCGCTCGGCCCTCGGACCACAGCGAACTGCCCGGCCGGGATTTCGAGATTCACTCCCACCAGCGCGTCGATGGCCGCGCCCGGCGTCCGATACGTCTTCCCGATTCCCTCAAGGTGAATCATGATTCCGCCTGCGTAAGAGCACGACACCAGCCGCCAGCACCAACACGGCGGCCCCAACCAGGCCGAGTCCGATGTGCCATCGCTGCCGGTGGGCGAACGATTCCTGTGCCACATCCGCCTGTGGCACAGCCGCCTGTGGCACAGCCGCCCCCGGCTGTGCCACATCGGACCTCGGGGGCGATGGGGAGTCCGGCCCGGCCGACGAGGGCTTCGCCGCAAACTGCTGCACAGTTGATGGCGGCTGTGCCACGTTCGGGGGCGGTCCTTCCGCCGCCGGGTCGGCCGATACCTCGGCGTAAAGCGGCGCCTGCATTCCCACACGTTCCTCGGC
>CAYSGY010000563.1:0-3300 GCA_964430315.1 uncultured Planctomycetaceae bacterium
CCGCCAATGTGTTCGTGTCGACGCCGAAGTACGCTCGTTCCGGCGCGCTGATCGTCCAGTAGAGGCCCTCGTACGAGAAGAAGAACCCCTCATTGGCCCGGACGCCGCCGCCATAGTGGGCAGGTTCCGCGGGCGCGAAGATCTGGGCATCCCGCAGGCCTTGGGCCGGCGTGAGGCTCCCCGTGAGCCACCCCACCAACACCCAGGTTGCCAGCCACGTTCCTTTACGTTGAAGCGACATGGTTCTCACCCATCTCGATGTGCACGGAGCGAACGTCCTGTCCCAACCATGGGACCAGCGAAGTCCATGGATTCTGGTTGTGACGTTAGTATCGGACGTACCGCTCGTGGCAGTTGAGTAAGAACGGCAAGAGTTGCCGAAAACACCGCCCACGCCAGCCTCAAACCGCAGTAGGAACGAAGGGCCGGGTACATGGGATAGATGGGCGATATGGGAAGAAGTATCCTGGCCCTACCAGGTTGCGTCGGCTGGACTCAAGGCGTATGATTGGCACCTTGGGGGAACGACGATTGCCCTGAGCCCCGTGAGTCCGTCCCAAGCGTCGCCTCATGCCTGTGCCACCGCAAGTCCTTATTTGGCATTGGATTGCGTTCGGTTTCCTGATCGCATCTCTGTTGGCGTTGGACTTGCTCGTCTTCCACCGCCACGCCCGTGCCCCCACCTTACGCGAGAGCGCCGGGTGGTCGGTCTTCTGGATCGTCCTCGCCCTTCTGTTCAACGGGTTTGTCTGGTGGTGGCAGGGCCCTGACGCTGGGCTTCGGTTCCTGGCAGGGTACTTGGTGGAAAAGTCGTTGTCGGTCGACAACCTCTTTGTATTCCTGGTGATCTTCCGATTCTTCCGGGTCGACTTGCAGTACCAGTATCGGGTACTCTTCTGGGGGATCATCGGTGCCGTCGTGACGCGTCTCGTCTTCATCCTCGCCGGCACCGAGTTGATCCACCAATTCCGATGGATGGAGTGCGTCTTCGGCGTATTTCTGGTCTACACCGGGGCGAAACTGGCGTTGCATAGCGGCGCCGAAGTGCATCCCGAGAACAACGTGCTGCTGCGGGTTGCCCGCCGCGTGCTCCGGGTCAGCCAGGGAGATCATCGCGAGCACGGAGACCGTTTCTTGGTCCGCCAGGATGGACGCTGGCATATCACGCCGTTGCTCCTGGTCCTTCTCGTCATCGAGAGCACGGACGTGTTGTTCGCCGTCGACAGCGTCCCGGCCATCATCGGCATCACGAAGGACCGCTTTCTGGTCTTCACGTCCAACATCTTCGCGATTCTTGGGCTCCGGGCGCTGTACTTCCTCCTGGCAGGGGTCATGGACCTCTTTCGCTATTTGCACTACGGACTCGCCGCGGTGCTTGTCTTCATTGGCCTGAAGATGGTGTTCGAGTTCGCATCCCCGGGGATGGCGATCCCTGTCTGGACCTCGCTGTTGGTGATCTTGGCGATTCTAAGCGTGTCCGTCCTTGCGTCGGTCGTCGTCCAACGCCGCGAGGACCGCCGGCAAGAGGACTCCGATGGACCGCCACCGAATCCACCTGCGTAAGCCCTGGCGCCACGAGGCGACGGCACAAGGAGTGATCTGGCGCCGTTGGTTTGGCCGGCCGGGCCGGCTTGGCGACGCCGACACGGTGTGGCTGTGCATCGAGGGCACGTCCTTGGAGGGAGCGATCACGCTCAACGGGGAGTTCCTTGGCTCCCTGCCCGCTCCCGGGCCCCTTGCCCGCTGCGACGTAACCCGGCGCTTGCTGGACCGAAACGAACTGGGCATCCTCGCACGGAAGCCGCACGGAATCGACGACGCTGCGGCGCCGCCCGGCGAAGTACTGCTCGAAATCTGCTCCCCCGACGATCCGATCCCGCTGAAGAATGGAGATGAGCCATGAACCGATGCTGGAAACCAAGAACCTGGAGTCTTGTTCTCGTCTGCCCGCTGATGCTCACGATGGCCTCCGTGACCGCAGGCGCGCCGGCCGAGAACCCGTTGACACCCGAGGAACTCCGCGAGGGCTGGGTCCTCTTGTTCGACGGGGCCACGCTGTTTGGCTGGACCCCCGCGTCCAAGGCCAATTGGAGGGCCGCCGATGGAATCCTCTCTGCAAGCGAGGGAGAGCCGGGGTTGCTTCTCACCAATTCGGAGTTCACCGACTACGTCCTCAGAGTCGACTTCCGTGCAGGCCCAGGGGCCAACAGCGGGGTCTTTCTGAGGACGCCGCCCAACCCGGGCCCCGACGACGTGGCGACCAAGTGCTACGAAGTGAACATCGCCCCGGCCGACAACCCGTTCCCGACCGGAAGCCTGGTGAGGCGTCAACGCGTCGAGCCCCCTTCCGCTGGTGGTGATTGGCGACGGATGGAAGTCACCGCCGATGGCGGCCGTTTCTCCGTGGTGCTCGACGGCAAGCGGGTGCTCGACTACGTTGATCCCAAGCCGGTTCTCCGCGGCCACATCGGCTTGCAGTGGAACGGCGGAACGATCGAGTTCCGCAACGTCCGATGGAAGCCCCTCGGATTGAAGAGTCTCTTCAACGGCAAGGACCTGACCGGCTGGAAGGTCTATCCCGAGAGCACGGTCCGGGTCACGCCGGAAGGATCGATTCACCTGGCCGGCGGCAAAGGGCAGTTGGAGTCCCAGGGGCAGTACGCCGACTTCACGCTGCAACTGGAGGCGATGGTCAACTCCCCCGGTTCAAACTCCGGCGTCTTCTTCCGCTGCATCCCCGGCGAGATGATGAACGGCTATGAGAGCCAGATCCACAACGGATACAAGAACGGCGACCGCACCCAGCCCGCCGACTGCGGCACCGGCGGCATCTTCCGTCGCCAGAACGCCCGGCGCATCGTGGCCAACGACAAGGAGTGGTTCCATAAGACGATCCACGCCGACGGAGACCACATGGCCGTGTGGGTCAACGGCTACCAGGTCAGCGATTGGGCCGATACGCGCAAACCGGCCGAGAATCCCCGCAAGGGACTTCGGCTCAAGGCCGGCACCCTCATTCTTCAGGGACACGACCCCACCAGCGATTTCCTCTTCCGCAACCTCCGGATCGCAACACTGCCGCCGGCAGACGCCGACGCCGGCAGCAAGTAGGCCCCAAGAAGCAGGCCGACGCCTTCCCTGGTCGTGGGCGTCCCCGTAGAATAACGTTTTAGACAGATTGACTTGCCAGAAATCGGCGATCGGAGGAACCCGGGGAGGAACACGGCCATGACACTCTATGAGATTCTGAAGACTAAGGGGAGCGAGGTATTCACCATCGGACCCGACGCAACCTTGGAG
>CAYSGY010000564.1:0-3291 GCA_964430315.1 uncultured Planctomycetaceae bacterium
GATGCTCTTCCACCTGCTGCTCCTTGCGGAGCAATTCCATGCCGCGATAGCGGGCAATGCCGTGGCCCACGTGGACCACCAGCGACCCCTCGCGCAGTTCCATGAACGAGTCGATGGGGCGGCTCAGCCGTCGCGGGGCGGTCCGCCGCAGATCGGCCCGGTGAAACAACTCGCCGCTGCTGACCAGCGCGATCTGCTCGCGGACCATGCGAAATCCGTGGCCCAGGCGCCCGATCGGAAACCGAAGCCGCCCTTCCCGCGCGAGTCGCGTGCTGCCGAACAACTCCGAGAGGCGGCGGACTTCGGCCTCCGTCTGGCAGACGACGAAGACTTCCTGGTTCTCGCCGGCCGCGTCGAGCTCCTCGCGGACCTTGCCGAGATCGCCGCTGAAGCGTTCGACCGACTCGACGCCCAGCCGGCATACGGTCCCCAAGGCCCCGGTCGCCATGGCCGACGCGGTGACTGACCCGAACCGCGCCACCTGCTCCATCACCGCCGGGAAGTCGTGGACCTCGCCGGGCCGGTCCAGCCGCTCGACGTAGTGGCGTGCATGTTCTTCGAGTTCCTGGGGCTCGATGAGGAAGAACCAACCGGATCGTGGCACATAGCTCGCCAGGTGCCCGCGGCTCGCCACCGTCCCGTCGATCACGCTCAGGTCGACCGCTTCCCATTGCCCAAGGCTCCGCTGGCTCGACACCTCGAAGCGACGGATCGACTCGATGCGGTCGCCGAAGAACTCCACTCGGACCGGGTCGTGCCAATCGGCGGCGAAGAGGTCGAGGATGCCGCCACGGATCGCCATCTCGCCCGGCAGTGCCACCGCCGTCGTGCCGTGGAACCCGTGCTCCGCCAGCCAGTGGGCCAGTTCGCCAAGGTCGATCTCCGTCCCGACGCGCAGCGTACGGGTATTCCGGGCGAGGGACTCCGGGTCCGGAACCGGTTGGAGCAAGGCCTGAATGCTCGCGATCACCAGCTTGGGTGGCTGAGGGCCTTGCAGGAGTTTCAACACCCGCGTGCGGTCGCCGGAGATCCCGTCCTGCGCGCGGCTTTCCCCGGGCATCGATTCCCAGGCGGGGAAGATCTCCGGGGTCTGTGCGGCGAAGAGACGGAGATCGTCGGAGACTTCGTCCACGTCGTCGACGCGGGGACAGACGACGACCAACGGCCCCGGGGCATGCTCGCCCAAGGCAGCCGCCGCCAGCGCGCAAGCCGATCCCCAGGCCCCGTCGAGGGTGGCCGCGGCTCCCGCACGGAGGCCCGCGACCACCTCGCAGAAGCCCTCATGCTCCTGCAAACGTCCGGGCAGGCTCAAGAGCTGCGCGGAGGGTTCGGTCACCGTCTCCCCAGGTGCCATCATGGGTCCGACATTCTACGGCACCTGGCGAAAATGAGAAAGACGGACTGTAAAAGCCCTCTGCCAAGGGGCTGGCAACCAGATATAATAGGGCGGAACGTCGCGACACACGGGAGAACGATACCCATTAAGGAGGAATTTCCATGCACCTCGTCTGTGTCCATGTTCACGTCGCGCCGGAATATCGAGGGGTCTTCATCGAGGCCACGCTGGAGAATGCCCGGAATTCGATCCAGGAGTCCGGCAACCTACGCTTCGACGTGCTCCAGCAGGCCGACGATCCCAACCGATTCGTGCTCTACGAAGTCTATCGTGACGAAGCCGCGGCCAACGCCCACAAGCAAACCGCCCACTACGCCCGCTGGCGCGACACGGTGGCCTCCTGGATGCAGGATCCTCGTACGGGCGTCAAGTACACTGCACTCTTCCCGAGCGACGAGGACCAATGGCGGGCCAGGCGCTAGCCTTCCAGTATCAGGTGGACCCGGCATAGCAGGGGGGCTCTCCTCTGGCCTCCTGCGAGGGATAGAATGGAATGACCCGGCGTGATTGTGGAAACTCGTTTGGCGTGGAGTATGGGGATGGCTTGGGAGTATAGCGAGCGGACGAAGCAGCTTTTTATGGACGCGGTCCACGGGAAACCGGGGACGCATTTGGGGGAGGTCGAGGACCCTGATGGCTTCGGCGAGCACGGTTCGCTCGTTTGCGGGGACGCCCTGCGGTTCACCTTCCGGGTGCGGCCCCATCCCACGGATCCCTTGAAGGACGTCATTACGGAGGCTCGTTACCTCACGTTCGGCTGCACGTCGGCCATTGCCGCTTCGGAGGCCTTGTGCGCCCTGATCGAACAAGGAGGATACACCCCGATCGAGGCACTTCGCATCACCAACGAGGACATTGTGAAGTACCTCGATGGTCTTCCGAGCCAGAAGATCCATTGCTCGGTCATGGGGGCCGAGGCCCTGGAATCGGCCGTGTTCAATTGGGCCCAGAAGCGCGGCGTCGACCTCGAGACGCTGGGGATCAAGATCCACGCCGACGAGGACAAGGAGGGGAGGATCGTCTGCAAGTGTTTTTCGCTCAGCGAGCCCTACTTGCGTCGCAAGATCGAGGAACTGAACCTGAGAACGATCGCCGACATTACCAACGCCACCAAGGCTGGCGGGGCGTGTACTGCGTGCCATTACGCCCCGGGCGGATTGCAGGACCTGTTGGACGAAACCTGGGGACAAGGGGGGAAGAAGCTGCGTATTGTACCCAAGATGCCCGTTTCCCCGCATCCCCCCATTCCAGCGGCTGAACCGCCTGCCCTCTCGCCATTCCAGTTCTTCAAGAGGGTCGAGCAGACCATGGACGACGTGGTGCGGCCCATGCTCGCCCGGGACGGCGGCGGCGTCGAGATCGTCGACATCAAGGACAACCTAGTCTTCTGTCACCTTTCTGGGGCATGCGCTGGATGTGCCGGCGCGGGGCAGACCCTGAAGCTCATGGTGGAGAAGACGCTCAAAGATCTGGTCGACGAGCGGATCCGCGTGATTGAAGTGTGACCAACCTCGTGTTACAACTAACCATTAGCGTCCCTTGGTCGTCCATGCCATTCGCAGGCGCTCCATCCCAGTTCTCGACGCAGATCGTGATACCATGAAGCCAAGGCAGCGATTTTCGGCGGAACCGCGATCGGGAGCGGCTGTTATCGAGAGTCCAAATCTCCTGCTGGAACATCCATGGACGTTGTGATGCCATTCTGGGTACGAGTGCGGGTGCCCATACTCTAGGAGTATTCACGAGTACCGCAGCCGATGAGTCTGATCTACGCCGACAACAACGCAACCACACCGATCGCCCCGGAGGTCTACGAGGCGATGGTCCCTTACTTCACCGAAGACTACTTCAATCCCAGCTCGATGTACGAGCCCGCGCGCCGGACGGCGCAGGCC
>CAYSGY010000565.1:0-3290 GCA_964430315.1 uncultured Planctomycetaceae bacterium
CAAGATCTCGGTCATCGGCCTGGGGTGTGCCAGCGGGCTCCGCTCCCAGCAACTCGGGCCCGAGCGGTTCAATCGCTACCGGGAAGAACTCCCGGCCATCACGCGAAAGCTGCTGGAACTGGGGGGCAACTTCGTCGCCACGTCGGCCTCGTATCACGATACGGAAGAGATCCTCGGCCGGGCGCTCCGGGGCGTGCGCAACCAGGCCTTCCTCTTCACGGCAAGCGGTGGCCGCGACGTTCCACGCGTCATCGCCGACTGCGAGCGGAGCCTGAAGCGGTTCCAGACCGACCGGATCGACGGCTACTTCGCCCACGGCACCTGGAACGACGCCTTCTACGAGGCGGCCGTGAAGCTCAAGGAGCAAGGTAAAATCCGCTTCATCGGGATGAGCTGCCATGTGCCCGGCACCCATCGCCTCCGGGTCGAGGCCGGGCTGGTCGATTTCATCCTCCAGCCTTACAACTACCTGAACCTGGCCAAGTGGACCGAGAAGACCGACCGCCCCGGGACGGAGGAACTCTTCGAGTTGTGCAAGAAGAAGGACGTGGGGGTGATGGTCATCAAGCCGATGACGGGCCATTTCATCCCGAACTGGGCCAAGAACCCCGAGGATCCCAAGGTGGCCCGGCTCCTCGGGGAACTCAAGGATCTCGGCGCCGAGAACCTCTACCAGGCCTTCTTGATGTGGGTGCTGCGAAATCCGAACGTCTCGTGCACGGCGGTCGGCATGAACGCGGTGCAGGACGTGGTCGAGGACTGCGCGGCCGTGGCGAAGGAACTCACCGGGCTCCACCTCCGCTTGCTCGAGCGTTACGCCGCCGCGGCCACCGGCGACTACTGCCGCATGTGCGAGACGTGCATGGAGAGCTGCCCGGCAGGCATCCGCATCGCCGACATCCTCCGCTTCCGCATGTACTACAAGAATTACGGCCACACGGCCGATGCCCGGGAACTCTACGCGGCCCTCCCGGAGTCCCAGCAGGCGCCTGCTTGCACCCACTGCCGCCGGTGCGAGCAAGCGTGTCCCAATCGGCTGTCGATCGTCGAAAAACTCCAGGAGGCCCACGGACTGCTGGCCTGAAGCCTGGGCCGAAGTCCAAGAGGGCCTTGTGGCACAGCCGCCCTCGGCTGTGCGGAATCTCGGACAGCCGAGGGCGGCTGTCCCACAGATGCCGAAGTTGCTTCTGAACGCCCACTGAGGTGACGCGGAAGTTCCGGTCGCTACTTGGCCTGGCGGAGTTTCTCCAGGGTGTCTCGCGCGGTGGCGAGTTGGTCTTCCAGGGCTTGGAGCGATTCCCGCTCCTTCTGGACGACCGCGGCAGGGGCACGCGCGACGAAATTCTCGTTGGCGAGCCTCTTCTTCTGGGCGGCGATGCGGGCCTCGAGCTTGGCTAGCTCCTCCTGCTTGCGGGCGACTTCGGCGTCCACGTCGATCAGGTCGGCCAGGTCCACGTAGACCTCGATGCCCGGAAGGCTTGTGGCGGCGCTGAGCGGCGGGGCGGCCACCTCGGGCCCCCAAGCGGCCGCCCGGGCCCCGGCCATCGTCTCGAAGTAGGGCTCCATGGGCCGGAGCAGGTCGGCGATCCCCGCGTCGCACCGGACAGAGAAGTCGATCCGCTTCTTCGGCGGCACGTTCTGCCGCGTGCGAATCTCACGCACGGCCCGGAGCACTTCCTGAAATCGCGCGAACTGGGCCTCGATCTGCGGGTCCCGGCGGGTGCCACTGCGGGCTTGCCCCGCAGTGAGGCCCGCACGGCTGGGCAAGCCAGCCGTGGCACCCACACTCTCGGGCCACGGAGCAATGATGATACTCTCGGCAGCCGCGCAAGGACGATCCACGCCCCGTTCCGGGGCGACCTGGGCCAGCAGTTGCCACACCTCTTCGGTGAGGAACGGGATCATGGGGTGCAGCAGCCGGAGCAGCGTGTCGAGCGTGTGCGCGAGGACCCGCTGGGCCACGGCCTTCTTGCCGGCGTCTTGCAGACGCGACTTGACCATCTCCACGTAGAAGCTGCAAAACTCGTCCCAGGCGAACTCGTAGAGCGCCCGGGCCGCGTCGGCGTATTGATACCGGGCGAGGCACTCGGTCACTTGTTCGGTAACGGTCGCCAGCCGGCTGAGCACCCAGCGGTCTTCAACCAGCAATTCGTCCTCGCCGACGGCGCCCGGCGTGTAGCCCTCAAAATTCATCAGCGCGAAACGCGAGGCGTTCCAGAGCTTGTTGCAGAAGTTCCGGGCCATTTCAAAGCGCTCGCTGACGACCGCCCCGCGGGGCAGGGCCTTGTCGTCCGGCTTCTCGGCCCACTGGGTGGCGAAATCCTTGTGGCACTTGCCGCAGCGGATCCGCGGCAGCATGCGGTTGTCCTTGGTCTGCTCGATCAAGGCCCCGCAATGCGGGCACTCGAACTCGACCGGCATGCGGATGTCCTGCGTCTCCGTGGTCAGGTACGCCAGCCCGAACCGCAGGGCGTCGGCGCCGACCTTCTCCATGAGATCGACCGGGTCCACGCCGTTTCCCTTCGACTTCGACATGCCCTCCCCGTAGGCGTCGAGGATCTTGGGGTGGATGTAGACCTCGTGGAACGGAACGTCGCCCACGTTCTGCAGGCCCGTGAGCACCATGCGCGCGACCCAAAGCGTGATGATGTCGCGATTGGTGATGAGCACGCTCGTGGGATAGTAGTACTTCAACTCCGGCGTCTCATCCGGCCAGCCCAACGTGGAATGCGGCCAAAGGGCGGAGCTGAACCAGGTGTCGAGCACCGCCTCGTCCCTTACGTAGCCGGCGTTTTCGAGTTCCTCTTCCTTCGCCTCGTTACCTGGGGCAATGCAGGCGAAGACCTCGATTCCGCCAAGTTCCTCCATCGCCCGCCACTGGAATGACGCGACATCGGTGGGCTGCTCGAAGCCGACGGGGATACTCCTGCCGAAGAACCTCTCGACCTCGCGTCTCGCACCTTCGATATCTGCTTCGGGAAGCCTCGCCTCCAGGGACTCCGCCAAGCGAATAGGGCGACCATCAGAATCAGTCACCAGGCCGGTCGCATCCACCTCTCGGGCGGACTCGATTCTCGACCGACGCCTTGCCTGATAGTCAAGGTTCTCCTGGACAAGCCCGCTTGCGTGCCTCAGCAACTCCTGAAGGCCCGATTCGAGGTGTTCGAATGGAAAGACACGGTGCCAGATCGGGATCTGGTGTCCCCACCAAAGCTGCCGGCTGATGGGCCAGTCGCGTTTCTCGCCGAGCCAGTCGAGGTAGCCCTTGGCGTAGCGTTCGGGGATGATCT
>CAYSGY010000566.1:0-3287 GCA_964430315.1 uncultured Planctomycetaceae bacterium
GGAGGCGACGATCCGACGATCGTTCGCTTACGCATTCGACCCGGCGGTCCAGGAGTATCCGGCGGGCGGGATTCCCAAGCTGTCGATCCAGCGGATCGGTCCGCAGCCGTTCGACGTCCTCGGGGCGCGGGTCGTCCCGATCCGGTTGCTCCACGGCCGGACGCCTGTCCTTGGATTTCGGATCGGCGACGTGGCCTACTGCACCGACACCAATCACATCCCGCCGGAGAGCATGGCCCTCTTGGAAGGTTTGGACGTGTTGATCCTCGATGCCCTGCGCTACGAGCCCCACCCGACCCACTTCAGCCTCGACGAGGCGGTGGAGATCGCCCGGCGTCTGGCTCCGAAGCGGACGTTATTCACTCACATCGCTCACCGCCTCGAGCACGAGGAGACCAACCGCATGCTGCCGTCCGGAATGGAGTTGGCCTACGATAAACTGCGGATTCCGCTCGGGACGGGAGGCCAGCCGTGGACCCGTTGAAAGACGAGCTTCTTGCGTTGGTGGTCCCGCACGGGCAGGCGCAACTGCTCCGGTTCTGGGACTCCCTCGACCCGGCCCGGCGCGAGTCGCTCGCCGGTGAGATCCGTTCGATCGATTTCGGGCTCCTGGCGGACCTCTTTGGCCGGGCCGATTCCAAGGAGGCGATGCGGGCCCTGGCGGCCCGCGGAACGTCGCCCCCGTCGTTCGCCCTCGAAGATGCACGCAATCGAATCTCGCCGGAAACGGCGCGACAGCGGGGCGTCGAGGCCCTGCGGGCCGGGCATGTGGGGGTGATGCTCGTGGCCGGCGGACAGGGGACGCGGCTCGGGTTCAAGCACCCCAAGGGGATGTTTCCAATCGGCCCGGTCTCCGGCAAGTCGCTTTTCCAGATTCACTTCGAGAAGGTCTGCGCCACCTCGCACCGCTACGGGGTACGGATCCCCTTGTACGTGATGACCAGTCCGGAGACACACGAGGAGACGGCGGCCTATCTCCGGCAGCAAGGGTGTTTTGGCTTCCCGCCCGAGGATCTGTGTGTCTTCTGCCAGGGAACGATGCCCGCCGTCGATGCCCGGACCGGCAAGGTCCTTCTGGCCGCCGCCGATCACGTGGCCTTAAGCCCGGACGGACACGGCGGCATGCTGGCTGCGTTTGCCCGGAGCGGGGCCATGGCCGACGCCGGGCAGCGGGGCATCCGGCACCTGTTCTACTTCCAGATCGACAACCCGCTGGTGAGCGTCTGCGACCCGGAGTTCCTCGGCTACCACCTCCTTTCGGGCTCCGAGTTCACGAGCCAGGTGGTCCGGAAGAAGGAGCCGCTGGAGAAGGTGGGCAACGTGGTCCAGGTCGACGGGCGTCTCTACGTGATCGAGTACAGCGACCTGCCCGACGACGTGGCGGCACGCCGCACGGCCGAAGGCTCGCTGGACATCTGGGCCGGCAGCATCGCGGTCCATGCCATGGAAGTGTCGTTTCTGGAGCGTATGGTCCGGGCGGCCGGGGGATTGCCGTTCCATCGCGCCTCGAAGAAGGTCGCCCACCTCGACGACCAAGGCAATCGCGTGGAGCCCGCGAAACCGAACGCGGTCAAGTTCGAGCGGTTCATCTTCGATCTGATGCCTTCGGCCCGGGGGGCGATCGTCGTGGAGGTGGATGCGGCGAGGCATTTCGCGCCGTTGAAGAACGCCTCCGGCCAGCCGTCCGATACGCCGGAGAGCGTCCGGGCGCAGTTGTCGGCGTTGCACCGCGAGTGGCTCCGCCGCACGGGCTTCGACGTGGCCGACGACGTGCCGGTGGAGATCAGCCCCCGGTTCGCCCTCGATGCCGAGGAACTTGGCACAAGAATACTCGCGAAGAAACCGATCACGCAGGCGACGTATTTGGGATGACTGGCGGCGACGGCGGCGAAGAGACAAGGCGATGGCAACTCCGCTCCCGTTAGGAAGCGAATGACGAACAGACACACCGACCTCCGACCTCCAATCCCTGACCCCTGACCCCTGACCCCTGACCACTACTCCCATGCTTCACGCGGTCATCATGGCGGGAGGTTCGGGAACGCGGCTGTGGCCCGAGAGCCGCACGTCCCGGCCGAAACAGTTCATGCGAATCGAGGGCGACCGGACCTTGCTCCAGGCCGCGGTCGACCGTCTCGGCCCGGTCGTGCCGCTGGAGCGGATCGTGATCGCCACACGGCGCGATCTGGCGGGCCAGGCCCAGGAGCAGCTCAGCCAGCTTCCACGCGAGGCGATCCTGGCGGAGCCGTGCCCGCGGAACACGGCCCCGTGCATCGGGCTGGCGGCGATCCGCATCGTGCGCGACGATCCGGAAGGGACCATGGTCGTGCTGCCCGCCGACCAGATCATCTCCCCGCCCGAGGCCTTTCAGGCGTCCGTCCGGCTCGCCGAGGCGATCGTCGTCGACGATCCCCGTCGCCTGGTGACGTTCGGGATCCGGCCCAAGTATCCGGCCACCGGGTTCGGCTACATCGAGCGGGGCGAGCCGCTGCGTCTGCCGGCGGACTTGCCGGGCGACACAACGGCGGTGCATCGCGTGCGGCGTTTTCACGAAAAGCCGGCCCTCGCCAAGGCGCAAGAATATGTCGAGGCGGGACGATTCTCGTGGAACGCGGGGATCTTCGTGTGGAAGGCACGAACGATCCTCGACGCCCTGGCGCGTTTCCGCCCGGAGATCCACGCCCACCTCACGCGGATCGCCGAGGCCGCCGACAGCCCGCAGTCGTTCGAGGTTCTCCAGCGCGAATTCGCGGCCATGGAGAAGGTGTCGATCGACTATGCCGTGATGGAGAAGGCCGAAGAGGTGGTGGTCGTGGAGCCCGCGTTCCAATGGGACGACGTCGGAGGGTGGCTGGCCCTGGAGCGCTACCGGCCGCGCGACGAGCGCGGCAATGTTACCGACGCGGAGCGGCACGTGGCGATCAACGCCTCGGGCGTCCTCCTGCGCGTGGCGGCCCCCGGGCACCTGGTGGTGGTCGCCGGCGTCGAGGACCTCGTGGTCGTGGTGACGCCCGACGCCACCCTGGTGGCCAACAAGCGCGACGAGAAGTCGATCGCCGCGATTACCGAAGAACTTCGCAAACGCGGCTGGACGGAATACCTGTAAGAGGGCGGCGTCGTGGACCAAGAGATCGGGGATACCGCCCGGTACGGGACTCGCTCGCTGCGCCTCGCCGCAGCGGGACTGGCGGCGCTGGCCGTTGCGCTTCTGGTGCTCCGTCAGCCGTGCTTGGATGTGTGGCACAGCCGCCCTCGGCTGTGCGAAATGCCCTGCACAGCCGAGGGCG
>CAYSGY010000567.1:0-3265 GCA_964430315.1 uncultured Planctomycetaceae bacterium
GCGGCTGTCGATCGGCGGATCCTCCCGGTGCTGCCAGAGGATTTTCTTGGTCGTCGGGTCGATCGCCAGGAGCGTTTTGGCGAAGCCCCAGCGGTACTCGGCCTCGTTGTACCCCTTGGAAATGCCGGTCCACGGCCAACCGTGACGGGTAGACTTCCAGCGGGCGTCCGGGTCGGAACCCTCGGCCTCGCCCACCAGGGCGTAAAGCGTGCCGGACTCCAGGGCGATCCATTTCCAGAACGTGCCTCCGGTGACCTCGACGGGCGGAACGATCTCGTCGCGGAGCCTGCCCGTGGCCGCGTCGAGCAACTTGCACGACTTGTCGTCAGCCAGGTAGAGCAGCTCGGGCGTGGCCACCATGGTGCTGCGATCGACCATCACGCCCGGCGTGAGCGGCCGCTTCCAGAGCATCGTGCCATTGAAGGCGTTCAGGGCCACGAGCATGTTCATCATCGGCTCTTCGCGCTGGTGCCAGGCGATGTGGCCGAAGGCCATGAACAATCTTCCGGCCGAAGAGACCGCCGCCTGCGGGGCGGGGGCGTAGCGCGGCTCGGCGATGAACTGTGTGAGATACGGGGCCCGCGCCACGCGGTCGCGCGACTGCGGGTTGTTGTCCGGACCGTGGTAGTGGTGCGACCAATCGTCGACGCCCTCCGGGAAGGGCTTGGTCCACGTCTCCTGGCCGACGATCGCCTTGCCCTCCGGACGCAGTACCCGGAGGATCTCCCCTTTCGCAACCGTCGCCTGGCCGGACACGACCACGGCATCGGCCACATTGTCGGCCAGGCCGATCCTCGCGGGCGACGCCTGGGCGACGAAGATCCGCCGGCCCAGCAGGCCCGCCGCCTCCGCGGCTTTGCACGCCGCGGCAAACTCGTCGGGCGTGGAAACCTGGACGAAGAACGTCCACTCGCTGGGGCGTGCCAGGTCGATCGCGGCCTGGCACTGGCCGATCACCACGCAGATCCCGCGCGTCGGCCCGATCGGATCGAGGATCTTCTTGGGGTTGGATTCCGCCTGCGCAGGGACGCAGAGAATCGCTGCGATCAGGCATCCCGCCGCCACGCCCAACGGACCCCGTGAACGCAACATGGCTCGTTCCTCCCCTGGGTTGAAGGTCGACGTGCTTAATGGGCCGCACAACGTGGGGCCAAATCATCTTCCGACGGACAGGCGATCGCCACTCCTTTCTCTAGCCCAGGCGTTCACGCCTGGGACGACTAGGCCCAGATAAGGACTCCCAGCCCCTTCAGGGCTTGCGCAAAAAGCCCCTGAAGGGGCTGAGGGCCGCTTTCGCTGCCTCTGCGTCCCAGGCGTGAACGCCTGGGCTAGAGAAAAGCAGCGTAGGATCCTGCAAAGCCGACCCTGAACACGTTCCCAAAGGCCGGCGATCGCCCCGGCACCACTCTAACGCGCCCGGCCGGGTTTGAGAACAAGCGGGAAGAGCGAGAAGGATTCACAAGCGACGACGCAACCGGCTCCGCCAGAACCACGGCCCGATCAGTTCGGCATGAGGTTCGTGGCCGTCTGGATCGGGACGTGGGGAGCGGAACCGGGAAACGCACGGAGATCGGCAAGGTGCTGGAGCAGAATCCGCCGCACTTCCAACACGGCCAAGGGATGCGAATGCACCGAAGAATGGTCGGCCGGCACGATCAGTTCGCTGGCCACGTCTTCCATGTGGGCGCTCTCGTAGCTGACCACGCCGTCGCCGCTGGAGAGCTTGCCGAGAAGCCCCTGTTGCGACACCATGCCGAGGATGTTGTGGTACGTGACCCACGGCGGCTTCGGACTGGAAACCAACACCGGGAAGATGGCTGATTTTGGCGAGAGGGCGTCGATGCTGTTGGTGATCCTCAGGAGCGAATTGTCGGGGAAGAGGCCCTTGTTGTCGCGAAAAAGGACCTCCTGGCTTTGGAGGAGCATGGTCGGAAGACGGATCAACTTGGCGGCCAGCCACTGCGTCGTCTGGTTCGAGAAGCTGCTGCCGCGGCAAGGCGTGCCGAGCGTCACCACGCGGCGGATCGACGGGTTGGGCTCGAAGTAGAAACAGCTTGCCAGCCTCTCGAGGATTTCGGGATCGGCCTTGACCGCCTCCAGCGGCTTGTCGCTCACGGTGTGCCAGTACGCGTCGCCGCTGGAGACCGTTTGCAATCGCGACACCAGCCCGCCCATGCTGTGTCCGATCAGAACCATCTGGTCCAAAGCCGGCTCGCGATGCTCCGGGTCGAGCACCTGGCGCACTTGGGCCAGGTCCCGGCGCAACTGCGACGCGCTGAGCCAAAACGGCTGCGCGCTCGGGTAGAGGTAGAACCAGAACTGGTAATGGTCGCGGATCTCCGGGATGCTCCGCAGGTCGTTGAACATCGCCATCCACGTCATCGGACTCGACCACAGCCCATGGACCATCAGAACCGGGATCTTCCCCCGCTTGTATGGCTGGACCATGTACAGCCCCATGAGCGGCCGCGTCCCGTTGGCGGCCTGGTGGAGCAGCGCCTCGGGCCGCAACAGCCCCGTGGTCGGGACGTCGAAGGCCGGATCGCGGAGGAAATAGGCCAGCGGCGTCGTGAAATCGCTCTCCAGCGGGACTGTCACGCCGCTGACGGCGATGTCGCTCACCGCCAGCGTGTCGTAGAGTTCCAGCACTCCCCGGTGCCGCGAGGCCCCGCCCGGGACCGCGCCCCGCGGCTCGTCGAGTTCCGGTCGGAGGAAGGCGGTGACGGGGAAGCTCAAGTCCTTCGGGTAGTAGGCGGCCTCCGGCGGCTCGCCCTGATAGCCCTGCCGCACCGCAATCAGCGGCACGCCCAGCCCGTAGGTCTCGTAATGGTTCTTCAGCCCGGTGATCTCGTAGTCGGAAACGAACTCGAAACGGCTGAAGTCTTCGCGACGCCAGGTCCCTCCCCGGGCCACGCACCGGATGTCCCAATTCCCGCTCGGGGTCCGGATAGTCAGGGTCTGACCGGGCAGGAGCCTCTGATCCTTGCGCGCCAGGCGCAGTCCGGACTCCAGTCCGGCGTTGTAGAGATCGCACGCTGCGCGGAAATGGGGATCGTATGGGTTTCGCGTGGCCCGGAAACGGTCGTCGAACAGGTACTGATACGCACTGAGCACCGTGGCCCCGAAGAAGTTCATGGCCAACTGCGGCTGGCTCGCCTCGACACGTTTTGCCTGGAGATAACTCAACTCCGCGAAGATATAGATGTTCTCTGCCGACGGTTCTCGGTCGAGGATCCCCTGCACCTTCTGCATCAAGGCCTGGGGG
>CAYSGY010000568.1:0-3231 GCA_964430315.1 uncultured Planctomycetaceae bacterium
GTCACGTGGCGCCCCGTTGCCGAATGCCGCCACACTTCATGGCTTCCAGGCCCCGGACGGTCGAAATTCCACCCGAATGCCCGGAGACGCCGCGCAACCTCCCGGTACTTGAACCCCGCCAGTCGGCCCATCACAGTGTTCCGACAGGGACGATGAAGTCGCCTTTCCCACCATCCACCAGCCGTGCCAGGGCGGGCGGCAACGGGTCGTGATGTTCCGCGCACGATTCGGCAATCTTGCGGGCCAAGCCTTGCGCAATTTCCACAGTCTCCACGATGCTGCGGCCCTCCGCCACCAGCCCCGGTACGTCGGGGCTGGTCGCCAGATAGCCACCTTCCTCCAACGGCTCAACATGCAATCGAATCGCCGCTTCGCTCATGATGCCTTCCTCCGGGATTCCTCGTTCCGGTCTTCGAGCCAGGAGGGGAGTCTGGCCGCCTCATTCGGCATACCCCACTAGGGTATTGGAACGAATCAACGCCCGGCGGTCAAGGTTGGCGGCCCGATGTGGGGCCGGGGCGATCCCGGGAGTCGCCTCACGAATTCCACTCCAGCGGTAGTTGCGGGCCTCCAGTACCCCAACTATGCTATCGAACGATGGAAATAGCGTGAGGGAACTTGACCACCTTGACTTGCAGTAACCGGAGAACCTGACCGGAAACGACCAAAGGGCCGTTGACCGGCCATGAAGACCGCTTGGACGACGCGAGAGCGTCAGGTCTGCTTCCTCAAGAACGGTCAACTTGAGGCGTTGCAGGCTCTTGCAGCAGAAGCAGTGCTTGGCACGACCGCCCCGAGATGGGGCGTCGGCCGGGCGCTGTTCTGCTGCGCCCCTTGGTCGGGATTCGACGAGCGGCGTTGCAGGTCGGCGCTCCTTTTCGTTCCGGTTATGACATCAGAATACGAGCAGCGCGTAGTGGCCTATTGCAAGGCAAATGACCATGATCCGATTCGCTTGCCCTCAGTGTCACAAGGGGTTCCAGGTCGAAGACAAAGCCGCCGGGAAGAGAACGAAGTGCCCCAAGTGCGGTGCGGCAATCACGGTTCCGACTTCCGATCCGTCCGCGAGCAAAAGCCCTCCCATGCCTGATGCCGCCGCCGATGCGCCGGAAACCTACGAAGTCGCGAGTGATCCACCACCCCCGCCACCCGCAAGTTACCGCCAAGATGAATCCCGGGACTCGGGTAAGGGGACTTCCGCCCGCCCGACTTCATCGCGGAAGAAGAGACAGAACCGGGGGCCGTCCATCGTCTACCTCGGCATCGGCGGCGTTCTGCTTGTGGTGATCGCCGTTGGCGTGACACTGTGGGCAACCGGAAGTCTGTCGAAGTCACAGGGCAGCAACGGGGCCGCCGACAAGATTCAGCAGGCGGTGAACACTCCACAAACGGTTGCTTCTCCCCAGCCAGTTCCATCGGAACCCTTGGCATCCCCGCCAGCGACTCCACCAGCTTCGACGGCAGACGGTACGAACGCCGCCTCAATCGACCTTGCGAAAGGGCGAAAGAAGGCGTCACCCGAGCCAGATCAGCGACAAGTGGAACGCCAGCGTGAACCACAGGAAGTGCCAAAGACTGCGCAGCGTGAGCGAAAGCAAGACCTGTCAAACGCGCAGTTGCTGGAAGCGCCCCCGCTCGGCCAGGGAAAAGCCAGCAATCTTGATTCCTTCGCCTCCGAGATGCGAAAACTTGCCTCCGACGAGTTCGCTTTCAACGATGCTCAGGCGAAGGTCTTTCGCGCGAGGTTTGACCAGCGCACAATCCGCAGCGACCCCGTGATTAAGTTCACGAATGGACGAAACACGGTACTGTACCCGCCGAAATACGACTTTGGCTCAAAGAGAGTATCGCTCGTCCTGCACTTGTTCTATGAACATGAGGCCAGTACGAATTCAGCGGGCCGACAATGGCCTGAGAACGCCGATAGTTGCGTCCTCACGACCGAGTTTGAGTTGGATCAAGGGACTGCAAGGCAATGGAAAGAAGCCTTTGATAGTGGGGCGTTCGTCATTGACCTGTGGTTCTCCCCCGTGAGGGTGACAAAAGCGTCTTGGCAGGAGAATCATGGCGTAGGCATGAAACCCGAGGGCAGCCTCTCACACGATATCGTCTTCGCGGTCAAGACACACCGCTACGAGGTTGGGAAGTAAGCGAACGCGTTCGGAACGTGTAGCACATCGCTTCCCGACATTTCCTCGCGGCTGCGCGGACGGTGACAACTGACCAGGAATCACGAAGCCGCCGTGGAGCGATGGTTGCCGGAGCAAAGAGAAACACGTCTGATGGAGTCTTGACATGCGCATTCTTGGATATGGTGAAGACTCGCTAACCTATTGGGCGCTATCGCAACACGTAACCGACGTGATTAGCCCGGCTCCGCTCAACGATGATTCACTCCCGGAAATGACCTTGTTTATCTACCGGCCGAGCTTCGGGAGGGCTGGCGGCAGTGCGAGCCCGCAGTTCGGAGAGTTTGACGCCATAGTGGCAACTGAGAAGGGCGTCTACTTAATCGAAAGCAAGTGGACGGGCACACCGATCTCCGACGGCCGGGTCCGACTCGCGGAGACACAAATCCGCCGACACGAGGTCTTCCGCTGGATTCGGGAGCGTTGGCTGGCGCAAGCACCAGCGAACTGGACGGAATTCTACAGCCACAACGGAAACGTCGCGGCGTTCGCGAAGCGTTTCGAGGATAAGCCGCTTGCCAAGCCTGGCCATCGCTTGACAAGTAACCTCCAGTACATCCTACAACAACTTCCCGGTCGCAACGCGCCGACGGTGGACGTTCTGCTCTACTTCCACCTTGAAGGAGATCGCGTCATTCCGCACGGGGTCGTAGGGGCTCTCGACTTCGTTGTGGTTCCGTTCGCATTTCACCCGCTCAATCCCGAACACGGTGGACGCGTCATAGAAATGGAGCCTTGACGGCCGGTGGGGTGAAGGGAGCACAAGAATCGCGTAAGCTGGGCATCGCCCACCAAATTCCTCGGCGGCGAAGAACGAAGAACTGCACCATTCACTCCCGTGTCGTTTCGGCTGCGCCGGGTGCCCATGGTCAGGGGTGAGGGTGTGCCATTGTTTGGCCGCTGCCGCCAGAGTGGCTCAACGATGGGGATACGTGGTGCCGGCAGCGGCCAAGCAGTGAGGACAAGCGAGCGGTTGCGGCCGTCGTCGCACTGCTTGTCCGGTGCCGGCGGGGAATCGCCAGCCGCGGCACCACGCGCAGGC
>CAYSGY010000569.1:0-3222 GCA_964430315.1 uncultured Planctomycetaceae bacterium
TCGGTTCCTCTCGACGCGATCGGGGGAACCTCAACCCGCGGTATCGTCGGCTTCGGGCGGAAGCGTTGGAGACTCGGACGCTGCTGGCGGGTCCCGAGATCGCGGTCTTCGATCGGGCCCTGGAAATTCCGAACGGCGCGACGCTCGATTTCGGCGTCATTCCGCCGACCCAGTGGCATGGGATCGAGAAGGACTTCACCGTCAAGAATCTCGGCACCGAGACGCTGACGCTGACCATCCCGCCGACGATGCCTACGGGCTTCACGCTTCTAAGCGCGGCCGGCACCTACAGCGTGCTGGCCGGGGAACAAACGTCGTTCAGCGTCCGGTTGAACGGCCAGCCTGAAGGGAACCCGAGCGGCTCGATCTCCCTTGCGACCAACGATGCCGATGAGAGCCCGTTCGTTCTGAACGTCACCGGCCGGGTGACGAGCGACCCAAGTGCGTACTCCGTGGTGCAGACCCTCGACGACAGCGGTTCCGGCTTCACGGCCACCGCAGGCTGGACCACGGTCGCGACCGGCTATCAAGGGAACTCGCACGTCATTGCGGTCGGCGATGGCACGCAGGCGGCCACCTGGGAGTTCGACGAGGTGCCCAGCGGGTTGTATCGCATCTGGGTGACGTGGGCCACGGGATCGGCCACCTCGACCAATGCGGAGTACCGGGTCTACGACGGCTCCGATTCCCGCGGTACCCACTGGGCGAACCAGACCCAGGCTCCAGGCGACTTGACCGCCGACGGCGCCTCGTGGAAGGAGCTCGGGGATGCCGATTCTTTCCACGGCACGCTGCGCGTCGTGTTGCGGAACTCCGGCACGACGGGCACCCTGGCGGCCGATGCGGTCCGTATCCAGCGGATCGGCGACATGAACTCCATCGTCACGTTCACCGCGTGGGGCACCAGCGACGGGTTCAGCACCGAAGGGACCTGGACGCCGGAGTCGGGCGGCTACGGCGGGAGCCCGCGTTACACTGCCAGCGGCGGCCACGGCTCCAACGTGGCCTCGTGGACGTTCAACGTCTCCCCGGGATCCTACCGGGTCTGGACCAACTGGTACCCCTCCGGCACCGGACTGGCCACAAACGCCCCGTTCACCGTGCTCGACGAGGACACGCCTCTGGCGACGGTCCGCGTCAATCAGAGCGTCGCGCCCCAGGGTCTGACCGAGGGAGGCATCGTCTGGCAGCCGTTGGGCGGGCCCTATGAAATCACCTCGCTCAGCGACCACGGGCTGGTCGTTCAGCTTACGGACGACGCCAACGGGAAGGTGATCGCCGACGCCGTACGCATCGAACGCCTGATCCCGGGTCCGGAGGTGGAAGGCCCGGAGATCGACGTCTCGGTCGGGGGCACCCTGGTTCCCACCGGCGGGACGGTGGACTTCGGGACCACCTCGCCGGACACCGCGGTCGACCGAGTGCTCACCGTAACGAACACGGGCAACGCGACGCTGGATCTCACGTCGATCAGCGCGTTGCCCGGTGGATTCAGCATCACGCCCGCCTTCGTGCCGACTTCTCTGGCACCGAACGAAAGCGTGTCGTATACGCTGCGATTCCTGGCGGGCACGGCGGGCAGCTACGGCGGGACGCTGTCGTTCGGGAACAACGACGCCGACGAGGCTCCCTACAACCTCGTGCTGGCGGCCCTTGTGGAATCGTCCGAACCGTCGGAAGCCGACGTCGCCATGTACCTGGTCGCCAAGGGCCGGAGCTACGTGCAAGAAGGGACGGATTCGCCGCAGTCGGACGCGACGGCCCCTTACTTCTTCGTCGCCCGGGTCGTGGAATCGGGCGGGGGCGGCGCCACGGTAGACGGCGCTACCGTGCGTACGCCGGGCGGCACTACCAAGACCCTTGTCCGGGGCTGGGATTCGGAAGGACTGGAGTACGAGAGCGGGTTTACTTCAAAGAGCAAGCTCGACTCGGCGTTTGCGAAGGGGACCTACCGGTTCACGATCAACACGGTCAACGACGGGACCCAGACCCCTTCGCTAACCCTGCCGTCCGATGCCTATCCCAACGCGCCGCACTTGGCCAATTGGACCGCGCTCCAATCGATCGACGCCGGCGGGTCCTTCACAGTCTCGTGGGACGCCTTGGCCTCGGGGACGACCGACGACTTCGTCCAGCTCACCATTTGGAATTCAGACGGCCAGGTCGTCTTCGCCACGCCGGACGCCGGCGAGCCGGGGGCCTTGGATGGGACGGAGACTTCGGTGATCGTCTCCGCCGGAGTCCTTGAGGAGAACCGGGGCTATCAAGCGGACTTGATGTTCGTGCACGTGGTGGGGCTGGATGAGACCTCCTATCCGGGCGCCGTGGGAGTCGCAGCGTACATCACCGACACGGAGTTCTCCCTCCAGACCGTCCCGACCGGAGGCTGGCTCCAGTTCAGTCTTGCCGCCTATTCGGTCCAGGAGCAGGACGCGCTTGGAGAAGTCACGATCACGGTCACGCGCACCGGGAGCACCGAGGGCGAGGTCCGAGTCCATTACGCCACGAGCGACGGCACGGCGACGGCCGGATCGGACTACGACGCGGCCCAAGGGACGTTGATCTTCGCCGACGGGGTTGCCACGCAAACGTTCGTCGTCACGATCCACGACGACGCCGAGTCGGAAGGCAACGAGAGGATCCACCTGCGGTTGAGCGATCCGACGGGCGGGGCTGTGTTGGGGCCGCAGAGTGAAGCGGTTCTTGCCATCCTCGACGACGAGATCGCCTACGGTCCCGGCACGTTCACCGACGACGACGGCGACACCTACGTGGTCAAGTTGACGGGCCCCGGCACCGCGCAGATCCACCTCGACGACCCGGACGGCGACGGCATCGGCCCGATCGATTCGATCCTGTTGGAAGGCACCACCACGAAGAGTTCGCTGAGCGTCTCGGTCAAGAAGGCCAAGACCGGGGACGGGTGGGTTTCGATCGGGGAGATCGTGTCCCGCCAGGGCGCGACCGGCGACGGCAGCCTGAAATCGCTGGTTGCCGGCAAATCCGACCTCGTGGGAGTAGGTGAGGGGATTACCCTGGCCGGCACCGTGGGACAACTGACGCTCGGCAGCGCCGCCAGCGGGGCCCCCATTCTGATCGGCGGGACCGCGGCGGCGTCCACGAAGATTACCGTGGCAGGCGATCTGGAGACCCGCGAGTTTCGGTCCGGCTCGACGATCAAGTCGCTGAAGGCCCGGAGCATCCAGTGGACCGAGTTCTTCG
>CAYSGY010000570.1:0-3153 GCA_964430315.1 uncultured Planctomycetaceae bacterium
ACCACATCGGCGACTGGGGCACGCAGTTCGGCATGATCCTCTACGGCTACCGCCATTTTTGCGATCCGGAGGCCTACCGGGCCCATCCGGTGCAGGAGTTGGCGAGGCTCTACCGGCTCGTGCGTCAATTGATGGACTATCACGAGGGCGTGGCCGAGTTGCCGCGGCTCCGCGAGCGGGTTGCCGGGCAAGAGGCGGCCTTGCGCGAGGCCCGGCAGGCGTCCGAGGCCGCACAGGACACGAAGGCCGCGAAGAAGGGGGTCAAAGACCTCCGGCGTCTGGAAAGCGGCCTGCGCGAGGCCCGCGACGAACTTGCCGCCCTGGAGGCCAGGCTGGCCGCCGTCCGGGGCGATCCCGCGCTCGCGCGGTTGGCCGAGGAGCATCGCGGCATCGGCCCGGCCGTGCTCGCCGAGACCGCGAAGCTGCACGCCGGCGACGAAGAGAACCGCCGCCTGTGGCGCGAGTTTCTTCCGTACTGCGAAGACGAGATCGAGCGGGTCTACGGCCGTCTCGGCGTGACGTTCGACCATACGCTCGGCGAGAGTTTCTATCAGGACCGGTTGGGTCCGCTGGTCGAGGAGCTTCTGGCCCGCGGCATCGCCCGGGAAAGCGACGGCGCGATCTGCGTCTTCCTCGAAGGCCAACAGGTGCCGATGATCGTGCGCAAACAGGACGGGGCCTTTCTGTATGCCACGACCGATCTGGCCACGCTCCGCTACCGCATGGAGACGTGGAAGCCCGACGCCATCCTCTACGTGGTCGATCATCGCCAGTCGCTGCACTTCGAGCAGCTCTTTGCAGCGGCGCGGCTGCTGGGTTACGGCGCCGTGGAGTTGGAGCACGTCAGTTTCGGCACCGTGTTGGGCGAGGACGGGCGCCCGTTCCGCACCCGGGCGGGCGACACCGTCGGCCTGGAAGGGCTCCTGGACGAAGCGGTCCGCCGCGCCGACCAGATCGTCAGCGCCAACGACGACGCCAAACCCGGCGGGCCCGAGCTTTCGGCCGACCAGCGGCGGCAGGTCGCCCAGACCGTGGGCATCGCCGCGCTGAAGTACGCCGATCTGTCGCAGAACCGCACCAGCGACTACGTGTTCAGCTACGACAAGATGCTGGCCATGAACGGCAACACGGCCACGTACATGCAGTACGCCTACGCCCGGGTGCGGAGCATCTTCGCCAAGGGGAACGTCGACGTGGACGCGCTCCGGGCCTCGGGCTCGCCGATCTCCCTCGACGAGCCTGCCGAGAGGGCCCTGGCCATGGAACTGCTCCGCTTCGGCGAGGCCCTCGACCTGGCCGTGCTCGATTTCCGCCCCAGCCAACTCACTTCGTACCTCTTCGACTTGGCCAACCGGTACTCGACGTTCTTCGAGGCCTGCCACGTGCTCCGGGCCGAGACCGACGGGCTCCGCCGAAGCCGGTTGCTGCTCTGCGACCTCACGGCCCGCACGATCGGCCAAGGATTGGAACTGCTTGGAATCCGGGTGGTGGATCGGATGTAGTTGACACGTTTCCTCCCCGCCACGTATCATCGCCCTGGGCAAGGGAAACTCGACGGGAGTCCTCCTCGAACGGGTGGTTCTGAAGGGCTTGCTATGGGTCCATTTGCTGGTTTCGAGCGGATTGTGCGTCAGGGGGAGCCGCTGGCGATGCACACTTGGTTCCAACTGGGGGGACCTGCTGAGTTTTTCGCAGAGCCTGCCAGCCTCGAGGAATTGGCCGGCCTGGTGCGGCGTTCTCACGAGCGAGACGTGCCGCTCCGGGTCTTGGGCGGCGGGTCGAATCTCCTCGTGCGGGATGAAGGGGTTCCCGGCCTCGTTCTTCAATTGACGGCCCCGGCGTTCTGCGATCTTCGGATCGACCGAAACGTGATTGCGGCGGGTGCAGGGCTGCGACTGGGACGGATCGTCACCGCGGCCGCTCACGCCGGACTCGCCGGCCTTGAGTCCCTGGTTGCCATCCCCGGCACCCTCGGAGGCGCGCTGCGGGCCAACGCCGGAACCCATGGGAGCGAGGTCGGACAGTGGGTCTCCGAGTTGACCGTGCTGTTCCGGTCGGGCGACGTCGCCGTGTGCCTCCGTGAAGACCTGGATTTCGGGTATCGGCCGAGCAGCCTCGACGAGCCGGTCGTCGTCTCCGTCAAGATCGAACTCGAGGAGGACGACCCTCGGGAAGTCGCCCGCCGCCTCCAGAAACAGTGGATCCTGCGCAAGGCGAGCCAGCCGATGGGACACCAGTGCGCCGGACGGGTGTTCCGAAATCCGCGAGGGGCTTCGGCGGGCACACTCATTGAGCAGGCCGGACTGAAAGGCACGCGAATCGGTGGGGCCGTGGTCAGCGACCGGCACGCCAACTTCATCGTGGCCGAACCGGAGGCCACCAGCAGCGACGTGCTCCGCCTGATCGACCTGATCCGCAGCCAGGTACGCGACCGGCTCGGAATCCAGTTGGAACTCGAACTGGAAATCTGGTGAGGGTCTACCAACGTGAATAGGGAAGGGAGTGTAAGAAGGGGGAGAATGGAAAAAGGGAAAAGGGGGAAAGAAAGGACAGATCGTTTGTTGGCGAGCGTGGACTTCGAGGAGCACTCATTCTCATTCTTTCCCACTTCCCCCTTTTCCCACTTTCCCTTTTCTTACACGGACTTCGTTTCACTTCGGGCTCGCGGGACTTGAAGCTCGTCCGCCATGTCGTCAGCAAAGAAGGGGAGTTCGACGCCGCGCCGGGCCTCTTCGCCGCGTCCGCGCGACGGAACGGCGCGGAGCGTCTCTGTGCCGGGCCGCTCTGTGCTCATGCTCGTGGTCATTGCCGGGCTTTTCGGCGGCGCGTGGTACGGGGCCTGGCTGAAGTGGGGCGGCCCGGGGCTGTCGTCGGAAGACTATTTGCTCACCGACAAGAAGGTGGAAGTCACGCCGCCTCCCGACTGGATCCATACCGACATCTGCGCCCAGGTCTTCCGCGACGCGAGCCTCGATCCTCCCCTCTCGATCACCGACGACGCTTTGGTCCAGCGCCTCCGCAGCGCGTTTGCGTTGCACCCGTGGGTGGCCAAGGTGGAGCGGGTCGAGAAGTTCCACCCTGCCCGGGTGAAGGTCGATCTCGTCTATCGCCGGCCGGTCTGCATGGTCGAGATCGCCGGCGAGTTGACCCCGG
>CAYSGY010000571.1:0-2579 GCA_964430315.1 uncultured Planctomycetaceae bacterium
TCAAAGCCTTCGAGAGCCTGCGACTCCAGATGGCCGCCCGCATCAAGGCGGTCCTGGACGTCGATGCCAAGGTGATCCTCCTGGAGCCCGGGTCACTGCGACAGCTCGCCGGCGGGTCCGAGCGCGTTCTGGACCGACGGCCCGGGTGATTCCTTCGCTTGGCCGTCGGAATTCCAGGCCGGCTCGGCGATCAACTCGGTGATTCTGGTCCGCATCCACGATTCGCCCTGGGCCTGCTGCCAGTTCAGCTCGCCGTACCACCAGAGGCGAATGAAGCCGTTCCGGTCGATCAGGTACACGCCGGGCCAGGTGGGATTGGCCCAGGCGTCCCAGTTGCGGGCTTCGTTGTCCACCGCGACCGGGTAGCGAATCCCCGCCTCGCCGGCCTTGCGGCGGACCAGATCGATGTCCCGCTCCCGGGCCGGCAGAACTGCCAGACCACGACAAAGCCAACACAAAGCAGCGAAACCCATCACGACACCATGTCACAACATGATCTTCTCAAAGGGATGGTACGCCCGCCGCAAGATCGGGTTCACCGGCCGGCCCCGCCGGGGCGGGTTTCACACCCGCTCTTCCCCCGCAAGCCCAGCGGGAGTTGGCCGAATGAAGGATGATTTCGGGATTGATTCCGGCGGCCGGTTCTGTCACAATGGAGTTGGTGATGGGGCGCGTGGCCCCGCTCCACGGCGGCGCAACGACGAGGTTCCAGTGCCAGAGAAAACGCAATCCATCGCGCAAGAGAAGGTGCCGACCAAGTTCGCGCCGGCGGAGCGCGCCTCGGCGGAGGAAATCGCCCGGCAGGCCAAACTCTTCGCCGGCAAGAAGCTGCTGGGCATGCTGCCCGACATGATGCCCTGCGTCGTGATGGTGCTCAACCAATGCCGGCAGATCGTCTTCGTCAACAACCAGATCGCCGCCCTGATGCCTCCGGGCCAGCCCAACAGCAGCGTGCTGGGCATGCGGCCCGGCGAGGCGCTGGGCTGCACCCACGGATTCGAATCCGAGGGCGGGTGCGGCACGACGGAATCGTGCAGTCTGTGCGGGGCCGTACAGGCCATCCTCACGGGCCAAAAGGGAGAGAGCAGCGTGCGGGAGTGCCGCGTTCTTCGGCGGTACAACGGCGTAGCGCTGGAACTGAGGATCTGGACCACGCCCATCCAGATCGGCGACGAGCAGTTCACGGTCTGCGCCCTCCTCGACATCAGCCACGAGAAGCGTCGCCAGGCCCTCGAACACATCTTCCTGCACGACATCTACAACGTCGCCTACGGCCTGTCCTGGTACGCGGACTTCCTCAAAAAGGGCACGCCCGACAAGGTCGAGGAGTACGCCGACACGATCCACCGCCTCTGCGGCGAGCTGATCGACGAGATCGACGCCCAGCGCATCCTCTTGCGGGCCGAGAGCGGCGAACTGACCCTCAAGCCCGAGCCCATCGGCTCGCTGGCGGTCCTCCGGGACACCGTCGCGATGTACAGCCGCCATCCGGTCGCCCAGGACCGCACGCTGCGTCTGGACGAAAAGGCGGCCGACGTCTCGGTGGTCTGCGACAAGATCCTGCTGACCCGGGTCCTGGGCAACATGGTGAAGAACGCCCTGGAGGCCTGCCGGGCTCGGCAGACCGTCACGATCGGCTGCTCGCAATCGAACGGCTCGGTCGAATTCTGGGTCCACAACCCCGGCCACATGACGCGCGAGGTCCAGCTTCAGGTCTTCCAGCGGTCCTTCTCGACCAAAGGCCGAGGCCGAGGCCTGGGCACCTACAGCATCAAACTGCTCACCGAGCGATACCTCAAAGGCGAAGTCTCCTTCACCAGCACAGCCGAGTCCGGCACGACCTTCACCGTCCACTGCCCGCTGAAACCGGGCGTCTGAGAGACACATAGGGAGGCAATTGGTTGAAGCCCCTCCGCGGAAATGCTAAACTGGATTGTTCTATGGATGCCATCTGAGATGGGCTCGGACGCCACGGATCGGATTGGAAGGGTAGCTCCTATGTCGCATCGGACCGCCTGGTCACTCTGTGTCTTGCTCTGCCTGATCGGCCCGACCGGTTGGTCGAATGCAGCAATCACCATCAGCGGCCTCCAGGATAGAAAGGTCTACGCCGACCGGGTCGCCTTCACCATCCAGTCGGAGGCCGGTTTTGAGTACACCGCTCAACTGAATGGGAAGCCGGTGACAGTCGGGACGTCCGTGACGGTCGATGAACCCAACTACTATGAATTGGACGTGAGCCGCCGCGACGCGTCGTCGGGGGCCGAGGAGAGCAGACTCGTCCGGTTCATCGTCCGGGCCATTGCCCGGGGCAACTCCGAGTGGGGCCTGCCGCCCTGGACCCCCTATCCGGTCGTCGATTCGGCGGCCGCCGAGTTCGCGGGCTGTCGGCTCGTAATCGTCACGCCCACTGAATACCCGCCAGGACTCGTGATCCCGATCATCGCACGAATCGACAGTCCGTCCGGCGATCGAGTCGGCGTCAACGGCGTCGTCACAGCGGCCGGGTTTGAGAGCCACCCGCTTCGCCTGTTCCGCGGGGTCGGTTCGGTCTTCCTTCCGCCCGCGACGCAATCGGG
>CAYSGY010000571.1:2596-2841 GCA_964430315.1 uncultured Planctomycetaceae bacterium
AAGATCGCGATCGAACCGTCCACCGCATGGCGGACCGTCTCCGGCGACATCGCGGCTTCCACGGACTGGGGTTCCGACGCGAGGATTCGCATCAGCGGGGATCTGCGGGTTGTCGCCGGAGCCGTGCTGACGATCGGCAGCGGCACCGTGATCCTGGTCGATCCGGCCGTCGACGTCCGAGTCGAAGGCGGCATCGTGGCGAACGGGTCATTGGACAAACCCATCGTCTTCACCTGTTCGGACAG
>CAYSGY010000571.1:2851-3150 GCA_964430315.1 uncultured Planctomycetaceae bacterium
TTGTTCGACACCAACCTCGGCCTCGGCCAAATCCTCCGCTACGCGCAGACCCTGCGGTCCGTGGGCAATGGAGCCAAGGCATTCTTGACGGACTGCTTCCTCGTGGAAAACCACGGCCAGGGCGGCCACGGCGAGAACGGCTACCTCACGATGACGCGGTGCCTCGTTCAGAAGTGCATCTCCGCCGGCCAGTACAACGGCGGCAGCGTGACGCTGGTGGGTTGCGCCCTGGTCGAGTTCCCCTCCGAGAACGCCCCCTTCGCCGACGACGACAACGACGGCCTGTACCTGACGGGCGG
>CAYSGY010000572.1:0-3137 GCA_964430315.1 uncultured Planctomycetaceae bacterium
AGAGGGGGACACGGGCCGACCGCGGGGTTGTACGCACCGGCCTTCTCCCCCTCTCCCCCTCTCCCCCTCTCCCTCTCTTCGCCTCTCCCCCTCTCCCCCTCTTCCCCTCCCGCCCGGCGGCGGGTGGCTGGAGATCGTCGGGGCGCGGCAGAACAATCTCAAGAATGTCGACGTGAGGATCCCGCTCGGCACGCTGACCGTCGTGACCGGCGTGAGCGGCAGCGGAAAGAGTTCGCTGGTGGAAGATGTCTTGTACGCCGCGCTGGCGCGGCATCTCCACCGCGCGAAGGCCTTCCCGGGCGCGCATGACGCGATCCGCGGCCTGGACCTGGTCAACAAGGTGATCCGCGTCGATCAGCAGCCCTTGGGGCAAACGCCCACGTCGAATCCGGCCACCTTCACCGGCGCGTTCGACCTCATCCGTCAGCTCTACGCGCAATTGCCCGACGCCAAGCTCCGCGGCTATTCGCCGCGCCGGTTCAGTTTCAACGTGGCGGGCGGGCGGTGCGAGAAGTGCGAAGGCAACGGGCAGATCAAGATCGAGATGCACTTCCTTCCCGACGTCTGGGTCGAGTGCGAGGCCTGCGGCGGCCGACGCTACGAGCCCGAAACCCTGTCCGTCAAGTACCACGGCCAGTCGATCGCCGACGTGCTCGATATGCCCATCGGCGCCGCCGCGAGGCTTTTTGAGAACATCCCCAAGATCCGCCACATTCTCCAGACGCTCTGCGACGTGGGGCTCGACTACCTCACGCTCGGCCAGTCGGCCCCGACCCTCTCCGGCGGCGAAGCCCAGCGGGTCAAACTGGCGGCCGAGCTTTCCCGGCCCGACACCGGCCGGACCTTGTACCTCCTGGACGAACCCACCACCGGACTCCACTTCGACGACCTCGCCCGGCTCCTCGACGTGCTGAACCGCCTGGTCGATCTCGGGAACACCGTGGTCGTGATCGAGCACAATCTCGACGTGATCAAGACGGCCGATTGGGTCATCGACCTCGGGCCCGAGGCCGGCCACGAAGGCGGCTACGTCGTCGCCGCCGGCACGCCGGAAGACGTGGTGGCGTATGCGGGTGACGTGCAGAGGGCGGAGGGCAGAGGGGAAGACGCGGGGACGCGGAGACGCGGAGACGCGGAGATGCGGAAGCGAAATCGTTCTTCTGTCTCCCCCTCTCCCCCTCTCCCCCTCTCCCCCTCTTCTTCTCTCCGCGTCTCCGCGTCTCCGCGTCTCCCGCTCTTCCGCTCCTACACCGGCGAGATGCTCGCCCCGGTCCTGGCCGCCGGTCCCTTCGTCAAACGCGAGGTCCACGACTTCGCGGCCGACGAGCACAAGGGGGATGGCGACCTGGACATCCACGAGGTGGGACGCGAGGCCCGCATGCCGTGGCAGGTCGATGGCCGCCGCTGGCACACCAAGGACCGGCTGAGCCGCAACGGCAATCCGTGCCGTTGGGAAGGCCGCATCCTGGGCGACGTGATCGACCGCATCCAGCAGTCCGATCTGTTCAGCGAGACCGATTGGGGCGAACGCAGCGTGGTCGAGATCCGCGCGGCCAAGAAATCCGACGGCTGGTTCTTCCACGCGATCACGGCCGAAGAATGGCTCCTGAAGATGAAGTTCCGCACGGCCCGAAATACCTTCCGCCGCGAGGATCTCGTGGCCAGGCTGGACCTGAAGCCACTCAACGACATGCCCGACTTGCCGCTCTACGGGACGGAGCCGCGCGTCAAGGTGCGGAACATGCGCGGGCCGTGGCAGGAGATCGAACTCCGCGTCCACACCTACCAGGAGATCGACCGCCCCGAGTTCTGGGACTTCGTCGATCGGGCGGTCGCCGGGTTCGGGTCGTTCGCCGATCGGGCGCGGCAGCGGCCCGAAGACCTCATGCCCTGGAAAGTCCTCGGACCCAAGTGGCACCTGGCCCGGCGTGGCTTCCCCGTGGGCAAGAAGGTCCGCTGGGACGTAAACGTGCTTGAGCGCCTGCTGGAAATCCTCCGGCAAACGGCGCCGCACGGTCAGTTCGTCTGGAGCAACAAGCAGGTGGTCCCGGTCTACGTGCCCGGCCAGAAGGAGCCTTGGGCCGCCATCCAGACCAAGAAACTCGACGGGGTCTATCTCACGCTCCTCGGCCCCAAGGGACGTTTTCCCCTGGGCCGAGTCACCGGGCTGGGCTTCGAGCCGGAAGTCGACGCCCAGCGTCCGGAAGTGGATTATATCCGTCTCAAGTTCCGCTCTCCGGAGGACCTGGGCCGCGGCGAACTGGCGGCATTCTTGAAGGAGCATCTGGACTCATTGAACCGGAGGGCGTGATGCTCGGTTTCGCGCCGGACAAGTCCGGCCGCTAAACGGGGATTCGAAATCCTGACCCCCGACCGCTGACCCCCAACTCCCAACTCCCAACCCCATGTCCGAATCCCTTTTGCCAAAACGGTTTCTCTTCCGCTTCTCGGTCCCGTGTCTGTATCGGGATCCGCTGTGGGGCAAGGCGGGAGCGGGGCTGGATGCCCGTCACCGATTGGTGAGTCTCGCGGAATTGGAGGAGCGGCCGATGCCGGCCGACGTTCGGGCCGCGTGGAGCGAGGCGGGCCTGGCCTTCACGGTCGTCGTGCAAGGGAAGCAGCAGGCCCCTTGGTGCCGCGGAGCGAGGCCGGAAGACAGCGACGGCATTCTCTTCTGGATCGATACCCGCGACGTCCACAACGTCCACCGTGCCACCCGCTTCTGCCACGCATTCCTATTCCTTCCCACCGGCGGAGGCAAGGGACTCACCGATCCGGTCGCGCAATGGGTCTCGATCAACCGGGCGAGGGAGCAGCCGCGGCCCGTCGAGGCGAGCCAGTTGCGTGTCCTCAGCCGGCGGACCGCGGATGGCTACGTCCTCGATGCCTTCATCGCCGCGGCGGCCCTGACCGGGTTCGATCCCCACTACCAAGTTACCGATCGCGAGTTGGGCGAGCAGACCCTCGGAGTCGGACGCCCGATGCCCTACCACGAGGACCCGAGCCTCTGGGCCACGCTGGAACTGGTGCGGAGCGTCGAGTGAGCCCGGCGTGGGCCGGGGCCTGCGGAGATTCGCACCCCGGGCGTGGCGAGCTTTCTTGGTGGTCCGCGCAGAAAGGGCTCACGGTAGGTCCCG
>CAYSGY010000573.1:0-3127 GCA_964430315.1 uncultured Planctomycetaceae bacterium
ACTCGCGCCCCTCCTGGACCACTGGCTGGCCGATCCCTATTTTCGCCGCTCGATCCCCAGGTGGCACCCTCGCGGCGTCCGGCCCGAACGGTTCCTTTTCGATGCCCTGCAACGGGCGGTCGAGGCGGGCTGGTCGGTCCGCGATCTGCTCTGCACGGCCACGCATTTCCTCGCCGAGTCCGTGGCCCGCGCCGCTGCCAGGGACCTCCCCAAGGATGCGCCGATCGACCAAATCGTGCTCACCGGGGGCGGCCAACAGAACGGCATGCTCTTGCGGGAACTGGCGTCCTTGTTCCCCAAGGTCCCCATGCTGCGCACGGCTGAGCTAGGGATCGAGGGCGAAGTGCTCGCGCCGGCCTGCGCGGCGGTCCTCGCTCTGTTCCACGTGGACCAGGTGCCGGCCAACCTTCCCGAAGTGACCGGAGCCGAAGTCGCCAGGGTGCTCGGCCGCCTGACGCCGGGTTCTCCCCAAAGCTGGCAGCGCCTCCTTTCCACCATGCACGGCAGCCGGCCTATGGTCCGGCCCCTTCGCAGCGCGATCTGAACGGCCGCTTCTCCGGGCCGGCCTCAATGCCCCGTGATGGCTGCAATCGCGAATTCGGTACCGTCCAACTGCAGACCACATAGGGTGGGCAACGCCCACCAAATCCATGGTGCCACGGCACAAGAACGAGTTGGTGGGCAATGCCCACCCTACCCGACTACGCGGTGGACTTCGCCGATGGCCCGCCGCCCGGAGGATTCGGAACATGAGCCTCACGTTGCGGCCTCAGGCGAGGCCTTTGCGGCTTTCCCATTTGCCGCGGGTGAAGTCGGGGATTTCTTGGGGGGCGCCGCCTTCGGCGATCGACTTGCCGGAGAGCGGGATGACGACGCTCCAGGCCGCGGCGTCGCAGGCGTCGATCGGGGGCGGGCCGCCGGAGCCGACGGTCTTGAGGAACTCGTTGACCACGAAGAAATCGCCTCCGCCGTGGCCCGTGCCGGCGGCCTGGGCCTGGAATTGGCTCCACATCGGGTGCTCGAACTCCTTGGCGTACTTCGAGACCGGCTCCCACACGTCCCCCTTCGTCCGCCCGTCGATCCAAATCTTGTCCAGCCGCGATTCGTAGCTCGCCTTGGTTCCCTGGAGGCCGTAGTACGTGGTGCTGAGCACCGGGCGGGGTGAGGAGATATCGTAGCGCAGGTCGATCAGCTTGCCTTTCGCCGTGCGGATGAGGGTCGTCACCGAGTCGGTCGAGCGGAACCGGATCTTCTGCGCGGGGTGGTCCTTGGGAAACCGCTGCCGAACGTAGTTGACCAGGTTCGACTGCCCGGTCGAGCCTGCCACGAGCGAGACCATGCGGTCGCCGCGGTGGATGCCCATCCACTGGGCCACCGGGCCGATCGCGTGGGTCGGATAGAGGTTGCCGAGGTAGTCGCGGAGCATCTCGCCGCGCCAGGTGAGCGTCCCGTCGCCTTCGAACATCAGACCCCGGCAGCAGTGGACGTAGCCGCACTCGGCGTAGGTCAACTCCCCGAAGAGGCCCTTGGAGACCATGTTGCGGATCATCATGACCGGCTGGAAGTAGCAGCAGTTCTCCGAGAGCATGTAGATCTTGCCGGTCTCTTCCGCGGCGCGGACCAGGCCCCAGCACTCGTCGACGGTCATGGCCGCGGCCACTTCGCTCAACACGTGCTTGCCGGCCCGGAGGGCGTCGATCGACATCGGGGCGTGGACCTGCATCGGCGTGCCGACGATTACGGCGTCGAGGTCGTCGCGCTGGAGCATGCGCTGATAGTCCTTGGGCCCCTGGGAGTACCCGGCCGGCTTGCGCCCGTTGCGTTCCTTGGCCACCAGGTCGATGGCCCGGTTGAGATTCGGCTCCTTGATGTCGCACACGGCGGGCACTTCCACCCCGGCCTTCAGGGCCAGCGAGAGGAGATACGTCCCCCGTCCCCCGACGCCGATCACCCCGACGCGGATCGGCTTGGCCTTCTCAGCGGCCACAACCGGAGCGGCCAGGCCCGCGGCCATTCCGGCAGCCGCCCCAAAACGCAGCAATTCACGACGGTGGATGCGATCGTTCATGGCGGTTTCCTTCTTAGTACGCAGTAGGCAGTACGCAGTACGCAGTACGCAGTACACAGTAGGCAGAGGGCAGAGGGCAGTTGGGTGGCATGCCGTCACTCGGCGGAGCCGAGGGGCGGCATGGAAACGATCGTGGCGGCATCCACTTCCCGTGCGACGCTTCGCATCGAGAGACATTATGGAGCAGCAATCGGACGGCGATCAATAGGGCCGTGTTCTACCGGCCAGGAGGCCCGGTCGTCGCTCCGGTAGACGCCGATCTTCTCGAACGGGATGGGGCGAAAGCCGAGCTTCAGGGCCGGGGAGTCCTTGGCCAGGCTGAAATCGGCCGGCGGCTTGCCGGCAAACTGCGGGTCGGTGCCGATGAGGTTGTTCTCGAATTTCACAAGCGGCTGGGCCTTGGGCTCGGTCCAGCCCCACGGACCGTCCCGGCAGATGTTGCGGGCCATGACGTTCCCCTTCGGGGCCAGCGGCTCGTCTTCGAGGATGCCGAGCAGTTCGGGGTACCGCGTGGACCAGGGCGGCTGCTTGTAGTTCAGGTCGTGCAATTCCTTGGTGGCAAAGGTGCCCACGCCCTTGGCCCAGCCGAGTCCCCGGGCGTCGATGCTGAACGCCTTCCCGCACCGGAGAAACAGGTTGTTCGTCATCAGGTTGTCGCGCCCGCCCCCGATGAGGATCGCCGTGGCCACGTCGTAGAAGATGTTCGAGGAAATGTCGGCCGAGGAGAAGCAGTCGTCCAGGTAGACGCCCAGGCAGCCCTTGTCCTTGAAGCCGTGGAGGTTGTGCAGGTAGTTGTAGCGGATCTTGTGGCCGCGCATCGACCAGGTTTCGTCGGGCGGGGAGGTGTAGATCGCGCCGGCGTCGTTCGACTGGAAGACCGCCGTGTGGATCTCGTTGTACTCGATCGTCTGCTCGTTGCCCGTGAAACCGATCGCCACGTGCGGCACGTGATGGATCAGGTTGTGCGTGGCCCGGTTGCCGACGCCGAAGACCGTGATCCCCTGCTGGTAGACCGGGTCCCAGCGGGCGGTGTGGTGGATGTGGTTGTTGTCGGCGTAG
>CAYSGY010000574.1:0-3123 GCA_964430315.1 uncultured Planctomycetaceae bacterium
CGTCCCGGGAAAAAACGTCACGGTTGCTCGCATCCGATTGCTCGGCAGGGGCTCCTCGGCGCTGTATAATCCAGTGGGAAATGCTCCTCCTCAAAAAGGGGTGAATGCCATGGCGACGACTTCAGTCTCTGCGGAGGGATGGCCCCTGATGCTCCGCACCGGGATGCTCTTCGGGGAACTCAACGACGACCAGTTCTTCGAGCTCTGCCAAGCGCACCGGAACCTGCGACTCGAACGCACAAGCGACAGGGAGGTGATTGTCATGCCGCCAACCGGGGGGGACACCGCGAGCTACGAGTTGCGGGTGGCAGTGGCCATCGCAAACTGGGCGGAGGCGGACGGCACCGGTCTCGTCTTCGGTCCTTCGGCGGGGTTCACTCTTCCCAACCGTGCGGTGCGATCGCCCGACGTGGCGTGGGTGTTGCGCACGCGATGGGATGCCCTTTCGCCTGAGCAGCGGGCGAAGTTCCCTCCCCTCTGCCCGGACTTCGTCGTCGAGGTCCGCTCGCGCACCGATTCCTTCCGGGGGCTGCAAGAGAAGATGGAGGAGTATCTGGAGAACGGGGCCCGGTTGGGCTGGCTGATCGACCCGCTGGAGAAGAAGGTCTACGTCTACGAGCCGGGCCGGCAAGCCGTTTGCCTCGACGATCCCGAGTCGCTGCCGGGCGATCCCGTGCTGCCCGGTTTCAAACTCGACGTGCGGCGCCTTTGGCCGTAGTGGTCACTTTGCCGACGCGGCGAGGTTCGGCGAGGCATTGGCGAGCGTGGCGAAGCGGTCGTCGAAGACCAGGACCCGGCGGCTTCCCACGAAGTACGTGTGCGACTCGTCGACGACGAGGTTGTAGGCCAGGTCGTCCGCGACGTCGGCTTCGGGCTCCTCGGTCAGACGCTCATAGAACGGCTTCCGGTCGGTGACCTCCTCCAGACCGTCGACCAGCACGGCCCCGGAGGGACTGTGAAGCCGCATCCCGGGCTTCAGGTTCTTGGCCAACTTCCAGCCTTCCCCGGCCACGAGGAAAGGATGCCCGCGCGTGGCGGTAAGCGTCTCCGTGCCGAGGTGTATCCTGGTCAGGGGCCGCAGTTTCCTCGCCGTCGTCTCGATCACCGGTTTGAACGCGAGCTCCCCGGTGATCGGATGTTGCGAGAGGACGCGGTCGCCGGCCTTCAGGGTGTCGATGGCCGCAGGGCCGGTGAGCGTCCAGACGATCGTGCCGCGGGGAAAACAGGCACAGCCTGCATTCGTCCTCGGGCTCGACCCGTCCGCTGCAACCTGTGCATAAGCCGTACGTACCGAGGTGTACTCGTAGACCACCTTCTTCATCGAACGCTTGGCGGGCTTCTCCAGATCGAAATGCTCGTACTGGGAATCCTCCCACCATTTCCACCAGGCGGAAGCACTCTCGCCGCAGTCGGTTCCCGTGACTCGGGTCAGGGTCTCGCGGATCCGCCCGTTCGTCTCCTGGATCGCAGCGTTGGCGGCGACAACGGCCTGCTCCACCTGGCGAGCGGCGACCGTAGCCTGCGCTGCGGCGCGGGCCGTCGCGACTGCCGCCATTCGGTTGACGCCCGCGCCCTGCACGGCCCGCTGATCCCGGACTCGTTGATCGCGAACAAGGTCCTGCCCCCAAGGATAGGTCGTTTCCCGGAGGCTCGGCCCCGCGTATCCAAGACCTCCCGACCATACTCGCGTGACGCTCACATCCGACGTCGGGCCCTCGCGGTAGAAGGTACACTCCCAGGCGACCGATCCGAACGTCGGCCGGATCGCGAAGTTCGCTTCCACGGGCGACTGCATGCGTGCCATCAGGATGGGGACGAAGGACTCCGGCGGCCGCTTCTTCAAGGCGTCGGCCGCGGCAGCACGCACCACCGGCACGGGGTGATCGACGGCGAGCCAGGCGAGCAGGAGCGTGGCCGGATGCTCGTCCCTGCCGTCGAGCACCTGAATCCACTTCAGGCTCAGGGTGCGGCAGGTTGCCTGGTCCTTCTTCGATTGGCTCCGCGTCATGAGCGTCGCACCGAGCGATTGCATCGCCGGCCAGAAGTTGGACTCGAACGATTTCTCGACCGAGTCGATCTCCTCTCGCAGCAACGAATCGAGCGAGAGATCATCCTCCTGGACCATCCGTTGCCATCGGGTCACGCGGGGCGACCAGTGCTTGGCCCAATCCTTCCGGGGCGATGGCGGCTCCGCCGAGTCCTTCGCCTGGGAGGCCTGCCCGCGGCGTCGGGCGACGATCTCGTCGTGCGTCAACAACTGCCCTTGATACCAACGCACGCCGAGGGCCTTCATCGCCTCCTCGTTCTGCGGCTCGATGGCAAGGAGCCAGAGCCAATGCGATCGGGCGTGTTCGTCCAACCCCCGATCGCGGCACCAACGGGCCAAGGCAAGCTCGCCGGCGGGCGTGCCGGCCTGCTCATCGAACCGGCGGCGGTATTCCGCGATGCGCGGGTCGCCGGCCGCCCGGCGCTGTGCCTCCTCCCATGCAATCCACTCCTTGCCCACGCGGACGTGGCCCGAATGCCAGTGGGCCGGGGGATCGTCGGGGTCCTTCTCCAACGCCCTGCGAAGCAACTTCTCCCGCTCGGAGGCGTTGCCGGCCGCTTCGGCGTTCAGTGCGTCGCGGACCAACTGCTTGGAGGAAGGTCCGCCGGAGGCCGTCGCGTCTTGCGGCGGCGACGAATTGCTCGGAGCTTCGCCGCGTCTCGCGGCGAACTGCTTGTCTTGCAGGTCGCCCGAAGCGTCCTGAGACGGAACGCCGACACGCTGCGCATCGCGCCGACCGATCACAACGGCCGTACGCCCTGGGGCAGCGTCGCAACCGATCGGCTCGGCAGCCGATCCCGATCCAACCAGAGGCCCGAGAAAGCTGAGCACCATCGGGCCACAGAGCCTGCACGCTGCCGGCGTAGCCATGAGAAGCCTCCGCTGCCAAAGCCAGCCACAGGGAACCAACGGATCGCCATCTAGTGTATCGCAAATATCGCGCAAAAAGTCAATCATGTTGTCGAGGCACAAGAAATCCACCACGCCGGGGGGGGGGGGGGGGGGGGAACAAAGGCGTGAGGGAGCCGGCCGGGCGCATAAGGGGGGGGTTGTGCGGCCCCCCCCCTGGCCCCCCA
>CAYSGY010000575.1:0-3121 GCA_964430315.1 uncultured Planctomycetaceae bacterium
CTGGAAAGCTTGACCTACGATCCAAGTTCCCAGACGTTTCCACTTCGATGGACTACGGCTGCCGGCCGCCATGCGATTTGGCGCTGAGGCGTGCGTAGGGGATCGTGCTGGCTGGAGGAAGCAGCATGTGGACGAAGGTGGTTGCCCCCACCGTCCTGGTCAGCCTCTTGTGGGTTGCCGTCAGCGGGGGAACGACCCTGTATATCAACTGGCTCTTCGAGTCCCATTCGCGCGTCCTTCGAGAGAACGTCGCCACGATTCAAGCGGCTGCCGGGATGGAAGATGTGGTCTGGCGGCTCCAGGCCCTGGCGATGCAGGCGACCGAGGCGCAAGACGCCGGATTAACGACGATGGCTGCGTTGGAGGCCGCCTTCGAGGAGCATCTCTCCAGCGCAGAGCGGATCGCGATTACGCCCGAGGAAACGACGCTCGTCGCCGAGATCCGCGATCACTTCGCCCGGTACCTTCGCCAGATTCGAGGCGGCCTCGCGGAAGACGGCCCGGAACCGGCCCGCTCCTGGGAACGGTTGGAGAATACGGTCCGACTGGCGCATGCCGTCACCCGGCCCTGCAGGCGACTCCTCGAGGTCAACGAACGGCTGTTGAACGAGTCGACGGTGCGGCGCGAGCGGTTGGGGAGCACGGTCCGGATGGCCCGCTTCGCCTTCGTGATTGGAGGCCCCGCGATCGGCATTCTGTTCGGAATCCTGGTCGCCCGGGGGCTCCACCGTTCGATTTCCCAGATCAGCGTGACTCTGAGGGGGGCGACGGGAGAATTGGAGCGGGAACTCGGCCGCATCGACATCGGCCGCGCCGGCGGTCTTTCCGGCCTGGAGAAGCAGGTCCAAACGGTCTCGACGCAGATCCGCAAAGTCGTTGAAGAACTCCACGACGCGCGTCAGGAGGTGATTCGTGCCGAGCGCCTGGCTGCGGTCGGCGAACTTGCCGCGGGCGTGGCGCACGAGATCCGGAATCCGCTGACGTCGGTCAAGCTCATCATCCAAACGGCCGCCGGGCGGCCTCACGACCGCGCGTGGACCGGCCGGCAGTACCAGGTCGTCCAGGAAGAGATCTCGCGTATGGAGAAGACGGTCCAGGGATTGCTGGATTTCGCCAGGCCGGCCCAACTGCACCGAATGCGTCACGACCTGCGCGACACGCTCCGACGCGCCCTGAACCTCATGGAAGGACGGGCCCGGCAGGAACAGGTCACGATCTCCACGGATCTGCCCACCCGTCCCGTTCTGGTCGAAGGCGATCCCGAGCAACTCAACCAGGTCTTCGTCAACCTTCTCTTGAACGGGATCGAGGCGATGAAGCAAGGCGGTTCGCTGAGCGTCGCGATGCGGGTCCCGGAGGATGCCGGCGGCCCGCTGCGGGTCATCTTCCGCGATTCCGGGGCGGGGATCCCGGAGGCCGTCATGCAACATATCTTCGAGCCGTTCATCACGAGCAAGGAGCGCGGCACCGGACTGGGGCTCGCCGTGAGCCGGCGAATTGTCGGGGAACACGGGGGGAGACTGACCGCCGAGAACCAGTCCGGCGGTGGAGCCGTGTTCGTGGTGGAACTACCCTCAATCGCCAAGGGTCAGCCCGCCGGCTCCGGCGCGACTTCCCTCACCGGAGATTCGCGGGGACCTGGCGCTGCCTCTCTCAAACCGAACCAGGAGGCGGTCCATGGGTAAGCTCCTCGTGATTGACGACGAACCGAACATCCGCTTCAGCATCGAGCAAGTCTTCGACGGCACCGACATGCGAGTCCTCGGCGCGGAGACGGCCGAAGAGGGCCTCCGCCTGGCGGAAGCCGAGTCGCCCGACGTCGTCATGCTCGACATCAAGCTGGGTAACCGCTCCGGGCTCGACGTGTTTCACGATCTCCGCCGCATGGACCCGAAGAACCTGGTCATCTTCATCACCGGATACGGCACGACCGAAACGGCGATCGAGGCGATGAAACTCGGGGCCTACGACTATCTCGTCAAGCCGCTGGACGCCGAACAGATCCAGAAGGTCGTCGGCCAGGCCTGCGAGATCCGGCGGCTGATGCACATCCCGGCCATCGTGGAGGACGGCGACCGACCGGAAGACCAGCCCGACCGGCTCATCGGCAGCGGCCAGGCCATGCAGACCGTGTGCAAGCAGATCGGCCGGGTCGCGCCGCAGGACGTCAACGTGCTGATTCTCGGCGAGAGCGGGACGGGCAAGGAGCTGGTGGCCCGGGCCATCTACCACCACAGCCGCAGGGGCCAGTCGCCGTTCCTTGCCATCAATTGCGCGGCGATTCCGGAGTCCCTCCTGGAAAGCGAGCTTTTCGGTCACGAGCGGGGGGCCTTTACCGGCGCCGAACGCTCGCACCGGGGGAAGTTCGAGGAAGCCGACGGCGGCACGATTTTCCTGGATGAGATCGGCGAGACCTCGAACGCGTTTCAAACCAAGTTGCTGCGCGTCCCGCAAGATGGCGAGATTATCCGTGTCGGTGGAACGGAGCGCATCCGGGTGGACGTGCGCGTGGTGGCGGCGACCAATCGCGATCTCGACGCGCTCGCGGCGCAGGGGCGATTCCGCGAAGACCTGCTCTTCCGCCTGAAGGTGGTGCCGATCACGATTCCGCCGCTGCGCGAGCGGCGCGAGGATATTCCGGAACTGGCGCGGTTTTTCGCGATGCGCGCGGCGCAGGAAAATGGCGTGCCCTACAAGCCGCTGGCGGAAGACGTCGTGCAGCGGCTCAAACAGGGCGAGTGGCGCGGCAACGTCCGCGAACTGGAAAACACGATCGAGCGGGCGGTCATTCTGTCGCGCGGCGACCAGATCGGGCTGGAGGACATCTGGATGCCGCTCGATCGCCCCGCCACGCCGCAGGACCCCTGCGCGCCGGGCGAACGGCTCAACCGCCTTCCGCTCTCGGAATTCCTCGATGAAATGACGCGCTGCCATGTGCTGCGCGCCCTCGAAGAGAGCAAATGGCGCAAGCAGGACGCGGCGGACGCGCTGGGCATAGACCGGGCGACACTCTATCGAATGATCAAGCGATACAATCTGGAGTCGCAGGCGTAGCGCGGAGACGCTTGCGCGGAGGGATCACGACGGGCTTGAATCACGGCTTGCCTTGCGCGTAAGCGTC
>CAYSGY010000576.1:0-3119 GCA_964430315.1 uncultured Planctomycetaceae bacterium
TTTGGATCGTCGCAACGTGCTGTCAACCGAAGGAAAGCGGCGACAAGTCGCCGCAGTCCGGAGTGGTTCTCGTACCCAGAACCGGAAAAGTCCTCTCTTCTTACCCTTGCCTTTGGCATGGATCTCGTGCCATCGTACCGAACGCGGGGCGGGAGGTTCGGGACGGCGGGAAACGCAGGAATCCGGGGTGGCCTCGGCAGGCCATTTCGCACTATAATCCTCGCCCCGGGAGCATTCCAAACCTGAAACGTACACAGTCTTTGCGGCGACGTTATTGACGATGTTCGGACAGGGAGGTCCGAGACGATCGTTCGGGCCGCCGGTCCCCGTCACCAGGGGGTCAGGCGGTGTGGACTGCCGCATCTTGCTGGCGGCCGCGCTGGCGATCTCGCTTGGCACTGCGGCCTCTGCCGACGCCGAGAGCCTCCGCCTGAGACTGGCCTGGGGTGGCGGCCCGGAGCGGCTTTGGCAAGGGAGGATCGCCTTGAGCGACGGAACCCTGGCCGAGCCCGTGGCCCTGGGCGTCGAGACCGATGAGGTGGGCTCGATGTGGCTGGAGGCCGAGTCGCCGGAGGTCACGGTCGTTCGCGGCGATCGGGCCAAAGGCCGCACGCCGCCGCACGTGGCCGGCGGTTGTCTAGTCGTGCGTCAGCGGAGCGCGCGGACCTACGACGCCGTCGACGTTAGCGTGACCGCGCCGCTGGAGGCGAGCCTCTTTGTCGAGTTCCGCGGGAGCGACGACCGGCGGCCTTCCTCGTGGCTCGAGATCCGGCTCGCCGATCTGGTCCGCGGCCCCTTCAACGCAGACCTGGACGAGCAAGGGAATCGGCTCGTCGTGCGGCGCAGTCCCGGCGACGAGCTGCGGGTACGGCTGGCGAGGCGGTCCTTGGTTTTTGCTCCCGGTGAGACGTTGAAGTTCCATCTCCACCCGCAGCTGCTCTCTGTGGATCCGGGGAGCAAGGTGCGGATCAAGGTGCAGCTCTGCGGCGCGCGGGGCGGTCCAGAGGTCCTGGCCGAGGAGCACACGATTTCCGCAGGCCAGGCCGCGGCGTTGCCGCTGGAACTGCCGCTGAATGTTTCGGAAGGCGTGTACGACGTGGTCGTCACGGCCACGATACCGACGAAGATTCCCTGGGCCCAGGCGGTCCGGTCTCCCCTCGGGAGCAAGTCGCCCTTGGCCGAGCGGTCGATCCAGGTGGTCGTGCTCGGCGCGTCGCGGATCGCCGCCGACGGGGGCACGGAGCCGCGTCTCAGCGCGGTCGTGGAGATCGACCCGGCGAATCCGAAGTGGTGGATGAAGTTCACCAGCCTGCCGCCGATCCCGCGATTGCCGAAGTTCGGGAAGGAGCCTCTGGGCAACGGCAACCTGAGGACGTGGCAGCACGCGTTGGGGCCGGTGGCCCAACTGGCGCCGAACGCGAACTCCGGCGACGTAAGCTGGGAGGCCTACCCGCTGCCGCCGTCGCTCAAGCCGGGCGAGCCGCACGTCCTGGAGCTCGACTACCCGAGCGATATTCCGCAGACCTTGGGAATCAGCATCATCGAGCCGAACGCGGCCGGGGCGGTGATCCCGGTCGGTTTGGACTCGGGGATCGACCATGCCGAAGAGGTGGCCGGTCTTCGGACGCCGCCGCGGTGGCTGCGTCATCGGCTCGTCTTCTGGCCGCGGACGAAGGCGCCGGTCGTGTTGATCGCCAATCTCCGCGACCGCCAGCCGGCCGTGTACGGGAAGATCCGCGTACTGGCGGGTTGGCGACATTTGCCGCGGGCCTTCCCGTCCGACGGGCCGCCGCCGCGGCTTTGGGCCGGCTACCTGGATCGGCCGCTGGTGCCCGAGAATTTTGGCGCCAGCGAGGCCCTCGGTTCCACCAGCGATCTGAGCCTCGACGACTGGGTCACGTTCTACGAGGGGGGCACGCGGCTGGTCGAGTACCTTCAGCACGTAGGCTACAACGGCCTGATGCTCTCGGTCCTGGCCGATGGGAGCACGATCTATCCCAGCGCGATCGCCGAGCCGACACCGCGCTACGATACCGGCGCGTTTCTTGCCACCGGGCAGGATCCCGTGCGCAAGGACGTGCTGGAAATGCTCCTCCGCCTGTTCGACCGCGAGGGGCTCCAACTCATCCCGAGCGTCGAGTTTGCTTCGCCGCTTCCCGAACTCGAGGCGGTGCTGCGGCGCGGGGGGCCGGACGCGGTGGGGATCGCCTGGGTCGGTGCGGACGGGGCGAGTTGGACGGAAGTTCACCCTGCCGAGCGCGGCCGGGCACCCTACTACAACGTGCTCCATCCCCGCGTGCAGGAGGCAATGCTCGCCGTGGTCCGCGAGTTGGCAACCACCTACGGCACGCATCCGTCGCTTTCCGGCCTGGGACTCCAGCTTTCGTCGCACGGATATGCCCAGTTGCTCGGACCGGCCTGGGGGCTGGACGACGTCACGATCGCCCGATTTCAGTCCGACGCCGGCCTTCGTGTCCCCGGCGACGGTCCCACGCGGTTTGCCCAGCGGGCCCGGTTCCTCAGCGAGGAGGGGCGGGGCAAGTGGATGGAGTGGCGGGCCGCCCAGTTGACGCTCTTCTACCGCCGGGTGCGGGCCGAGTTGGGGGCCGTGCGTAAGGACCTCCCGCTCTACCTGGCGGCCACGGACCTCTTCTCCAATCCTGACTTCGGACGCGAACTCCAACCCGCCCTGCCGCAGAAGGCGACGCTCGCGGAGACCTTCTTGCGTGCGGGGATCGACGTGCGTCAGTACGGCCCCGGCGACGGAATCCTGCTGGTCCGGCCCGAGCGGATCCGCGCCACATCGTCGCTGGCGCGGCGTGCGGTCGATCTGGAGATCCGGCAGATGCCCGACATCGATCGCTACTTCCAAGGGGCGGCGATGCCCGGGAGCCTCTTCTTCCACAAGCCGTTGGAGGTCCGCATTCCCTCGTTCGACGAGAAATGCCCGTTCAAACCATGCTACACGTGGCTCGCATCGCACCCGGTCCCGTCGGCGTGGCAGAACCGGCGGCGGTTCGTCCACAGCCTGGCCACGCTGGACGCGCAGGTGTTCTTCGACGGGGGATGGCTCCTGCCGCTAGGCCAGGAAGACTCGCTCCGCGGTCTTGTGGCGGTGT
>CAYSGY010000577.1:0-3114 GCA_964430315.1 uncultured Planctomycetaceae bacterium
CCCGCCGAGGGCGGCGGTGCCCCATGGGGCTTCTCTCAGGCAGAAAACCCCGCCACCGGTCCAGAATATATCCCCTCGTTGGCAAGGATTCCGAGGAGGGATCGTAGCAGAAGGCTGGCGGGCACGAAAGACCAAGTGGTACGACGGGGTCGGGAGTCTTCTGTCGGCGGAACGCGTCCCCCATGGGGAAAGGCCCTTGCCGCCGACATCGACAAAGCCCCCCCGACCCATTCGCCCTTCTATAAAAGGGGTTGCACGTCTTCAGTAGCCAGCTTCAAGCCGTTCTCACGGACCAATACCTCCAGTTCGGCTTGAAGACGGGGGAGGATCTCCGCGTAGGAGAAGGCCCCCAACGAGCGGGTGCCTCGCTTGAGATTGACGAAGTTCGGGCCGCACCAGAGCCCCAGATCGGCGTCGTCGGTCTCGCCGGGGCCGTTCACCCGGCAACCCATGACCGCAATGGTGATCGGGTAATCGGCCCAGGGTCTCGTCAACCGATGGACCTCCTCGGCCAGTTCGACGAACGCTTCATTCTCGACCCGCGAACAACTCGGACAGCTTATGAGGTTCAGCCGGCTTCGGCCCGAGTCGGCCTCGCCCGGAAAACGGCCCGCCGCCACGTCCTCGAGGATCTGCTTGCCGGCGAGCACTTCCTCGTGCTTCCGGGCGTTGGGCACGGTGAGCGACACGCGAAGCGTGTCGCCGATACCGCATCGCAGCAGTTCCATCAGGGCGGTCCGGGTCTTGAGGATGCCTTCGGGCGGCATTCCCGCCTCCGTGACTCCCAGATGGAGCGGGACGTCGGGCCGCTGGGCGGCGAAACGGCGGTTCACCTCGACGACCTTCGCCGGATCGGAGTCTTTCAGCGACACGCAGTACCGCAGGAAACCGAGCCGGTCGAGCAGTTCGCAATGCTCCAGGGCGCTGGCAAGCATGGGGCCGAACACGTCGCCGGGAGCGAAGCGGTCCCGCGTGGCCGGATCGACGGATCCGCAGTTCACGCCGATCCGCATGGCAATCTCGTGCCGTGCGGCCACGTCGGCCAGCCACCGCACCTTGTCCTGCCATGCCCGCTGTGGCTCGTGATGATAGAGGTGCCCGGGGTTGTAGCGGATCTTGTCGACCCACGGTGCGATCGGTTCGGCCAGACGGTAGTTCTCTTGCAGGTCGACCGACAGTGTGGCCCCGCTCCGCTCGCGGATGGCCGGCAGGGACTGGGCCTCGCGGGCGTTGTCGACCGCGATCCGCACCACGGCAGCCCCGGCCGCCGTTAAGGCACGGGCCTGGGCGACCGTGGCCGCAACGTCCGAGGTCTTCGTCGCGCACATGCTCTGCACGGCCACGGGATGCCCAGCGCCAATGCAGATCGAACCAATACGCACGGTCCGCGTAGGGTTTCTCGAAGTCTCCACGGCAATTGACGTCCTCAACACCAGGTTCGACAGGCTACCGGACCATTTCCTTCTGACACCCGTGGGGCAGGTCGCTGGCCTACCCCGTGGGACCGCGCGCCCCCCACCTTGGAGTAGTCGTCCCAACGCCATTTCTCCTTCCGCCACTGACCGATTGTTTCGGCCCGGCACGCCGGCTGCAAGCCCGTCGGGAGACGGGGAGTCAAAGGAATTGGATTGGAGAACCTATAGCGATTTTGCCGATAACGCGGGCACCGGATGGTCCCAGCCTGGAGGATTCCCTAAGGCGGGTGGTTTGTTCGTAAAAACGGGGGGGCTGAGGTGCGACTCGGCGGGATCCACGATGCGTTACGTGGCGCTAGGCAGTGCCTTGTTCCTGTGCGGCTGCAGCATGCTGCCGGAGATTGCGCATCAGCCGACCCTGCACAATCCGTTTCCGCAGCTTTCCAAGGTGGCCGTCGTTCCGTTCTTCAATCTCACGACGGAGCCGACCGTCGATGGCCGCCGCTTCGCCTTGGCCTATTTCAACGAGCTTCAGCAGGTCCCCGGTTTTGAGGTGGTTCCGATTGGCGTGGTGGAACAGACGATCAAGGATCGTAGCCTTCGACTCGCCGGTCCGGAAGACGCCCGGCGTCTTGCCCAGGAGTTGGGGGCCGACGCCGTCGTGATCGGCGCGGTCACCGACTACTCTCCTTACTATCCGTATGCCGCCAACCCCGGTTTCCACCTGATTCCGCCGGGGTATGGACTCCCTTGGGGCACCCGGGAAGAACAGCAGATCCCAGGTCCGCTCATCTTTGAGGCGGAAATGGCCCTGGCCAAAGCGCAGCTTGCCACGCAAACTCCCCGCTGTCCGCAGCCGAATTCCGGTGTTGGAAGTGCCATGCCATCGCAAGAGGGGTCCGCTGCCGAAGGGGGCTCGGAGTCTGTACCTGGGAAGCAGCCCGGCGACACGGTGAAACCGCTCAGCTATCAGGAGCCGATCCCAGCCGGGGCCCCCGGGACAAATCGCACCATCGCTGCGACCGGACCGGGCATACCACCCGACTGGCCAGACCCCCGCGGATTTATTCCGCCACCCCCCGGTGCGGCCCCGGCGCCGTGTGTCCCGAGTAATCTGCCGGTTCTCCGACACACGCAAACGTACAACGGGAACGACAGCCGGGTGACCGAGGCCCTGGCGAACTACTATTTCTTCCAGGATGACGCCCGATTCGGGGGCTGGCAGAACTATCTCCAGCGAAGCGAGGACTTCATCCGCTTCTGCTGCCGCATGCACCTTTGGGAGACGCTCTCGGCACGCGGCGGCGCCGGGGAAACGCGAGTAGTGTGGCGCTGGAAGAAAATCCGATAAGAACTAACGATGGAACGTTCCGGCACGCCGAGCCGGACGGAAACGCGCGGCGGTGTGCCCAGGGGTTGCGACTGCGAGGTAGGAGGCCGACACCGGTGAGTCAAGACATCAACGTACTGGCCCTCGTCAAGGGACCGGAGCGCTACGTCTTCCTGTACGACGACGCCAACCGCGCGGAGGCGCTGCGGGTCCTTGGCCGGTTCGCCTCGAATCCGGAGCTCAGCTTCACCTGGTACGATGCGGCGGTCTTGAGCCAGAAGATCCGCCAGGAGAGCCAGAAGCACGCGGTTTCGCAGCGGTTCAATCTGCCGGCCGCCACCGACCGGGACGACTGGGGCTGATCCCGCG
>CAYSGY010000578.1:0-3104 GCA_964430315.1 uncultured Planctomycetaceae bacterium
GTACGAAGAACTCTCGACCCGGGCCATGTTCGGCGGCGGCAAGCGGTTGGTCGTGATCGAGGAGGCCGACCCGTTCGTAACCGAGTACCGGTCCCAGTTGGAGGACTACGTGGATCGGCCCAAGGCCGGGGCGGTCCTCATTCTCGACGTCACCTCCTGGAAGTCCAACACGCGGCTCTTCAAGGCCGTGGCCGCGGCCGGACTGGCGGTCGAATGCAGCGCCCCGTCGGGCAGCGGGCTGACCGGGTGGCTGATCGCTTCGGCCAAACGGGTCCACGGCGTCAAGCTGTCGCGGCCGGTGGCGGAACAGCTCGCGGAGATGGTCGGGCCGGAACTAGGGCTCTTGGATCAGGAACTGGCCAAACTCGCCGTAAGCGTCGGGCCGCAGAAAGAAATCACGGCCGAGATGCTTGCCCGGCTGGTCGGCACATGGAGAGCCAAGACCGCCTGGACCATGCTCGATGCGGCCCTGGACGGTGACGCCCCGGAAGCCCTGCTCCAACTCGACCGGCTGATCCTCGCCGGCGAGCATCCGATCGCGATCCTGGGCCAGATTGCCTTCTCGTTGCGACGTTTGGCTGCCGCGACCCGGGTCGTTCTCGCCGCCGAAGCGGCTGGCCGCCGCGTAACGCCGCGGGCCGCCCTGGAGCGGGTCGGGGTGAAGGGCTACTTCCTTGACAAGACGGAACGTCAGCTTCGCCGGCTCGGGCGCCACCGCGGCCGGCAGCTCTATGGCTGGATTCTCCAGACCGATCTTGCACTCAAGGGGGACAGCCAATCCCCGCCGCGGACCGTGCTCGAACGCCTCGTGGCCCGCCTCTCCGCTGTACCACCCGCAAGACCTAACCAACAAGCGTAGGTGCGAAACGCACCGCCCGGCGGGCCTCGCTTCGCTCGGTCCGCCCTACGTCTTGTCCACCTTGATCCCGCAAACCACCCCGCCGTCGGGGGTGCTCATTCGCACGTGGTATGGCTTGGTGATAGGATGGGAATATCACCAACGACTTGTGACGACACCGAGGTGTGTGAGGTACTCTTTCGGCGGGATTCCTGTGTCTGTCCGTACGACCCCCTCCCTTCCCTTTTCCGAGGAACTCCGGCAGCGGATTGAAGCTGCTCTGGACACGTCCTCCCGATCGGGCGACGGGTGCCCCGATCGGCTTCGTGAGGCGATGCGCTACAGTCTTTTGGCCCCGGGCAAACGGCTCCGGCCCATGCTCGTGCTGCTCGCCGCGGTCGCCTGCGGGGGCTCGATCGAAGGGGCGATGCCGGCGGCCTGTGCGGTGGAGATGGTTCACGCTTATTCGTTGATCCACGACGACCTGCCGGCCATGGACGACGACGATCTGCGCCGCGGCCGGCCGACGTGTCACAAGGTGTTCGGCGAGGCGATGGCGATCCTGGCCGGCGACGCCCTGCTCGCTCTGGCCTTTGAGGTCCTGGCCGAGGGGGTGCGTCCGCCGGCGATGGCGGGGGCGTGCTGTGCGGCCTTGGCCCGGGCGGCGGGAGCGTGTCAATTGGTGGGGGGACAGGCCGACGACATCGATGGCTGCCGGACGCCTACCGTCGAGGCCCTGGAGTCGGTCCACCGGCGCAAGACCGGGGCCATGATTTCGGTCTCGCTCGCCCTTGGGGCGATGACTGCCGGGGCCGATCGTCCGAGGATCGAGGCCCTGGCCGAGTACGGCTGCCGCCTGGGGCTTGCCTTCCAGATCACCGACGATCTGCTGGACGTGCAGGGAGACGAACAGGCCGTGGGCAAACGGCTTCAGAAAGATGCCAAGGACGGAAAGCTCACCTTTCCCGGACTCCTGGGAGTAGAGGCGAGCCTCCGCCGCGCCGAGCAGTTGGTCACGGAGGCCTGCGACGCCTTGGAGGCTTTGGGTCGCCGTGCGCAAGGCCTCCGGGCCCTGGCCCGCTACGTCCTTGAAAGGAATCGCTGATGGACAAGTTGCTCTGGACGATCCGATCGCCGCAAGACCTCAAGGGGCTTTCGCCCAAGCAGCTCGAGCAGTTGGCGTTCGAAATCCGGGAGGCCCTGTGCAGGCTGGTCGCGACCCGCACCGCGCATTTCGCCTCGAACCTCGGCGTGGTCGAACTGACGCTGGCCCTGCACACCACGTTCGACTTCAGCCGCGACCGGCTCATCTGGGACACCGGGCACCAGGTCTACCCGCACAAAATGGTCACCGGGCGCTACCCCCAGTTCCAGACGATCCGGGCCAAGGGTGGCTTGATGGGCTACCCGAACCCGGCGGAAAGCCCTTACGATCTCTTCATGACCGGGCATGCCGGGTGCAGCGTGGCCAGCGCCCTGGGGTTGAAATGCGGCGACGACCTCCTTCGGGCAGAGGACGGTCGTCATGTGGTCGCGGTGGTCGGCGACGGGGCGTTTCCCTGCGGCGTGGTGTTCGAGGCGATGAACCACGCCGGGGGACTCAAGAAGCGGCTGATCCTCGTGCTCAACGACAACAAGATGTCGATCTGCCCGCGCGTCGGGGGAATGGCCGACTACCTCGACCGGCTTCGCATGACCCCCTTCTACGCCGGCTTGAAGACCGAGGTCCAGCGGTTCGTCAGCAGTGTTCCGTGGATCGGCGACTCCATGGAGCGGGCCTTGAGCCAGTTGAAGGATGCCATCAAGGCCGGGTTTCTGGGCGGGATGCTCTTCGAGGAGTTGGGGTTCCGCTACATCGGGCCCGTCGACGGCCACAACATCCGCCAGCTTCAGAAATACCTGGCCATGGTCCGCGACTTCAAGCACCCCGTGCTCCTGCACGTGGTCACGGAGAAGGGCCATGGCTTCCAGCCCGCCGCCGAGAACCCCGTGGTCTTCCACACGCCGGCCCCGTTCATCCGGCAGAACGGATCGGAGGTCCTTTTCAAGAAGAAGGAGTCGGCCAAGCCGTACACGCAGGTCGCCCGCGACGCGGTCTTCTCGCAAATGGAGAAGGACCCCCGGGTCGCGGTCATCACCGCGGCCATGTGCCAGGGCAACATGCTCGAGCCGGTGCGCGAACGGTTCCCCGAGCGGTTCTTCGACGTGGGAATCTGTGAGTCGCATGCGGTGGCGTTTGCGGCCGGCCTGGCGAAGTCGGGAATGC
>CAYSGY010000579.1:0-3087 GCA_964430315.1 uncultured Planctomycetaceae bacterium
CAGATGGAGCACAAGCCGTGGGAAGGCTTCGAGTTCTACGACCTGATCTTCCCGTTGTTTGTATTCATTGCGGGCGTCTCCCTGGTCTTCTCGCTCTCGAAACTGCTCGCGACGGAGGGTCGCGGGGCGGCCGTCAAACGCATCGTCCTCCGTGCGGCGGTCCTCTACCTGCTGGGCGTCTTGTACTACGGCGGATTCTCCAAGCACTTCGCCGACGTGCGGCTGCTGGGCGTGCTGCAACGCATTGCCCTGTGCTATCTGGCGGCCGGGCTGCTCTTCTGCTACCTGCGGCTCAACGGCCTCGTTGCGGTGCTGGTGGGCCTGTTGGTGGGCTATTGGTCGCTGATGACCTACGTGCCCGTACCCGGCGTCGGGGCCGGGTCCTTCGTCGAAGGGAAGAACCTGGCCAACTACGTCGACGCCCGTTACCTCCCGGGACGCAAGTGGGACGGCGATCACGATCCCGAGGGCCTGCTCAGCACGCTGCCGGCCGTGGCCTCGTGCCTGCTCGGCGTGCTGGCCGGCCTGCTGCTGAAGAACAACAAGCTCGGCCCCTATGAAAAGGCGTTGTCGCTGCTGCTCGCGGGGGCGGTGGGCGTGGGCCTCGGGTTCGCGTGGGGCATGGAGTTCCCTGTCATCAAGAAGCTGTGGACCAGCTCGTTCGTGCTCGTGGCCGGCGGCTACAGTGCGATGCTCCTCGGCGCGTTCTACCTCGTCCTCGACGTCTGGCAGGTCCGCGTCTGGGCCGGCCCGATGGTCTGGATCGGCATGAACCCGATCACCCTCTACCTGCTCGACGGGATTGTCAACTACCGGGACCTGGCCGAGCGGTGCCTTGGAGGCGACCTCGGGCAACTCGTCTTCGGCCGCGTCGGTCCGTTGGCGGTGAGCACGCTGGCCGTGCTCCTGATGCTCGCCATCGCCCGATTCCTCTACGTGCGGCAGATCTTCCTCCGGGTATGATCGCGGGGAAGTGAGTGGTTTGGTCTGCGGTCCCAGTCCCGACGCCGGCGATGGCAAGGGGGGCACCGTCTCCAGTCGAGTGGGCGTATGGCTTGCCCCAACGCAGTGCAACCCTCGCAGCGCGGCCCGGAGAGATCCCGCGATCGGGGTGCCGAAGGCACAAGAGGCATGCGTTGACCAACCGTGCCCGGGCCCCCAGCAAACCCTCTTGTCGCCCCGCGACACCGAAAGCAGAGCTTTGGGTGCCACCCCGCGCTGGACCTACTCAACGCCAGAAGCCCCCAAACTGGCTAGTGGGATTCCCGCAGACTACCGTCGTCTCGATGCTGCCTGGAGCTTGACGGGTTGTAGGAACTGGTGCATACTCGTGGTGGGTCGCTGGCCGGCCCGTCAGAAGTTGGTTTCGTTGCTGACTTCTTGGCCGATGTCACTATAATTTCTTTCGGGGAGAAGAGGCATGCTTGGGGTTCGCTCTGCTGCAATCGGTTTGGCTCTCGCGGTCTCCGCGGTTCTGGTCTCGGGTTGCGGAGGCGGCAGCGGCGGGTTCGCCACGGCCAAGGTCCGTGGCAAGGTCACCTTCGACGGCCAGCCCGTGGCCGATGCGTCGGTGACATTCACGCCCCAGAAATCCGCGGACGGCGGCAAGACGGGGCAGACGGGCAAGAGCGCCGCCGGGACGACGGACAAGGATGGTGTCTTCGTCCTTTCGACGTACGGGCAGGGCGACGGGGCGGTGGTGGGGAAACACTCGGTCACCGTCGGCTCGAACGACGCGGACAAGCCGTTGGCCGGCAAGTGCCCGCCCGACCTGGTCCTGGAGGTCAAGCCCGGGAACAATGATTTTACGATCGAACTGGTGAAGTAGCGCCCTCGGCGCATCCCGGCGTTTCTCTGCGTTGCGAGAGTCTCTTTCGAGTCTCGCGTCTTGGTCTTCTGTATCGTTTGCGAGTTTTCGTTGCGTACCTTTTCGGGAAAGGAGAGAGGTTCATGAGTCACTTTCGTCGCTCTCGACCGGCATTTACGCTGGTCGAACTGTTGGTGGTCATCGCCATCATCGGCATTTTGATCGCCCTGCTGTTGCCGGCCGTTCAGGCCGCGCGCGAGGCTGCCCGCCGCTCGCAGTGCATGAACAACATCAAGCAGATCGGGCTGGGCCTGCACAACTATCACGACACGACGAAGAGCTTTCCGCCGTCCATGATGGGCTACGGGGGGTCCGGGAGTTGCCTGGGCACCGCCCCGTCGAACAACTGCAACGACACCAGCTACATGATCTGGAGCGGGTTGATCCTGCCGTTTGTCGAACAGGCGCCGCTCTACAATTCGTTGACCCCGAAGGGCGTCGGCATGTGGCTCCCGACAGTCTCCGCCACCAATTGGGCGACCCTCTGCGATGCGAAGATCGCCGCGTACCAGTGCCCGTCCGCCCCGGAGATCGGCATCCGGTTCAGCGACGGGCGGATCCCTCCAGGAATCGCGGCTCCAACTCCAACTACCCGGTACCACTCGAACTACAACGTCTCGGTTTCCGGCCTGGCAGGCTGCACGATGTGCCCGCTTCCGGCGACTTACCCGACGGGTTGGAACCTGGACTGGTGGGAACAGCATTTCGACGATGCCGGCGTAACCGATGTCCGCTACGACGGCGCGTTTATGACGGGCGGGAGCAACGGGACTCCGATGGCCCTGAACTTCTCGAACATGATCGACGGGACGAGCAACACGATCTTCGCCGGCGAGGTCTGCCAAGTCTCCTACAATACCAGCACCAACAACTACATCTACATCGGAGGCTACAACGCGCAAGACCAGTACGGCCGGTGGAGCAGCACGACGGGCATCCAGATGAACTCGCCCGATACCGGTCAACGAGGGTGGAGTTGCTTCCGGAGCTATCACCCCGGCGGGGCCCAGTTCCTGCTGGGCGATGCCTCCGGCCGGTTCATTTCCGAGAACATCGACCGGATTACGTACGCGTACCTGGGCACCCGGGCCGGGCGCGAGTCGGTCAGTGTGCCTTAGTGTGAGGTGTAGGGTGGGTCGAGCGTAAGCGAGCCCCGCCCGCATCGAAGCGGCCGTCCAACACCAACTCCCCTCTCCCGCCCGCGGGAGAGGGGCAGGGGG
>CAYSGY010000580.1:0-3083 GCA_964430315.1 uncultured Planctomycetaceae bacterium
TCCATGCTCACCCGACGCTTCGCGTCGTGAGAGCATGCCACCCAATCCCGACAGTTGTTCATTGGCTGATCCTAAGCGGCCGTCCAGGAATTACTTCGGGATTTCGTTGGCAAGTCCCCTCACCCCCGACCCCTCTCCCGTCGAACGGGAGAGGGGAGACGATGGGACCAGCGTGAGGAGATCGTCGCGTCCGGCGAGGAAGTGCAGCACGTTGGCCAGCGACGCGAGGGCCATGCGGCGGTTGGCCTCCTGGGTGTTGGAACCGATGTGCGGCGTGAGCACGACGTTGGCCAGACCCCGCAGGTCCTTGGCCGGATCGGCCGGCACGTAGGGCTCCTGTTGATAGACGTCGAGCGCCGCCCCCGCAATCCGGCCGGCCGCCAGGGCGTCGAAGAGCGCGGCTTCGTCGACGATGCTGCCGCGGGCCGTATTGATCAAGAGCGCCGAGGGACGCACCAGAGCGAGCCTTTGGGCATTCACGTACTGGCGGGTCTCGGGCAAGGCGGGCAGGTGAATGCTCACGACGTCGGCCTCGCGGAACACCCGGTCGGCGTCGGTCGTGTAGTCGTCGAGTCCCCACCGGGCCAGGATCTCCGAGCAGGGCACGCCCATCTCCTGCTCCAGGCGCTCGGCCGGCCGGCAATCGGCCGCCGCGACGCGCATCCCGAGGCCGAAATGAGCGATGGCCGCCACGCGCCGGCCGATCGCGCCGCAGCCCACGATGCCCAGCCGTCGTCCGCCCAGCTCGATCCCCGCCGTGCCGCAAAACGCCCCGGCGCGGAGGGCCGCATCGGAGGACGGCAGGTGCCGGGCCAGGGCGCCCATGAGCCAGATCGTGTGTTCCGCAACGCTCTGATCCAGCACCCCGGGCGTGTTGGCGACCAGGATTCCCCGGGCAGCGGCCTGCTGCTTGTCGACGCTGTCATGGCCGACGCCGAAGCGTGCAATGAGCGCCCGCCCCACTCCCGCCGCCTCGGCCAGGGCCTCGTACAACTCCTTACGATACGGATGGACCCCGACGATGACGGCCCGGCACCCGCCGGCCCGGACGGCCGCCGCCAACATCTCTTCCTCGGCGGCGACGGGCTCCACGCGCACGCCTTCCGCCGACGAAAACACCGCCTCTCCCTTGCGGTACTCGGTCTGGGTGACCAGGACGATTTCCGACATGCTCCTCGATGCCTCCTTCCAAGCGGCGTTCGCCTCCGGGGCGAAACGGGCCGGACGCGATCCGTGAATCGACGCTACCTGACCACGATCGAATCCAAGTCGATCCGGATGTCGTCCGATCGCGACATCCCCATCGGCCACTCCGGACGGTCATACAGCCCGCCGAAGCAGATCTTCCGGAGCAGCGGGTGCGTGAAGGTCGCCGGCTTCCCGTCGTTGACCGCCACGGAGAACTCCTTGGGCCGGAGGACCAGCGCGACCTTGTTCCACGTGCGCATGGTCAGCGGCGCAAGCTCTACCGATTTCGCGCCGTAGCGGAGGAGGAAGACGTCGGACTTCGCCCCGGGGCTGTAGACCGCCCGCAGGGTTGCGCCCGACCTCGTCCTGCCGCCGAGGGTCAAGAGCGGAAACTCCTGCCCCGGGTAGCGCACCACGTTGACGGAGAACTCCAGACGCACCTCGTCGGCCAGGGTCAGAGCTTCGTTGAGCACCAGCCCGAGGCTCGTCTGCCGCATGCCCAGGATGGCGGTGCGTCCGTCGATCCGCAGCCCCGGCCGGCCGCCCCGGGGCAGCAGGAAGGGCTCCGAGAAATCGGGAAGCGGCTCGATCACGCTGGAGTGGATGCCGCGGGGGTAGGTGTAGGCAACGTAGAGCTTGCCGTGGTCGACGAATCCGTTGGGATAGAACGCCACACCGCCTTCCGGTTGAACCAGCGGGCCGGGCAACAGGAGATCGGGATTGCACACCGGGGCGCAGAACAGCGAGAGGAAGTAGCGGTCGTGGCTGATCCGCTGCGGGATACGCACGTGGTTGTCGTTCATCACCATGAGCAGGCCGTCCCGCCCCCCGACGCCCGCGACCGCGTAGTTCCGCGAGCAGATCGTGTCGACGTCCACGCTGCGGGCCTTGGTCCAGGTGCGGCCCTCATCGCTGCTGGTGGCGTAGAGGAGCATGCGGTAGGACTTCTCGGGGATCTCGGCGTTTTCCTGGGCCGTGGAATTGCGGATCAGGAGCCCGATGCGGCCGTCGGCCTGCTCGAAGAGCATCGGCTCCCAGATGGCGACCGTCTCGCCACCGAACTCCTGGGGTTTCTCGCCCATCTCCGACCACTTCGCGGCTTCGACAGGCTGGCTCCACTGCCACGACCGGCCGTGATCTTCGCTCCGCAAGACCGCCGCGTAGCGCGTCTCGCCGACGAGGAATTTCGGCGTGAACGGGAGGCTGCACGGGAGCATCAGCACGCCTTTGCGCGTGACCAGCCCATGGTTCGTGGGAAACCCAACGACTTTGCCCTCCAGCGCCGGCGGGGCGGTGGGCACCTCGTGGTTCCGCCATTTCAGTCCGTCGCGGGAGCTGGCCACGAAGGTCCGCCGGGCGTTGTAGTCGCACCACGCGCAGTAGAGCGTCTCGTCGCGGTCGTTGACGAAGATCGGCTGCCACTGGTTGTCGGTCTCGACGGGATTCTCGCAGCCCCCTTCCTTGTAGAAGAGCCGCACGGGCCTGCTCCACCCGCGGAAGTCGTCGCTGACGCTCAGGAAATTGTACTGTCCGGGCACGCCCTCGGCCGGCTTGGCATTGGCGTTCCAGGCGGCGAAGAACCTCCCCTTGAATTTCACGATGTCGACGTCGTGATTGTACTGCAAGGCGGGCTCGGTCGCGGGATGGTAGAAGTAGATGTCGTTGGTCGTCACCGTGGGACGGTAGAGCTTCAAATTGCGATAGACCTTGGTCTCCGCCGGAGAACGGCCGGCGCCCAGGCCGAGGCCCACGGCGCAAGACAAGGCCAGGATGCTCCAGCGCCGGAAAGTCGGTCGGAACTGGGAAGGTGAAAGGCCGGTCGAACGGGAAGGGTGAGTGAGTGTCCGGTCTTGTTCCTCTGACGTTGGCCTCTTCCGGAGCCGCGTTCGCGGCGG
>CAYSGY010000581.1:0-3078 GCA_964430315.1 uncultured Planctomycetaceae bacterium
CTGGAGCACCCCAAGCTCCGCCTGGACCCGCTCTTGCGGCGATTCGGCAAGAATGCTGCCGGAGCCTGCCAAGATGCTCAGCAGAGCGAGTCCGAGACACGCAAACCGTAGACCGAGACGCAACATCTGACGAACCCTCCGTGAGGTCTGCGGACCGACCCAGACGCAAGCGCAGAGAATCCCATGCTCCGCTTACTCTGCTTCGACTGGACGGCTTAACTGGCTTGGTCTTGTTCTACCACTTTTCTGTTTTCCGCGGAACCCGTGACCGGCAAAACCCGACCTGTCGTCACAGCCTATCCAGATCGGTCGGCTGAAGAGAGAAATCTCCCTCTGTGGATGGGGCTCCGAGCAGGCCAGGGCGAGTAGGGAGGCAGGCACTCCGCGCCCCGCCTCCGGAGGGGGCCACGGCAGGAGGTCGCCGCGCTGGGCGCGCGTCCGCGCTGGGCACGGGTCTCCCGGCCCCGCCCTTTCTGCGACCGAAGGTCTCCAGGTGTACCGGGGAGACCTTCGGTCCATACATCGGCGAGGTCAGGAGACCTGCGCCGAACGCGACTACTTGCGAACCTGGATCGGCTTCTTGCCAGGCGGGGCGGGGGTGAAGAGGTCGCGGCGGGTCAGGCCGAGGGTTTTGGCCACCTCGACGCAGTAGTCGAGCTTGCCCACGTTCGGACCCCGGATGTTCGAGCCGAACGAAAACGTCACGCCCGCCTCCTTCGCCATGCGCAGCAGCGGCAGACGCGGGAGGAGGTACTGCGAGTTGATCTCCATGGCCACGCCGTACTTGAGCACGGCGTCGACGATCTTCCGGAATCGCTTCGGCGTCCAGAGTCGGTCGTACTGCTTCTCGATCGCTTTGGGGAGCCACGTGGTGTTGGCCAGGATGTCGATCGGTTCGGTGGCGATCACCTCCTCGTGGAACTCGGCGTACCGGTCCATGAACCGCTCCGGATCGCCGACCTCGAACTGGGGGCTCCACATCTTCACGCGCCGGCCGTCGGGTCCGCGGATCGTCATCGCGTCGCTCAAGACGTAGTCCAACTGGGCGACGGCCTCCTTCGAGAAGCAACGCATCCAGTCGAGATACTCGGCCTGCACGCCCTTGTAGACCGGTTTGCCCTCGAGGCTGGCGATATAACTCTTCAACTCGTCGTCGCTGGCCAGCGTGATCGGGTAGTCGTTCTCCTTCTTCCCCGCGTGCTCGACGATGCCGAACTTCACGCCCCGCTTGCGCGAAATCTCCAGGAGCTTCTCGACGGTCGTTCCGTCGCGATGGACATGGAAATCGACGAGGGGGAGCCCCGGCGAGTCGGCCTCGGCGTTCTCCGCGGCAAGCGTTTCGGAACGGATCGCCGTCGCCCCGGCCATCGCCAGGACACCGCCGCAAAACCCGCGGCGCGAGATCAGATTCGGCATGATTCCTGCATCCTCCGGTCAAAAAGTGTGGTGCCGGGAGAGCCATCCACCCAAGTAGCACAGGCTTCCAGCCTGTCGCGCGACAGCCAGGATGGCTGGGCCACGTCGCGCGACAGCGAAGATGGCTGGGCTACGTCGCGCGACAGCCAGGATGGCTGGGCTACGGGTCGTTTTGGGCCCCGCTCCCAGTCTACCGCGGCCCCAAGCCCGCTTCAACGATCCGGCCCACATTCCCGAGCCGGCAGTCCTGGATTACACTGGGCCCTGGGAAGGGGCATCCCGTGTGGTTCCGGCGACGGCTTCCTCGAGACTTTCAGGAAAGGCAAGGTGTGTTGCGGATGTCTCAAAGACCGAGCATGACGATCTTCACGGTGGCCCTCGGCATCGCCCTCTGCGGCGCTTCGGGCATTCTGACAGGCCATCGAACCTGGGCGGCAGAGCCTGCCGCGTCCGGCGTCCGGGCCGCGGCGTTGGGCAACCTCAAGGCCGGGCGGATCCTGTTCCTGGGCAACAGCATCACCCTGCACGGCCCCTCGAAGGCCGTCTCCTGGTCGGGCAACTGGGGTATGGCCGCGAGCGAGCGCGAGAAGGACTACGTGCACGTCCTGACCGCCGCGATCGCCAAGATGCTCGGCCACCGGCCCGAGATCCTGGTCGACAACATCGCCGACTTCGAGCGACACTACGACACGTTCGACGTGGCCGCCCGCCTCAAGAAGCACCTTGCGTTCAAGGCCGATCTCGTGATCGTGGCGATCGGCGAAAACGTGCCCGCTCTGACCTCCGACGCCTCGAAGGCCGCGTTCAAGAAGGGCCTCGATACGCTCCTCAAGACGTTCAAGGCGAACGGCAATCCGACGATCGTCGTGCGAAGCTGCTTCTGGCGGAATAAGCCCAAGGACGAGATCCTCAAGCAGGCTTGCGAGGACGTTGGCGGAGTGTTCGTCGACATCGGGACGCTGGGCACGGACGAGTCGAACTACGCACGCTCCGAACGCAGCTACGCCCACGCCGGCGTCGCCGCCCATCCGGGCGACAAGGGCATGAAGGCCATCGCGGACGCGATTCTCGGCGCGTTGAAGAAGTAGGCAGAAGGGAAAAGGGAAAACACAAGACGGGAAAAGGGGAAAGAAGCAAGGGCGGGTGCGGGGGCATCCGGGGCCGCGCGATCGTCTTATTCTTCCTTTCCCTCTCCTCTTTCCCTCGTCTTTCCTTTTTCTCCTCACCTTTCCCTTTTTCCTTCTCCTCCGGCCTGACGAAGACTTGCGGGGAATGCAAGCCTTTGGGGGATGCGGATGCGTACTTTCTTGGTGACGGGCGGGGCGGGGTTCATCGGGTCGCACCTTGTCGAGGCCCTGGTGCGGCGTGGGGACAGGGTCCGCGTGTTGGACAACCTGAGCACCGGCTTCCGCTCGAATCTCGCGCCGTTCGGCGATGCGGTGGAGTTGGTCGAGGCCGACCTGGTCGATGCCGACGCCGTGGCTCGGGCCGTCGCTGGGGTTGACTGCGTCTTCCACGAGGCCGCGCTGGCCTCGGTGCCGCTGAGCGTCGATCACCCCTTGCGGACCCATGCGGCCTGCGCCACGGGCACGGTCACGCTCCTCGACGCGGCACGCCGCGCCGGGGTGCGGCGAGTCGTCTACGCCAGTTCCAGCGCCCTGT
>CAYSGY010000582.1:0-3033 GCA_964430315.1 uncultured Planctomycetaceae bacterium
GCGGGGCGGACGCCTGGCCACGATCTGCCCCGGCGAGACCAGCACCCCGGCCCCGCCCACCGGCCAGACCTTCCCCGCAATCACGGCCGGCTCCCAAGGGGTGAACACGTACTGCGGATTGCCGTCTTCGTCCTCGGTCTCCTCCGGCTTGCCCTCGGCGTTGACTTGGGGCATTCCCACCAATTCCGCACGGCACAGGCCGCGCCGATCCGCCGCCCGCGACGCGGCCAGCCGCTCCGGCCCGATCGCCGGCTTGAGGAAATCGTACTCGGCCTGGGGCGGCGGGCCCGGGAACCGGGACGGATCCACCTCGATCGTCCACCGCTCCATGTCGAGCGTATGGCACTGGGCGCAACCGTAGCGGTCGAGGACCTTGCGGCCCTCGACGATCGCCCTGCCCTGCCCGTCCGGATGGAAGACGTATCGCGTCCTGGGCGGCTCGGCGACCAGCCCGAGTACGAAGGTGACGATCGCCTCGCGCTCGGCGTCGGTCAGGGTGAACTTGCCCATCAAGAGGTGCTCGTTGTAGCCCTTCGTGGCCGTCTTCTGGTAGTCGAAGCTCCGCGGCGCGAGGAGCTTCTGCCAGAGAAAACCCTCGCGGCGTTTCGAGGCGATCGCCTCGGCGTAGAATGGGGAATAGCCGCCCTCGTCGCCGCCGACCTCCGCAGCACAGCCGGGGGCGGCTGTGCCACAGGAGCCGAAACCGGGCCTGTCCCCCTTTTCCTCCTTTTCCTCCCCGTTTCTTTTCCTTTTTCCCGGTTTGTTTTCCCCTTTTCCCCCCAGGAAGCGGTCGATCTGCTCGAAGGCCAGGAGCGATTCCTGTTTGCGTCCCCAGTCGGAGAGCGCGGGCCCGATCCCTTGGCCGTCCTCCAGACCCGGCACATCGTGGCATCCGAAGCAGCCCCGCTTTCGGATCGTCGACCGGCCCACGTAGCGGATCTTCTTCTCGCGCGTGATCGGGGCCAGCAGCTCCGCGACGTCGGGCGGGACGTGCGAGGCCATCGACGCCGGAATCCCTTGACGAAGAAAACTCTCGGCCGTCTGCGGCGGAAACGTCTTGCGGAGAAAGAGCAGCGCAAGCTCCTCAAGATCGGCATCGACCAACGCCGCAAGCGGTTTCGGCTCCCAGCCCTTCGAGGCCATCAAGTAGGCCGCCAGGTCGGCCGCCGGATCGGTGAGCTGCTCCGCCTTGCCGTCCAGCGGCAACGGCGCGAGGAGCAGATTCGGCATGATCGTGCGCGGGGAGTGCCGCGAGGGATCGCGAATCCAGCTCGCCAGCCATTTCGTCGCGTCCGGGCCGCGGAACATCGCCCCGGCACGCGATAGGTCGGGCCCCTGGATCGCCTCTCCCTCGGGGAAATCCTGGTGCCGATGACACGCCAGGCAGCCTTGGACGCGAAAGAGCCGCTTCCCTCGCTCGGCCGACGGCGCTTCCGTCACGCCGGCCGGCGGCGCCGACGGGGCGACCGGCTGGCTTGCCGCCAGCAGGTACTCCGCCATCGTGCGGATTTCGACCGCTTCCAATCGCTGTGTCTCGGCCAGCGAGGGCGGATCCAGGTGTTCGTGGAGGCCGAAGAAGTGCGGCATCCGGGTCGTGGGGCGGACGCCGGCCGGGTCGGAAATCCACGCGGCGATCGTCGCGGCGTCGAACCGCCCGGACACGTCGCGGAGGCTAGTGCCCACCTTGCGCATCGTCCCGGGGGAGGCGTCATGGACGTTCTTGCCACCGTTTGGCTCCAATCGCATGTCCGGGCCGAGGCGCCGGCCGTCGTTGTCGATCCCCTTGATCTCGTGGCAGCCGAAGCACCCGAGGCGTCGCACGAGGTGGTATCCTGCAAGGAGTTTTGGGGCCGGCGGTTCCGGCTGCTGGGGACCCTGCTCCAGGTCGGTCACCTCGTGATGGCACTTCAGGCAACTGCTTTGCGTGAAGCGCTTGGGCCGCATGGGGAAGTCCCAGTCGTGGTTCCAGAACCACCCGTGCCGCTCCCGCCACCGCGCCCGCTGTTCCGGATCGTTCGGCGTGTGCGAGGCGAACTTGAACTCCGTGGCACTCCCCTGCCCTTCATGGCAGATCGTGCAGCCGAACTCGGACAGCGGGTGGGGACTCTTGGAGCCGAGAAACAAGTCGAGCCGGGGATGCCCGGAGTACGGCTGCGGCACTCCCCGGCAGACCTCCAGGACGAGCGGCTTCCCCCACACGACATCGCGCAGAAGCCGCTGCCGAAGGCCCGTCCGATCGGCGATCGGACTGCCGTGGACCGTGACGATCACATCGCCGGCAAGGAGTCCGGCAACCGCCGCCGGGGTGCGCGGCAACACCAGCCCGACCGTCACGGCGGCCGGATCGAACTGCCCTCGCTCGGCGAGCACCAGACCATAGTTCTTCCCGATCGCTTCGTCGGCGGCCTCGGCGTTGTCCGATTCGATCTTCGGCGCCTCGCCGGGCGTCGCGAGTTGCACGGTTATCCTCGTTGGCGTTCGGTAGAGCGGCTCGGCCGGCGAACCGGTCGCGGTCTTGTCGATCCCCTGGTGGCACGTGATGCAGCGATCGAAACGGGCCACGTGGCAGAAGTTGTAGTCGATCTGAAGATCGGGGAGCCAGATCTGCTCGATCGAGAGCGGTCTCCCCAAGGCGTCCAGAAAGGGCAGGCTCAAGAACCATTTTCCAAAACTGGGACGCTGCTTCTGGAGGGTCCGCTGGAGCACGGCCCGATCGGTGGCCGCCGGACCGGACACCGCCGGCCCCGGCTCGGACGGCCCATGCCGTGTTGAGGACTCTTCCTCTTCACGCTCGCGCAGGGCCGCTTCGGTGGTCCACGGCTCGATCCGGTCGCGGAACGTCCGCTGATATTGCTTCCACTGCCGCCGGTGGTCCGCCGCCAGCATCCATACGGTACACGCCACCAACGCCAACGACGCGACGGCAAACATCGCGTGCAGCCGCTTCATGTTGTAGAAGGTGTCGGTGGGCGAAGGCAGGGGGGCGGGGGCCGGGGATCAGGGGTCGGGGAGGGGGAGCGGCAACTCTGTTTA
>CAYSGY010000583.1:0-3025 GCA_964430315.1 uncultured Planctomycetaceae bacterium
GCTTCTTCAACAGATCGGGTCGCGTCGTCGGGCTTGCCCATGTCGCCGACCACGATCCGGCAGCGGCGGCCGAGGGCCTCGATCTGCGATCGGACCTGCCGGGCCGAATCGTCGTCAACCCGGCCGTTGACCGCCACGTCGGCCCCGCGCCGAGCCAGCTCGACGGCCGCGGCCGCTCCAATCCCCTTCGTCCCCCCCGTCACCAGGGCCACTTTGCCGGAAAGCAACATCACGACGTCTCCACGAACCAGTGTGCTGAAAGGCCCTCCCAGGACCGCAGAATCTCATGGGACCAAGTCCTTGATTCTACGGCGAAGACGGCTTCCCTGCCACTCGCCCGGTCTCCCCAGGTCCAGGGCCTTGCGGTGGCATATCGGGCATATACAATATACCGCATCGTGCGGTCTCACGCATTCGCCCTGGAAGGACGGCAGTCATGGAGATTGTCCTCTCCGTTCGCCGGTGGGGCTGGATCGCGCGGCCGGGATCGTCCCGCCGCAGCCGGCCCGGGTTCACCCTCGTCGAACTCCTGGTCGTCATTGCGGTGATCGGGACTCTCGTGGCGCTGCTGCTGCCGGCCGTCCAGGCGGCGCGGGAATCGGCGCGCCGGGCGCAGTGCGCGAACCACCTCAAACAGATCGGCCTGGGCATGCTCAACTACGAGAGCACCCACCATGTCTTCCCGCCCACCTTCGGACGCAGCCCCAACCACCACCTGCTCACCTACCTTCTCCCGTACATCGAGCAGCAAGTGGTCTACGCGAAGTACACCTTCGCCAAGAACTGGAGCGCGACGGAGAACAAGGCGGCCCGGGAAACGGACATCGCGACCTTCCTGTGCCCCAGCGCCCCCGGACAACGCAAGTACATCTCCGACTATGCCGCAGGCACGCGCATCGAGTCCGGCGTGTGGAAGCCGCTCGTGTCGGCCGGGGCCATCACGATGCGGTCCGAGTGGGTTAACGTCTTCCTCTCCGAGGCCTGGCGCTGCACGAGGCTCGCCGAAGTGACCGACGGACTCTCCAACACCTTCGTGCTCTTCGAGGTGGCGGGACGGCCCGACTCGTACCTCCGCGGCGGAACACTCGAGCCGAACCGGACGATCAGCGGCGCACGATGGGCCGACGACGAAGGGCCCTTCTGGGTCCACAGCATGTGCAACGGCACGCAACTCGTCAATTGCAGCAATAACAACGAGATCTTCGCCTTCCACACGGCAGGCGCCAACTTCCTCTACGGCGACGGCACCGTGCGATTCCACTCGGAAGCGATTGACCCCGAGACGTTCGTCTCCCTCTTCACCCGCTCCGCCGGTGACCTGGTCCATTAGGCTGTCACGGTTCCGGAACGCGTAGGGTGGGACAAGCTCCCGCGCAGTCCCACCACGAAATCACAGAAATGCCGGTGGGACTGCGCTGCGCTTGTCCCACCCTACATCTTCCGCCGTCGTGTCGGCCTATGTCTCGACAGCGATTTCCCACGCGTCTCCTTCGACTTCGGACGCGGCAATCCTCGTATCGAGGAAATGCTTCAGCGTGGCGATGTTGGTGGTTGTGTGCGGCGTGGGGGCCAGGGTGCGGAATCGTCCACCGCCGGCCAACGCCAGCGGCAGGAGCAGTTGATCAGCCAGGTGCTCGCCGACCGGCACGCCGGCTTCGAGGTAGCGACGGGCCTCCCGGGCCGCGCCGGCCGCGACCTTCTCGGCCGGCACGCCCCGCTGGCCGAACCCGGTGAAGACCTCGGTCACGTGCTCGCACTGGACCTCGACGATCACGGCGTTGCCCGGCCCGGGAGAGTCCACCTCTTCGACGCTCCCACAGTCGCCGGGCCAGGAGAGCTTCCGCATCGCGGTATCCACTTCACGCTCGGCGATGTGGCGAGGCAGACGCGAAACGATGCCGCGCACACGGCGTCTCACAATCTTGCCGCGATCGAGCAACTCAATCGGCTGCAACGTCGGCCGGGGCTCGACGACCACGCGCATGCATCCTCCGCCGGCCGGATAGAAGCCGGGCCGCTCCAACGTGGCCTCGACCCGAGGGCCCATCCGGTTCAACAGCGGCAGGAAGGCCCTGTGGAGGAAGTCGAAGGGCGGAGCGTAGAGGTTGTGGGTGCCGCCTTCGAGAACGAGTTGCGAAGGCCCTTCGGCGAGGAGGAGGGCGGGCAGGACGGTCTGGAGCACCAGGGTCGCGCTGCCGGCCGAGCCGACGCGGAAATGGTAGTCGCCCGGCCGGACCGTCCGAGGCACGAACGTGATCTGCCGCGACTGGAGGGCCGCCCCCTCGACCTCCGCCTGACCCACCTCCGCCGCCGCTTGGACCGCCGTCAGGTGTTGACGCTGGAGACCGGGCCTGGAGCGGTTCGCGCGGATCCGCTCCATGGAGAAGGCCCTCCCGGTCACAAGGGCCAGCGCCAAGGAGGTCCGCAGGATCTGTCCTCCGCCCTCGCCCGACGATCCGTCGATGGTGATCATACCTAGGCCGCGACCGGACGCGGCCTGAGCTTCTTGAGCAGGTTGACGGTCCGCACCATCGCCCCGTCGGCGTCATAGAACTGCACGATGCCGGCTTCCACGAGCCACATGGCCATCAATCCGCGAGCCCGATACGTCCGCGCGACGTAGCGGCCGCTCTTGATGAGCAACGTCTCGTTCAGGTCGAAGAGACTGCGGGGCGAAGCCCCGAATTCCCGAAAGACCCGAGCGACCAACTGGCGGACCTGCTCAGGCTGAGGCGCAACGGTCATAGACTTCTTCTCCCGATCCTGCCACGGCAGGCGGCGACCACGTGCAGGCACACTTCCCTACTTTCTTCATCGGCTGGTCCGGTCGCGCGGATGCTCCGAATCTTGACGGCCGAAAAACATCCCATATTGCCCATATTTTCCGACTTCTTGGATTTCCCTCTTGAGGGCTAGCCAGTTGCGTTCGGCACGGGTTCGGATAAAATCAATGAGGAAAGAGTTGCGGCCCACGCCATCCGTCATCCCACCTGAAGCGCTCCACCGGCTGCGGGTGCCGTGTAGA
>CAYSGY010000584.1:0-3009 GCA_964430315.1 uncultured Planctomycetaceae bacterium
GAGGAGTTGTTCCTCGTGGCGCGATCGCTCTACCTGGTCCGGACCCGGGCGGCGTTGGAGGACGAGACGCCCGATCTGAAGCGCGAGAACGTGCGTGAGGAGGACACCGTCCCCTATCACCGCAAGCTGCTGGCGCGGCTTTTTCAGCGATTTCCGCACAACCTGGAGTTGCGATCGTATTACGTCGAGGAGGCGATCGAGAAGGGAAACGCCGACGAGGTGGCGCGGTTGCTGGCCGCCGCCCCTCCGGGGGCCGTGGATGACAACCGGTTCTGGCGCTACACGGGCTGGTTGCACGCCGCCCGGGGGAACCTGGAGGAGGCGGAGAATTGCTGCCGCAATGCCCTTGCCTTGAACGGCTACGACTACGTCGCCCGGTTTCAGTTGGCGGGCATCCACCGCCGCCTGAGGAAGCTCGACCAGGTGAAGGCCCTCGAGGACTTGTGGCGCCGGGGCAAGGAGCTGCGGCAAGAGATCCTCCAGATTGAACGAGTCGACAAGATCCCACAGCCGATGATGCGGCGGATCGCCAAGTACGCGAAGGACTGCGGAGACGAGTTGGCATGGGAGCGGCTCCAGGTTCGATTCTGGGAGTTGAAGGACGCCCCGGGCCGCGGCAGCAGCCAATGAGGCGACCATCGAGTCCGTGGCGTGATGCGCGGGGGAAGGTATCACGCAGAGGCGCGAAGACGCCAAGAACGAAGACGCCGAGAATCGCGGCGGCACGGGAGGCACGTTGGCCTCATGGCGATTGTCGAACGATTGCCTGCCGAAACGCCCTTTGCGTCTTGGCGCCTTGGCGTGAGATTCTCTGTCGTTGACCGGCCTTGGCGGGAATCGGGACCATGCGGAAGCGGATCGGCATCGCGGTGTTGCTGCCGGCGGTCGCCGCGGTGATCGCGTCGGCGGTGGCGGTGCGCATCGGTGGGTTCCGCGTCGAACCGCCTCCCGCCCCCGAGTCCGGCAAGAGCAATCCGTTCGGCGTCCGAGTGGGGGAAGGGCGATCGGCGGGGAACGAGGAACGGGTCCGGCAGGGCGAAGCGGCGGTGGAACAGTTCTGCTCCACCTGCCACGTGCTGCCGCCCGCCGATTGCCAGCCGAAACGGGTTTGGCGTGACCGGATCGAGATGATGTACGGATTTGCGAAGGGACCGAGGCCGGTCCAAGAGCACGTCATTCCCCCCATGGACGACGCAATCCGCTACTTTGTTTCCCGCGCCCCGGAGGAGTTTGCCCTGCCGGCCGACGCGCTCGGTTCGCCGCCGTCGCCGCTGGGCTTTCGACGCCGCGAGGTCACGCTGGAGGCGATCCCGGGCCCGCCCGCGGTCTCCGGCGTGGAGTTCGTCCGGCTCTCGGAAGGCGGTCCGGTGCGACTGCTGGTTTCCGATATGCGTCACGGCGTGGTCGTCCTCTGCGACCCTTCCCGCCCGGGCGAGTCGCCTCAGGTCTTCAGCGTCGTGCCCCATCCTTGCCGTCCCAGGGTCGTCGACCTCGACGGCGACGGGCGCCGCGACATCCTGGTCTGCAATCTGGGCGAGTTCATGCCGCTGGACACCGACAAAGGGTCCCTGGTCTGGTTGCGGAACCGGGGAGAAGGCCGCTTCGAGGCGGTCACGCTGATCGACAAGCTCAGCCGCGTGGCCGACGTGGCGGCCGCGGACTTCAACGGCGACGGCAAGCTCGACATCGTCCTGGCGGCTTTCGGCCAGGTAAACACCGGGGGGATCGTCCTCCTGGAGAACTGCACCACGGACTGGTCGCACCCCGAGTTCGAGCCGATCCCGATCGACTACCGCCCCGGGGCCAGCGACGTGGCCGTGACGGACCTCAACAGCGACGGCCATCCCGATTTCGTTTCGCTCGTGTCGCAGGAGCATGAGGAGGTCGTGGCGTTTGTGAATCGCGGTTGGGGCAGTTTCCGGAAGGAGACGATCTACAAGGCCCCGCACTGCGCGTGGGCCTCGGTGGGCATTCGGCTTCTCGACCTGAACGGCGACGGGAGGACCGACGTCCTGACGGCCAACGGCGACCAGGTGGAGATCCCGCCGATCCTGCGGCCTTACCACGGCCTGGCCTGGCTGGAGAACCGGGGAGGCTTCCCGTTCACCCGGCACCGCCTGACCCACATGCCTGGCGAGCACACGATTCTTCCCGCCGACCTGGACGGCGACGGCCGGTTGGACATCGTCACCAGCGCGTTCATTCCCGTGTTCGCCCCCGCGAGCCCCGACGCGGGGAAGCTCGACTCGGTGGCGTGGCTGCGTCAGACGTCGCCCGGGAATTTCACGCGGTACTCCCTGGAGACCGGCACGCCGTTTCATCCGGTCGGTGACGTCGGCGATATCGACGGCGACGGCGATGCGGACATTGTGATGGGGAACTTCTTCTGGTCCCCCGAGGGCGACGGCCCGATGCCGTGCCTGACCGTTTTCGAGAATCTGCGGAATTCCGCCGAAAAAGGGCGTCGTTGATCGCTTGTGGATTGGTATTTCAGAATGAGGACGGGGAGAGCAATCGTGGGCATGCGGTTTGCGGCAGTGCTGTGTGGTCTGGCCGTGATGGTGTCTGGGTGCAAGCCCACAGCGTCCGAACCCGAGCAGGCCGCCACCCCGAAGACCGCGATGCTCTTGCCGGTGAGCCCCGCCCCCGTCCTGCCGGTCGAGCCCCCGCGGGCCACGCCGCAGACCGGTCTGCCGAAGGCGGAGTGCCGCATCCGGTTGCAGGAGGTCTCCGGGGATTGCGGAATCACCTTCGAGCACCGCGACGGAAGCAGCGGGCGGCACTTCACGCCCGAAACCATGTCGGCCGGAGTCGCCACGCTGGACTACGACGGCGACGGCCTGATCGACCTCTACTTCCCGAACGGGGCCTCGCTTCCGGGCGTGAAGTACGACCCGCCCCCGCGGCACGCCCTCTACAAAAACCTGGGCGCCTGGCGGTTCCGCGACGTGAGCCGCGAGGCGGGGACCGACACCACGGCGTTCGGACTCGGGATCGCGGTGGCCGACT
>CAYSGY010000585.1:0-3002 GCA_964430315.1 uncultured Planctomycetaceae bacterium
GGCCCCGGCGGCGGCCCCGGCGGCGGTGGTGGTGGCGGCGGTGGTGGTGGCGGCGGTGGCGGTGGTGGTGGTGGTGGTGGTGGTGGTGGTGGTGGTGGTGGTGGTGGTGGTGGCGGTGGCAAGTGTCTGATGGGAGGATCCTGCGGGGGGGGTGGCAATGGCGGAGGGAATGGAGGCGGCAGAGGAAATGGAGGCGGCAGAGGAAATGGAGGCGTGTCCCCCGGAAAATGCGGCCCGTGCGAGAAGAGTATATGTGTTCCGTGCCAAGACGAGGTCACCGGCCATCCTGTCCGCTACTTCAACGGCGAGATTGCGCTTGCCGCCCAGGATCTCTCCTCGTCCGGATTCGGGCAGGGGTGGGGGCATCGCCGCGTCTACAGTAACCGTCTCTCGTCGGAAACCGATTTCGGCAACGGCTACGACTGGATGATCAGCGCCTTGCCGTACCTGTTCGATCAGCCCAACGACCTCGTCGTCGCGGTCTTCGATTCCCGCGAAGCGTTTTGGTTTGACCTCTCCGGGGAGTCCTACGTGGCCCGGCACGGGCTCGATGTGTCGCTTGCCCACGATGCGGCCAACGGGGTCTTCCGACTCACCTACGCCGACGGCACGGTCTGGGAGTTCTACGACTTGCAGCCCGACGCCGATCATCCGGGCCGCTTCAAGAAGGTCACGGTGCCCGGCGGGCAGACGACCGAGGCGGTAGACTACACGGCCGACCACCACGTGGCCGAGGTCCAGCGGAGCAGCACCTCGGGCGGCGTCACGACCGACGAATCCTATCTCTACGACTACGCCGAAGGCAGCGACGGCGAGGAGCGGATCCAGTCGATCACGCTCCGCCGGCGCGTGGACCAGGGGGCGTGGGAGAACGTCGAACGCGTTTTGTACACCTACTACACCGGCGCCTCCGGCGACTCGTTCGGCAGCCTCGGCGATTTGAAGACGGCCACCCACCAGCACCTCGACGACAGCGCCTGGGTCGCCGACGCGGTCCACTATTACCGCTACTGGACCTCGGGCCAGTCCAATGGGTTCGTCCACGGGCTGAAGTACGTGGTCAATCCCGCGGCCTATGCCGCCCTGGCGGCCGATCCCGCGGTCGCCGATCCCCTCACCGCGTCCGATGCCCAGGTCGCCCAGTATGCCGATCACTACTTCGAGTACAACAGCGACTACCGGGTCACGCGCGAGCGGGTCGAGGGCGGCGCCCTGGAGACCACGCTCACCTACGTTGACGGCACCCACGCCAACGGCTACAACCACTGGAAGCGCAAGACCACCGAGACCCGCGACGACGGCAGCCAGACGATCGTCTACACCAACTACATGGGCCAGATCCTCCTCCGCGAGCGCGTCACCAGCGACGGCAGCGCGATCGAGTTCAACGAGTACGACGACGACTCGCGTCTGCTCGTCAAGGCCACGCCCTCGGCCATCGACAGTTACGTCGACGACGCCGGCGCCGGCGGCAACGAGCTTTCGGTCACCTGGCGGTCGGAGGCCGAGTCCTACACGGTCGGGCTGGCGTATCTCAACGAGTATTATGCGGCCACCGATCTGGAGGAAGGGGCGGTGGCGGGGTACCTCGCCTATGAGAAGATCCGCAAGGGCCGCGACAGCACGCCCATCCTCCTCCGCAAGTACGAGTACACCGGGCACACGGCCACGCCCGACGCCAGCAGATCCAGCAGCTCGTCGAGTTCCGGCGCGTCCGGTCCCCCGCTGACGGTCTATCCCGTGTCGAAGGTGACCGTCTACCGCAACGAGGACGGCAGCGGCCCCATCGAGACTGCTTTCAGCTATCTCTGGCATCCCGATACCGTACAGATGCTCCAGCGGGTCATCACGCTGCCGGCCGTGCCGACCGATCAAAACGGCTCGGGCGTCTCGGCCACGCGGACCGAGCGGTTCGACGACGACGGCAATCTCGTCTGGCTCAGGGACGAGCGGGGCACGATCACCCACTACGAGTACGACCTCGCGCTCGGCGTGGTCACGCAGAGGATCGACGACGTGGACGGCTCGCAGCTCACGCTCCCCGAGGGCTGGAGCACTCCGACCGGCGGCGGCCTCCACCTCGTGACCGACTACGAGCACGACAACCGCGCCCGACTCACCCAGACCCTCGGGCCCGAGCACAGCGTGGACCTCAGCGGCGTCGCCACCACGGTGCGGACCGCCTCGTGGACCGTGTACCGGGATGCCGCGTACGAAATCTGGTCCGCCCAGGGCTACGCCACCGGCACGTCGCCCGATTACACCTACACCCTGGTCAACCCCGTCTCGATCACGAAGTACGATGTCGAGGGCAACGTGCAGGAAACGATCCGGGCCGTCCGGGCCTCGACCTCCGGAAAGCTCTCGGCCAGCGACTCGTTCCCGCAGTCGTCCTATGTGCGGTGGACCACGTACCAGTACGACACCTACCTCCCGGGCCGGCCCGTGTCGAGCCGGGTCTACCACGCCATCCCCGAATCGGGCGACGGCGAGGAAGGCACGAACTACGCGGAAAGCACCTACGGCTACGACGCGATGGGCCGGCGGAACCGTCAGACCGCGCCCGGCGGCACGATTACCCGCAGCGTGTTCGACGACCAGGACCGCCCGGTCTGCGTCTACGTCGGCACCGACGACACCGGCGCGACCGACTCCGACCCGAGCGCGGGCCGCGAGCCCTGCTCGGAGGCCCCGGTCTCGTCGTCCAGTTCGTCGAGCAGCGCCGCGTCGACCAACAACATGGTCCTGGTGACCGAATACGCCTACCACGGTGCCGGCGGATGCAGCGGCTGTTGCGGCGGCGGCAGCGGCCTGTTGGCCACCACGATCCAGCACGTCAGTGAGTCGGCCTTCCGCGTGACCGAGTATCTCTACGACTGGCGCAACCGGCAGCAATACGTCCTCTCCGACGCCGACGACCAGGACCGCCACACCTTCGCCCGCACCGACTACGACAACCTCAATCAAACCATCAAGTCCGAACGCTACCACGACGTAGACGC
>CAYSGY010000586.1:0-2996 GCA_964430315.1 uncultured Planctomycetaceae bacterium
GCCTCCTGCCGGTTGTCGACGGAGGAGGCCCGTAAACGGGCCTGACCATTCCCTGTCCGGCTCGTTGACCCAGGCGTAAACGCCTGGGCTAGAGAAAACGGCTGAAGGCGGAACAAATCGGGGATACACAATCCAGGTCATCGCATCACCGTTTTTAGCAGCCCACCCCCGACCCCTCTCCTGTCGAACGGGAGAGGGGAGTCCCTCTTGGACGGTCGCTCCGCGGAAGATGGGCTTACTGGTTCTGAGCTGCAGGAGCGCCGCCGGCCTGTTGGACGAACTTCTGGATCGCCTCCAGCAGCGCCTCGTACTTGGCGACCATGTCGGGGCCGCTCAGTTTCTCGTTGAGCACCAGGGCCGACTTGAGCAACTGAATGGCCTCGGTGCAGCGCTGCTCGACTTTCTCCTGGGTCTGGTAGGCCTGGGCATAGAGGCACCACGCGGCGTTGTAGATCACTTCGTAGTATTCCGGCGGCTTCTTCCGGATCGGCTGGAGGAAGTTGCGGACGCGGGTCCAGTGGGTGAAGGCCTCGTCGTACTTCGTGGGGTCCTTCTCGGCCCTTGCCTGGAGGCAGCGTCCGAGTTCCATTTGCGGCTCAAGCGACCTGGAATTGTCGGCCGCCAACTGCCGGGCCTCCTCGACGGCCTGGTCGAACGCGCCGGCCGCGCGGAGCAGCCCGATGAGCTGGGCACGGGCGCGGGTGGCGGCCCTCTTGTCGACGTTGGGGATGGCCAGGAGCCGCTCGTAGAGCTGCCGGGCCTCGGCCGACAGGCCCACGGCCGCGCACAGGTCGCCGACGCTGACCAGGCCGTATACGGAGTGTTCTTTTCGGGCGGCGAGCTTCTTGAGCAAATTGCCGATGAGGGTCTGGGTCGACTTGAGCTTGGCGTTGGCGGCCTCGGTGGCCTTGGCGTCGCCGGACGCCGTGGCGCGGGTCACGCCCGCTTCGGCGTTCTTGCGTTCCTCGTCCATGACGCGGGCGAAGTCGACCAGCACGGCGTTGACCGGCTGGACGTCGGCCCCGAGGTCGCACAGGATCATGCCCACGTCGCTGGCGCGGCCCACGTCGCCGATTCCCAGGTTGGCTTGCAGGGCGGCGCGGAAGATTCGGACCGTGGTCTCGTCGAGCCCTTTCGGCTTGGACGCTTTGACCTGGTCGACCAGCGGCTGCAGGAGGGCGGCCGCCTCCTTGTTCTCCTTGGCTTCCATGTGGACGAACGCCATGAGCAGTTGGCTTTCGACGTGCTGCGGCGTGAGGGGCTTGTGGGGATCGGCCGCCTTGCGGAACCCGGCCAGCGCGTCGGCGATCCGCTTGACGGCGCTGGCGCGGTCGGCCGCCAGCTTGTCCTTGTCGGCCCCGCCCTGCATCCTCTCGTTCAGATAGAGCTGCCAGTACGTCCTGCCCGACAGATAGAGGGCCAACGGGTAGCGCTCCGACTTGGGATTGACCTTCTCGAAGACATCGAGCGCTTCCTTGATCTTGCCGAGGACGAGGTTGATCTGGGCGATGGCCATCCGGGCGTCGTCGGCCGGGGCCTTGCCGGGCCACGTCGTCTCGGCCATCTGGCAGATCTTCTGGAGTCGCTCCAGCGCCGCCTGACGTTTCTCCTCATCGCCCGCGGCCGCGTACAGGTTCAAGGCGATCTGAACGGCCAACGAGCCGGCCTGGGCCGCGGCCAGGGTCTCTTTGTCTTCCTGGAGGATTTTGCCGATGCTCGTCAGGCTCTCCTCCATCTTGTTCTCCTCGAAGAGCTTGACGGCCTCCATGAGCTTCGCGTTGGTCAGGGCGTCCTGGATCTCGGCGAGACGTTTCGGGACCTTCGGGCTGGCGGCCTTGGCCATCTCCAGGGCCCGCGCGAAGCCTCTCACCGCCTCCGGCCACTGGCCGGCCTGGGCGGCCGCCGTGGCGATGGCGGCCGCCTCCTCGAACGTCTTTGCGGTGTCGATGCCGGCCATTTCCACCTTGGAGTATTTCCTTCGAAGCGCGAAGGCCTCCTGGCGGTACGGGCTCGGCACGTCCATCATGTCGTTCAAGAGGGCCGTGGCTTCGGACGTCAGCCTGTTCTTTTCGGCGGCGGGCGACTGCTCCGCGGACTTCAGCTTCGCCTTGGCCACTTCGAGGGCGATTCCCTGGTAGCCTTCCGTGCGACGCGACTTGCGGCTGTAGTCCTTCAGCCACTTGGTGGCTTCCTCGAGGAAGGCATCAGGGTCCTTTCGGGCGATGATGTTGAAGTAGAAGTACTGAACCTGGGCGTAAAGCGGGTCGAGGACCTTGTCGACCACATTGAGCCGCTCGTTGGCCAGGACCTCTTCGTAGATGTCCCTAGCCAACTGCAGGTCGCCCAGTTCCTCGGCGCATTTGCCGTGCCACATGTGGGCGTAAAGCCCGATCGGATCGACCTCGCCGGACGCCGTGATCCGGTTGGCCTGATAGATGGCGTCGAGTTGCTTGGCGGCGTTCTGGAGGAGGGATTTGCGCTCGGGGGCTTTCGGATCCTCGTAGGTTTGGGCCGCATAGTAGTCGGCCATGCCGGCCTGAAAGCGGGCATTCAGGAGGTTCTGCTCGACCTCGTTGCGTTTGGCCAGGGCGGCCCTCGCCTCACGATCCGCACGCCCCCGGCGAACCTCGGGAACCGGCATGCTCTTGAGCCGCTCCTGAAGGGCCTCGGCCGCCTGCTTGAGGCGAGGCCGGGCCTCGTCGAGCGACTTGCGGGTGTCGGCGAACTGTCTGGCCTTCTCCGCCTTGTCGGTCGCCTCCTTCGCGGCGCGCAGGTGCTGCAGGGCCCGATCGATCGAAAACGTGCCCCCGGAAATCATCGCCGTGACCGCTTCGGCGTGATTGGCATGCTCCTTGAGAAACTTGTCGAGGTGCTTCTGGGCGCTGTTCATCGTCTCTTCAAAGTCCTTCGGGTTGAGCGCCCGGCTCGCGGCGCCCCGAAGACACTTCGACATTTCCAGATCCCAAACGGCGGCGACCTCGGGCGAGAGCGAGGGC
>CAYSGY010000587.1:0-2981 GCA_964430315.1 uncultured Planctomycetaceae bacterium
TCGGGAATGGCGCGAACGAAGTCCGTCAGATCCAGCGCTTCCGATTGAGACGACACCGGCGACTCCTTGGCTGCCTGAGGGCGTTTGGGGTCCGTGATCCAGAGGAGGAATATAGCCCGTGCTCCGGGAACCGGAAACCCCGTGCTTGGGGAGTCTCCCCTCGGGGGCCGCGATTTCTCCCGGCCCGGTGTATCCCCGCCCGCCGCACGGTATACTGCTCCGGACACCTTGTGGCACAGCCGCCCTCGGCTGTGCGGGACGCGCAGAACGACGTTCGGCTTGCACAGCCGAGGGCGGCTGTGCCACGTTATGGGCGGCCGGGCCACGTTGTGGGATGGGCCCGGACCTTCCTTCCCAATCCATCGAGGAGAGCATCATGAGAGCGTTGAGTTGGGCGTTGATCGCGGTGGTGGCCGTGGCCTGTGTTGCGGGGCTCGTCGTCGCAGACCAGCCGAAGGCCGGCAAGAACCCGAATCTCGGGCAGGTCCGGCATGTCGTGCTGTTCAAGTTCAAGGAGGGCACGACGCCCCAGCAGATCAAGAGCGTGGAGGACGCGTTCCGCGCGTTGCCGTCGAAGATTCCGGTGATTCACAGCCTCGAATGGGGCACCAACATGAGCCCGGAGAAGCTCGATCAGGGCTTCACGCACTGCTTCTTTCTGACCTTCAAGGCACCCGCCGACCGCGACGCCTACCTCCCGCATCCCGCCCACAAGGCGTTCGGCAAGGTGCTGCGCCCCTACCTCGACAAGGTCCTGGTCATCGACTACGTCGCCAAGCAGTAGGCCGTTCCGTGCGGGAGAGGCGTTCGGCGTACCTCGACCGTCCCACCACTTCGTGCTAGAATAGTCGTCGGTTGGCGGGGGTATGCTTGTCTTGAGTCGGCGCAGGGGATGACGTCATGCGCAACGAATTCACCGCGATCATTGAACGCGACGGCGAGTGGTTCATCGCGTACTGTCCGGAGATCCCTGGCGCCAACGGCCAGGGGCGGACCAAGGACGAATGCCGGCAGAGTCTGGCCGATGCGATCGGCTTGATCCTGGAGGAGCGTCGCCGGGACGGGCTCCGTGGCGTTCCGGAAGATGCCCTTCGTGAAGTCGTGACCGTTCCATGAAGCGGAACGCGTTGCTGCGGCATCTGCGCAAGCACGGTTGCCATCTGAAACGAGAGGGACGATCGCACTCTCTGTGGACCAATTCGAGAACAGGGCAAGTCGAGGCCGTTCCACGCCATACGGAGATCCCGGATCGACTGGCACGCAAGATATGCCGGGGACTTTCCGTTCCGGAGATCGGGGGGTGACGCCTTCGGCCCTGCGCGGAGAGCAGCTATGCACCGACGGGAGTTGTTCAAGGCAGGATTCCGAAGCGCAGTTGCCCTTGGAGCGGCATCCGGCTCGGGATGCGCCCACGAGTCGCTCGCCGCGACTTCGGACCGTCGCACCGCCTCGATCCTGGCAACCTACACCGCGGCGGACCATCGCCGCCGGTTGGAGAGCATCGGGTTCTGTGAGCGCGCGATCCGCACGTGCCTGCGCAAGCACCTGGTCACGACCTACCTGCCCGGCCAGTGCTGCTACAATCTCGGCGAATACCCCTGTCGCAAGCCCTGGGAGCCCGGCGAGTACGACGAGCAGGAACTCGACCGATTGAAGGCGCACGGGATTGAGTTGATCCAGGTCTTCGACGAGTGGAACGATTCGTTGCGCCTGTTCGGGGGCGACAAGTACTCCGTGCTCAACCCGGCCGGCGGGCGCCGCTTCATCGAGATGGTTCACCGTCGCGGGATGAAGATCCTCCCCTACGCTTCGGCGTGCTTCCTCGAACGCGCCCATCCCGGCTTCCGGCAGGAGTGGTCGCGGGAGGGCGACAACCTCCGGGTCGGCTACTGGGACATGGCCCGCTGTTCGCCGGCGAGTCCGGGTTGGCGGGCCTTCCTGCTCCCGCGCGTGGCCCGGATGCTCGATGAATTCGGCATGGACGGGATCTACATCGACGGCGGCTACGTGTCGAACGTCCGGAAACGCCTCAACCGTCCCGCCAAAGACGAAGTGCCTGCCTTCGAGGAGACGCCCGAGCACGACGGCGCGTTCACCGATCTCTTGGCGTTGATCTACGGCGAAGTGAAGCGACGCGCCGGGATTCTCAAGCTGCACGTCGACGGGGCCGACCAGCCGCGGACCGCGGGCCTCCGGGTGTACGACTACCTTTGGGTCGGCGAAGGGGTCGGGAGCGCCGACGGTCTGCGCGAGGCGACCAAGGACCATCCGCCTTACGTGGTCCCCTGTATCGACATGACGTTCGCCAAGGTCGACAGCGACGACGAGCCCTTCCTCCACGCGATTCCGTACATGCAGTTCCCTGCGCTTCAGGCGGGCCGGCCTTTCACTGGCGAACGGGGCATGATTCCCGGCGTCGCCTATCCGCCCGAAGACCGTGACTTCTGGGTCCGCCGCTGCCGGGAGGCGTGGAGGTACTATCAGGCCCATCCGAACGGGCCCTACACCTACGGCGGCTGGGACGCGGTACCGCAACGTCCCCAGACCCGTCCCACCCACGCACGCTGGCTCGCCCAATATCACCGATTGGTCGAGGAAGGCACATGGGCGTGGCTGGAGATTGGCGAGTCCAGCCTGTTTGCGCGGCCGCTGCCCAAAGGCGTTGTGGCCTCGGCGTTCGCGAACCGGGACCTCCACCTGGTCCTGGCGAACTACGGTCAGACCGGCGTGGAAGTGGACACTTCCGAGGCGTTCCTTTCCACGGTGGATCGGACCGCCCCGGCGGTGACTCCGCTCAAGCGGTGGCAGATGCCCTCTCGCTCGCTCCTGATCCTCCGCAAAGCGACCTGACGCCTACAGGCTTTCGGAGTGCGGCGACTTGTCGCCGCTTTGGATTCGGCCGGCCCGTCCGCCACCGGCAACCGTCCACCGCCAGACAAAAGAAAGCGGCAACAAGTTGCCGCACTCCAAAACGTCGCGGT
>CAYSGY010000588.1:0-2964 GCA_964430315.1 uncultured Planctomycetaceae bacterium
TTGCCAGGAGCCTCCCGGGTCAGGAGGCGGATCCAAAGGAAGACACACGGCCTGCCAAGGACGCCAAGGCGAAACCGTAACCGCGGATTGCCGGCCCGTCATCTGGGCCGATGGGCGCCGCGAAGAGTCTGTCCCGACCGCAAAGGAGATCGAGCCGGGGGCGACAACGAGTAGGTCCCGCTTGCCGAGCGGGACCTTTGCGCTATAGCCTGGACTCGACTCCAGGAGAGGTCCCGCCCGGCAGGCAGGACCTACCGAGGCGAGGCCCCCAAAACGAAAGGAAACGGCCCATGATGTCGCGACGTTGGCTGCTCTTGGCGTCGAGTGGACTATTCGCAGTGCTCTTGAGTGACTCCCGCCTGAACGCCCAGGAGCCGCGTCCGAATATCCTGTTGCTGCATTGCCATGACCTCGGCCAGTTCCTGCACTGCTACGGGGTGAAGACGGTGCAAACGCCGAACCTCGACCGGCTGGCGGCCGAGGGGGTGCGGTTCTCGCGGAGTTTCTGCACGAACCCGGGGTGCAGCCCGTCGCGGGCGTCGATCTTCACGGGCCGGTGGCCGCATTCCAACGGGGTGATGGGCCTGTGCCACGCCAATTTCGCATGGGACCTGAATCCCGGCGAGCGGCACCTGGCCCAGATCCTCCGGGAGGCCGGCTACACGACCGCGGCCGTCGGGATCCTCCACGAGACCGCTTCCGGCTACAAGCGGTGCGGATACGAGCGTCACCTCCCCAATGCGAAGGCCAAACCGGCCACCGACGCGGCCATCGGGCTGTTGAGTTCATTTCGGGGCAAGCGCGGGAAGCCGTTCTTCCTGTCCGTGGGGTTCATCGAGCCGCACCGCCTGGGGTACGAAGCCCCGACGTGGCCGGGGGCGCTGCCGGGCGACAACAGTTTCCCCGGCCCGGGCCTCGAACCCGACGACTCGCTCGGCGTCGACGTGCCGGGCTACCTCAAGGAGACCGAAGGGACGCGGCGCGAGCTGGCCGGATTGCAGGGGGCGGTGCGCCACGTCGATACGCAGTTCGGCCGGCTCCTAGCGGCCCTCAAGGAGTCGGGGCTGGAGGCCGATACGTTGACGATTTTCACCACGGACTACGGGGTTGCCATGCCGAGGGCGAAATGCTCGCTCTACGAGCCGGGAGTCCAGGTGGCCCTGATCCTTCGTCTTCCGGGCCGCAGGGGCTGGCATGGCGGCGCGGTCCGCCCGGAACTGATCTCCAACGTCGACTATCTGCCGACGATCCTGGAGTTGGCCGGGGTGCCGATCCCGGACAACGTGCAAGGCCGGTCGTTCGCCGCGTTGTTGGACGGCAAGGCCTACGAGCCCCGCCGCGAGGTCTTCACGGAACTGACGTACCACGACTACTACGACCCGCGCCGGGCGATCCGCACGGAAACGCACAAGCTCATCGTCAACTTCACCACGGCGCCGGCGTTCATCGACCCGTCGCAGTGCTGGCGCCCGCCTTCCGACACCATGGTTCCGGCGAACCGCGCCGTGGCCTATCACCCGCACGTCGAACTGTTCGACCTGGCCAAGGACCCGTGGGAGCAGCGCGACGTGGCCGAGCGCCCGGAATACGCGGCGATTCGGGCCGACCTGCTCAATCGGCTCCGGCAGCACCTCGTGGAGAGTCAAGACCCGATCCTGCAAGGGGCGGTCACCTCGCCGCAGCATCGCCGGGCGATGGAACTCCTGGAGGCGGCGGGGCGGAAGTGATCGCTCAACGCGGGCCGCTCTCGGCAACACCGGTTGGCAGAACCGCGTTTTGACTTGAATGAGACCGGAGGCGATCCCGTTCCAAAGAAAGAACCACGAAACGCCTAATCCGCGCTGGCCTTCTTGACGAGGTCTTGCCAGAAGTCGCGGGCCTTGCGGTGGTACTCGAGCACGGCGCGGCGCTGATCGGGGTCTTTCAGATCGATTTGCCGCGCCCGTTCCATGACCCAGTCGAGGAAGAACTGGGCGGAACTCCTGCTGATCCGCGGGCCGTAGTTCATTTCCACAAAATAGGGACCCGTCATGCCGAAACGATACGTTTTGCTCTCTTCCCCAACGGCGCGCAGGAGGAACCAGCCGCTGGAATCGAAGTGGACCTTGGGCAGCCTGCCGCTCTGGCGGTAGTCGGCAAAGCGGATCTCCTGGACGACGCGGCCGTCCTTGATGATCTCCAGGTAGCGGACGGGCTCGCGGATCGAAAGGGTCAGGCCGATCTCAAAATCGGCCGATTCTCCCCGGTCGATGTGGAAGACGTGGCCCGGCGGTTGGCCTCGCACCGTCGGGCGAAGCAGGGGGCCGTTGGTCAGCATCACGCGGCCCGCGTGCAGGCCCTCCCACCATTTCTCGTAGCTGAAATCGCCGTCGACGTAGACGTACACGCGGTTGTAGCCCGCGGGGTTGGAGGTAACACCCGAGCCGCTGCCTGCGGTGGGCGGGATGCGGAGGCCGCAATTCAACAGGTGGAAGTAGATCTCCTGCGACCAGAGGGCGTTGCCCAACACGCCCGGGAACCGTTTCACGTCGCGGGGCTTCCCGTCGGCCTCGTTGGGGATCGACTTCGTACGTCCGAGATGGCTGTGGGCCACCTGGATCGAGTCGAGTTGCCCCAGGGCGGCCAGCATCGGCACGTCCCACCAGAACGGTTTGCTGGCGTCGACCCAGGCGCCCGCCTGGGCGCGGATCTTCTCCAGGGCTTGGACCAGCGGCGGATACTCGGCCTTGGGCGAGCCGAGCCGCAGCGGGGTCGAGAGATTGAAGTAGTCGAACGTCCCGCCCGGGCGCACGTGCCGGCCGCCGAGAAGGTGGCAATAGCGGTTTTCGTCGAATCGCAGCAGCGGCTCCTTCGGCACTCCGCCCGGCGGCCATGCGCTCTGCTCGTTGCCCCAGGTGATGAGGGGGACGACGTGGAGATCCTCGGCCTGCATCACGAGTTCGATATCCTTCGGGGAACGGTGGA
>CAYSGY010000589.1:0-2939 GCA_964430315.1 uncultured Planctomycetaceae bacterium
ACCGCCAAGCGACTGTGTTCGGTGTCAAGAGGTAAAATGCACGCTCCGGCGAAACTCACACGGCTGCGAGCCGCGGGTCCCAGCGTGTCTGGTGCTTTACCATGGCGTTCAGGATCGTGAGCAACTTCCGCATGCACGCGGTGAGCGCGACCTTCGGGAGCTTCCCGGCCTCCGTGAGCCGGCGGTAGAACGCGCCGAGCACCGGGTTGCAGCGGACGGCGGCCAGGGTCGCCATGTACAGGACCGCCCGGACCGCCGCCCGGCCGCCCCAGATCCGACGGCGGCCCCGGAACGCCCCGCTGTCGCGAGCGACGGGGGCGACCCCGACCAGCGCGGCGATCGCGTGGCGGGAGAGCGTCCCGAGCTCGGGGAGGTCGGCGAGGAGTGTGGCCGACAAGATGGGCCCCACCCCGGGGACACTCTGGAGGAGATCGTCCTGGGTCCGCCAGACGGGGCTGGCGCGGAGCGCCGTGCCGAGATCCGCATCCATCCGGGCCAGGCGGCGCTCCAGCCAGGCGATGTGCGTCCGGAGCTCCCGGTGGAGCACCCGTGGGGCGCTCCCGAGGCGGTTCCGCTCCGCGGTGAGCATGTCCACCAATTGCCGCCGCCGGGTGACCAGGGCCCCCAGGGTCTGCGTCGCGGCATCCGGCACGGGGCGCACCGCGGGCTGGACGACGGCCCCGAAGCGGGCGAGGAGGGCCGCATCGAGGGCGTCGGTTTTCGCGAGCTGCCCCGTGGCCCGGGCGAAGTCCCGGACCTGGCGGGGGTTGACCACGACGACCGGGAGGCCCGCCGCCGCGAGGGCCCCCACGAGGGCCGTCTCGAGGCCCCCGGTGGCCTCGCAGACCACCAGGGTCGGCGCGAGCGCCTGGAGCCGCGCGGTGAGCGCCTGGATCCCGGCCTCCGTGTGCGGGACGGTCCAGCGGGGCCCCCGCGGGTGGCCGGCCACGGCGCACTCGGTCTTGGCGATGTCGATGCCGATGACAGGGGCGGTCTCTGGCATGGGGGGATCCTCCGTGCCCGGTCTTGCGGATGCGGGCTCCCCGAGGGGGCCCTGGCGACTGTCCGGGCTGCTGAGGGGGTAGACGTGACGACCCTCGCTTGGCGACGGCCTCGGGTGACCCGGACGCCATCGGTCTGTCACGTCCCCCACGGGTCCTGGCATTCTACCCTGCGGATGCCGGGAGTAACATACAAGACGCCACCGGGAATTGCCAATGCGGAGCCGACAACCGATAAGTCAATACCGATCACATCCCACTGACACGGTGCAGCCCCTCACCGATGCTGCAGGAAATCACGAACAGTCATGCCGATGTCCTTGGCGATTTCACGCAAGAGGATCGGTGAAATGTCTCGTCCCCGATGGAAGGGGACGGGTGTCCCGCGACCATCCTGGTGCCGGAACTGTTTGTGGGCCCCTTCTTGGCGCACCGCACTGAATCCCAAGCGAATCCCAAGCGGGCAAGAATCGCCACGACCTCGATCGGCGTTAAAACGGGGACATCGCCCATAGTCATGCGACGGTGACGTTCTGAGTTCCGACGAATTCGGCCTCGAACCTCGGCTCCCCGTCGTCCAGGCGCCTGGGGCGCGGCCGCCGTGCGAGAGGCCATCGCCCCGCTGCGCGCGGCGAGCAGGTAATCGGCGGGCCCCGCTCCCAGGCCCTGAAGCTGGGGACGTCCCCTAGCAAGGTAGCACGGGCCAGGCGGTCAAAGAGAGAGAAGAGAAGGTCTTGACGTATTGGATATGATACGGTATTGATTTCAATAATGTGGACGATACTGGAGCACAGATCGATTGCCACAGCGTGTGGCAAATTGCCACCGCAGGTCCGGAAGAGGTACGAGATCTGGAAGGACATCGTGTTTCGACACGGACCAGAAAAGTTGAAAGAATTCCCAGGTTTTAAGGATGAAAAGCTCGGGGGTGAACGCAAAGGCCAACGAGCATCAAGGCTGAATATCCAATACCGTGTGATCTATTGCGTCGAGGAAGCGCTTGTGACGGTTCGCGTGTTGGAAATCACCCCGCATGAGTACTGAGAGGTGAAGAATGAAGAGGAAGAAGGATGATTTCGTACCTGCCAAGAAGCATGCCGCTATCACCACCGGTGAGGCGATAAGGATGCTGCGCGAATTGAAGGGTTGGACGCAGGAGGAACTGGCGAGACAATCCGGTATAAACGCAAAGAACATCAGCATGCTCGAGAACGATCGCATTGATATCGGTAAGCGGCGCGCGGAGCAACTTGCTAAGGCATTCAAAGTGCATCCCGCCATCATTATGTTTCCGGAGTACGAAGGTGAATTGATTCAGCAGGCCGCCTAGCCTTTACTCCAGCCGACGCGGAACCCGCACGGCCGATTTCGCCGTCAGGCTTCCTCTCAGCTCTTCTCTCCGACTCGGCCACGATCGAGTAGGCAGGGAGCCTTGCGGCTCCCCGCCTCTTACACCACCGTACGTGCCGTTCGGCATACGGCGGTTCACGAAGAACGTGCAAAGCGCTGGTGCTCAGCAAGGAGGCTCACGAGACCCATCGCTCGCAGCGCCCGAGTGGGCGCGGCCGCGTGCATGTGACGGGCCCCCGCATTCCCATCCGGGAGCGGCGGATCGACGAAAAGGTGATTCGCACGCTCCTCGGGTGGCGGCACTCCGGCTTCAGCCTGCACAATGCGGTGCGGATTGGATCCGATGATGCTGATGGCCGCCGGGCGGTGGCCGAGTACATCCTCCGCTCGCCGTTCTCGCAGGAGAAGGTCTGGTACCAGCCGCGCAGCGGTACCGTCATCTCCCACTCGAAGATGCACCCGGTCCTGAAGCGGAACTTCGAGGTGTTTTCGGCCTGTGACTGGTTGGCGGCGCTCACGGCGCACATCCCGAACGCGGGCGAGCACCTCGTATGGTACTACAGCTGGTACAGCAATGTCAATCGTAAC
>CAYSGY010000590.1:0-2936 GCA_964430315.1 uncultured Planctomycetaceae bacterium
TGCAGATCGACCGCAAGGGGAACGAGGGGCCGATGTTTGTCGTGCTCCACGACGCGCCGGAGGGCGTCACCGGCACGCCTTGCGATATTCCGGCCGACAAGTCGGAGGGTGAATTGGAGATCACGGCCTCGGACAAGCTGGGAGACCCGGAGGTCAAGGCCACGGTGAAGCTCGTCGCCGCCCTGGGCACTTCGCCCGTATTCGGAAGGCCGCGCAAAGCGGCGACTCCGGCAGCGCCGGGCAAGACACCGGAAGCCGCTCCAGCCGCAGCGCCGGGCGCGATGCCGGGCGCGATGCCAGGTGCGGTACCAGGTGCGGTACCAGGTGCGGTACCAGGCGCGGTCCCCGGCGCGGTACCTGGTGCGGTCCCCGGCGCGGTACCTGGGGCAAGACCGGGGGCGGCACCCGGGGCAAGACCCGGTGCGGCGCCTGGTGCGGTACCCGGCGCGATGCCAGGTGCGGTTCCTGGTGCCGTACCTGGTGCGATGCCTGGTGCGATGCCCGGTGCGATGCCCGGTGCGATGCCGAAAGGTCCCCCGCCGGTTCCCGGCGCGAAGGCGGCCCCGGCCGTGCCCAGTCCCAATCAGGCCGAACAGTCCCTCCAGATCACGGTCGCCAAGATGCCGTTGCCGAGCCTCTTGCCCCCCGCCGAAACGACGATCAATCCCGGATCGACCGCCCCGGTCACTCTGTCGGTGGACCGCGGAGAATTCAAAGGCCCGATGGAGATCCAGATTGAAGAGGCGGCTGGAAAGTTCACCGGCAAGCCGGTGAAGCTCACCGCGGATCAAAGGGAGGCCGAGATTCCGGTCACCGCTTCCAAGGACCTCCCCGAAGGGAAGGCCACGGTCCGGGCGTTTACGAAGCTCTTCGGCCTCACGATCGACGTCCAGGTCCCCCTGCTGGTCGATCGCACGGCATTCCGTGTCAAGTCGTTCCGGGTCGTCACCCTGAAGCCGGGCGAAACGCAGCGCGTGACCGTCCCGGTCGAGCGGCGCACCTACCAGGGGCCGTTGCACTTGGAAGTTGTCAATCTGCCGGACGGGGTGACCGCCAAGACAGTCGACGTGGCCGCGGACCAGGCGACCGCCACGCTCGAGTTCACCGCCGCGGCCGACGCCAAGGAGCGGGTCCGCTCGGCCAAGGTGGTTTCGACCGGCGGCGACAAGAAACGCGAGGACCCGCTGATCCTCCGCGTCTCCATGGCCGGCAGGGGTTTCTTGCCGCGCGAGGTCCTGGACAACCCGAACCTGAAGTCCTTGCTGAAGCGGGGCTCGTTCGGCGGGCGGCTTACGTCGGAGAGCAAACGGGCCCTGCTGGAAGCCTACGGCGGCACCGCGGAGTCGGAAGCGGCGGTGCTCCGCGGGCTGAAGTGGCTGGCAGCCCATCAGAACGAGGAGGGGGCGTGGCCGCTCAAGGGCTATGGCGAAGGGATCGAGGGCTGCGACTGCGAGGGGACCACCCCCGCCACGGTCAAGAGCGAAACGGCCGGCACGGCCTTCGGTCTGTTGCCGTTCCTCGGGGCGGGCGTCCATCATCGGGGTTCGCCGGACGATCCCCCGGAACTCGCCGACTACAAGAAGGTCGTCAAGGCCGGCCTGGTCTTCCTCTGCCAGCACCAGACCGCCAGCAAGGACGCCAACACGGACGGCCGCCTCGACGGCAACATGTATGCCCATGCCGTGGGCACCATCGCGCTGTGCGAGGCGTTCGGCCTGTCGGGCGACGAGAAGCTGCGTCTGCCCGCCCAGCGGGCGATCAAGTTCATCATGCAGTCGCAGCACAAGGAGGGTGGGTGGCGTTACGGGCCGCGCCAGCCGGGCGACATGTCGGCCGTGGCCTGGATGTTCCTGGCCATCCGCAGCGGACAGCTTTCCGGATTGACGATCGACAAGGATCCCCTGCTCCGTGCCGCCCGGTTCGTCGACTCCTGCGCGGCCGGCCCGGACGACGCCAGAATGTCGCGCTACAGCTACCAGCCCGAAGGACAAGGGACTCCGGCCCTCTCCGCCGCCGGCCTCCTCACCCGGCAGTACCTCGGCTGGAAGAAGGACATGCCGGCGCTCGAGGCAGGCGTCAAGTACATCATGGCACACCTGCCGCCCGAATCGGGCAGCGCGGTCGGTGGTTCCTACTATTACTACTACGGGACTCAAGTGCTCCATCACATGGAGGGCCCCGACTTCGACCTCTGGAACTACCGGATGCGCGAGCACCTCATCCGCTGCCAGGAGAAGACCGGCCACAAGACCGGGAGTTGGAGCCCCGAGGGCGTCGACTGGGGCAAAGCGGGCGGCCGGCTCTACGCCACCTCCATGTCGCTTCTGACCTTGGAAGTCTACTACCGCCATCTCCCGCTTTATCGCACCGTGTTTGAAGAGCAGAAGTCGGTGGTCGAGTAGGCCACGCTCAAGCGAGTCACGAAGATGTCGCCGCGGCGCAACCTCGGCCGCGGCGCAACCTCGGCCGCGTCGAGGGAAGGAGACGTCCAGTGCCAAGTGCGATGAAGTATGCGGGCGTCGCTGTCGCGGCGCTGCTGATCGGCGTTTTGGCTGGCCGGTTCACGGCTCCCACGAAGGTCGATCCTCCAGGAGGCTCCATGGCGAAATCCTCCGGCGAAAACACCGACGCTGCCATTCAGGAATTCACCCTCGAAGGAATGAGCTGCCAGGGCTGCGTGGACACGGTGACCGCCGCGTTGAAGGCGGTCCCGGGCGTCCGGGCGGTTCGGGTCTCGCTCACGGACAAACGCGCCGTGGTCGCGGGGGATCCTTCGCAGGTGACTGCCAAGCAGGTCGAAGCCGCGGTCGCCGCAGCCGGATACAAGGCCGTGGCCGACGCCGCGACGCGCTAGAGGCCGGGCGACGGCTGGAGGAAGCGTTGATCCCATGTGGCACAGCCGCCCTCGGCTGTGCAGGGCATTTCGCACAGCCGAG
>CAYSGY010000591.1:0-2924 GCA_964430315.1 uncultured Planctomycetaceae bacterium
TGAATGCGGTAGACAAAGGTTGTCCCCATCTTGTTCTCGCGATCCTCCCTGAGAAATGTGACATTGGCAATCTGGAGGACCCGAACAACGACAGTTCCGGCGATGAAGTCGTGAAGCGCGCGTCGCTTCTTGTTGAACAGAAGGACCACGACTTCGCTCCACAACCACAGCTGCGAAACGACCTCATAGGTTCCGAATAGAGGGTTGTGCTCGTTCAATAGCCGGTTCTGATCGGCATAACTCAAGGACGACCACTCTGGCCCAGCCCACGTCGCAAGCACATACACCATCGGTGGGGTGGCGGCGAGCCACAGCAGCGCATCGACCGAACTGCGAAGAAGCGCATGCCTCGCCGTGATTTGCTTGCCGTCGAGCTGGGTAACCCTGATTCTCGCGGCCATCTTACCGATCGTCTGCCCCCATCGTGCATGGAAATAGATCGGATACGCTAGGCCGAGCACACCGACTACGAGGAGGGAAGCGATCGCCGCAGCGGCCGACTGGCGATAGAAGACTGCAAGGTGGAGCGCGATAAAGGGTATCCAAACCAGTAAGTCGACTACGAGGGCGAAGAGGCGCGGTTTGAATCCGGCGTAACTCATCCAGGTGGCTCCTCTTGAGATGCCGAACGAATAAGTTCTGATCCGGCGTGCGGTGCAGAGGAGAGAGCACCGGAAGGAGCACCAGGCCCGCCGGGTAAGACTAGTTGAACTGAACCGCTGGCCTGGCTCAATGCGAATTGTTGACGGCGCACACCCAGGGGCGGAAGACGCCCAGCGACGAGCAGCCCTGGATGATCTTGAGCTTCATGTACTCCTTGTCCCGGTACCCGTAGGCCCGCCGGATGATGTTCCGGGCCTTCAGGTTGCTCCCCTCGATGTAGCCGAGGGAGACCGGCTTGTCGCAGTAGGCGAGGATGCCGTCGAGATGCCGCTCTACCATCCGGACGAACTTCTGGTACGGCTCCAGCCGGCTCCACTTGAGCTGGGCGACCCACTGCGTGAAGAACTTCCGGGCCCAGGTCTTGGAGCGATAGCTCCACAGGTGCCCGAAGCTCTCCTTGAGCAGGTGGGCCTTGAGGAGCCGGCGGTTGGCCCCCAGGAGCCGCTTCAGGGCCACCCGGGCCTTCCCCCGGACATGGGCCTGGCGGGCGAGCAGGAGGAACTTCTTCCCACAGAGCAGCCCCTTCATGGTCTTCCCGGCCCGCCGGAACTCCTGCTTCCGCACGGTGTTGAGCGCCTCCAGGAGGTGCCGGATGACGTGGAACTTGTCGTAGAGGATCGCCACCCCCGGGCAGTGGGCCTCGACACTCCGCCGGAAGGCCTTCCACATGTCCATCACAGCATGGGTGATCTGCCGGGCGCGCGGTTTCCCGAACCACCGCCAGAACTTGCGGAGGTCTTTCTCCTTCCGCCCCTCGCCCACGAACAGGCACTCGGGCCCCCGGGGGCCCTCCAGGGCATGCACCAAGTGCCAGTAACTCTGCCCCCGCCCCACGGCGATCTCGTCGAGGCCCAGGGTGGTGATCCCATCCAAGGGCCGGGCCGTCTGGGCCACCTGGATCGCCCGCTTGTCCAGGGTCTTCACGGTCCCCGCATGGAGCCAGAGGAGCACCGCGACCGCCTGGTTCGTCAGCACCTTGCAGAGTTCCCCCACCAGGGCGGCGAGCCGCGTGGTCACCCGGGCGTAGGGCGCCGCCCAGGGGAGGCGTTCGGCCTTCAGCCCACAGGTCGGGCAGCGCACCCGGTGCTTCTGGACCCGGAGGATGGTCACGTGCTCCCAGAGCAGCAGGTGCTGGAGTTCCTGGATGCGCCAGGGCTGGGCTTCCGGGTAGACGTGCCCACACTTCCCACAGGTGTAGGCGGCCTCTTCCCGCTCCACGAGGAGGACCGCCTCGGAGCGGCCCTTCCGGTGCCGGAGGGTCTTCTCGGCAACATACCACCCTGGCAATCCGAGCAGTCTCGTGAGATACTCATCGCGTTGCCTCTGCGACATGGGGTCCCTCCTCTCCCTTGGTCAGGAGATCAGAGGGTGTCTCCCCAACGTTGCAGAGGCAACTACTTTTAGGCCGTCAACATTTCGTATTGAGCCGCTGGCCTAGAAGCTGTGGGGATTGTATCGGAAACCTTGAACCAGGGAAAGGGCTTTCCCGGCGGGCGCAAGAGAGGTTCGGTGGAGGCGCAGCCGCACCGCCACCAAACAAAGGAAACGCGGAATGGATGACCACTCCGCTCACGGCTACGCCCTGTCCTGCGGCGGTATTGATCTCAGGTCGCCACAATCGGCGGCGGGGGTGACTCGCTCGCGTCGGCGGCGGTCCAAGGCCGCCCATCGCCCAGGCGATTCTGGAAGAACCCGGCATGGATCGATCGGACCTGCGGCAGGGTTTCTGCCTGGGGGATGCGGAGCTTGTTTGCGATCACCGTCGCGCACCGGCGGGCGAACCGCTCCCGATCCACTTCGCTGCCAATCCGCTCGATGAACGTCCGGCATGCTGCGCAGGCGAGCCAACCACCCTGGCTCATCCCCGTCGCCAGGGTTTCGTCGTGGTCGTCCTGGAGTTCGTAGACGGCATGGGATCGGGTCGGGTAGAGCCAGACCGGAGCCTGGTCCGCGCAGAAGTCGCAGCGGTACCCGTCCGTCAGGCCAGGATCCCAAAGTTCTTCTCGATCCGCCATTGCTAGTCCTTCACGGGAGGGCGTCTTTTCGGATCTTTGGAGGTCGGCCTCCTTTGGCGCCGTTGCGCCGGGAGGCTTCGCGCTTGGCCTCGGTGGTCGCCTTGCCGCCCGCCGCGCCCACGCAGGCCGGGCAGATCAGCTCGACGTCGTGCATTTCGGGGGTACGATAGTTTAACGTTGGCTATGAGGCGCACGATTACAGGTCGCCTCCATAGCCTCGTTGGCCTGGTTCGGTTCGATCAAGCA
>CAYSGY010000592.1:0-2923 GCA_964430315.1 uncultured Planctomycetaceae bacterium
AGGCAGGTGCGGCGGCATTCGGTCGATTACCTGCTCAAGCACATCCGCTTCGTGCGGGAGCAGTTCGGCGTCAACAACATCGCCTTCTACGACGAGACCTTCAACGCCAGCCCGAGTTGGGTCCGGGAATTCTGCCGCCGGTCGCGGGAAGAGCTGCCGGAGACCTTTTTCTGGATGGGCGGGGCCCGCGCGGATCTGCTCGACGACGACCTGCTCGCCGAGTTGAAGCGGGCGAGGTTCTACGAAGTGTCGGTCGGCGTGGAGTCGTTCGACGACCGCATCCTGACGGAGATGGGCAAGCGGCTCGACGCCCGGACGCTCCTTTCCTCCCTCCGCCGCCTGATCGCCCACGATCTGGCCCCGAGCTACCTGGGAATGCTCTACGGATTCCCCGGCGACGACGAGCGGTCGCTCCGCCGCTCCGTGGATGAGATTTGCCGCCTCGGCATCCCGGCCTACTTCCAGTTTCCGCTTCCCTTCCCGGGGACCATCCTCTTCGAGCGGCTGCGGCAGGAGGGCCGCATCGCCGACGTGGAGCAGTTCATGCTCCGGATGGCCGACCAGATGACGCAGGACCTCTGCGTCAATCTCTCCCGGTATCCCGACGAGGTCCTCGTGCGCATGGTGCGAGATGCGGAGCAAGAGATCGCCGCGTCGGTCCCGCAGAACTCGCCCTCACCGCCAAGCCCGCCGCCGACAAACGGCAAACCGCGTCGGCGCCTGCTTCCGCGTATCGGCTCCCGTGCCCGGCGTGAGGCTTCCCGCGGGATTCGGCTGCTCCGCCGGCTTACGCTGCGGCGGCCTGCTTCTCCTGCGGGCGGCGTTCGCGTCGCGCTGGTGGGGAACATCGCCAACAATGCGTTCAACATGGTCAACATCCTGCGCGAGGAGGGCGTCTTCGCGCAGCTCATCGACGACGGCGCCAACAACTTCGCATTCTCCCGCCCTTCCTGGGAGGAAAGCGACGTCACCCTGAGCTACGCGGAGGTGATGCAGTCGCAGCGCACGCTCGACGAGTGGCGCCGGGTCGAGACCGGCTGGGGCTGGCAGGACGGCGGACGGGTGGTCTATCCGCGGCAACATGGCTGGCTCGATTCGCTCGTCAGTCGTCGGCGCATGCCGCGGGTCTCGGAGCCGCTCCGCCGGGCCATCGAGCGGACCGGCCTCGACCCGCCGTGCCAGCAACTCCTCTGCGACGCGGCCGGCTCCCATGGGCGGACGATCGAGGCCCTCCGCGGTTTCGACGTGGTGGTCGCTTTCGGCTTCCTGGCCGCGGCGTGCGCTTATCTGGCCGAGCGGCCGACGCTCTATTTCACCTACGGCGGCGATTGCCGCGTCGATCTGGCGGACCGGGACGGCTCCCGGGCCGCGGTCTCGCGACTGTTCGCCCACATCCTGGCGTCCGACCGATTCGCCATCGAGGGCTATGGATGCGACCGGGAGATCCACGAGGTTCTGCGGGCCCGGGGGCTGCTCGACAAGGTGGCCTACGGATTCCTGCCCAACGTGAACCTCTCGCTCTTTCGCAGCCCATGGGACCGTGAGGCTGCGCGGGCCGAACTCGGCTGGCCGCGCGACAAGCTGATCTTCCTCCTCGCCTCGCGGGTCGATTACACGTGGAAGAGCGCCGATGTCTTCCTCGACGCCTTCGCCCGGTTCGCGGCCGACCGCGACGGGGCGAGGCTGGTCGTCACGGGCTGGGGCAACGACTACCGCGATGCCCGGGAGCGGATCGAGCGGCAGGGGCTGCTCCCGAAGGTGATCTTCCTCGAAGCGTGCTTTGCCAAGCCGGCCCTCTTCCGCCGCTACGCCGCGGCCGACGTGATCGTCGACCAGTTCAAGGTCGGCTCGCTGGGCAGCGTGAGCTTCGAGGCCCTTTGCATGGGCAAGCCGGTCCTCACGTACCTGGCGCCTTTCAACCTCCACGGATACCCGTCGCCCCCGCCGATCCTCAACGCCCGCACCCAAGGCGACATCCTCCGGCAACTCGAATTCTGCGCCGCCGAACCGGGCGCCCTGGCCCGGATCGGTTCGGAATCGTCGCGATGGTACTCCACCGTCTACGCCCCGCGGAATCTCTCCTCGTGCGTGAAGACCCTGGCGGAGTCGGGCCCGGGGGCGTGGGTCGCGACGACGGATTTCAGAAACAACGCGCTGCCGAGGGCGGAGATCCCCGTCCCCGACCGCCAGGCCACCGCGAGGATTCTCCCTTGGCCCTATCCCTTCCGCGCCGGATTCACCTTGGCCGGCGACTGCGAGTATTTCTGCTGGAACGACTTCTGCACGCTGGGCCGCTGGCTCACGACGCAGGAATCGACGCCTCTCGGGCCGGGACTCGGGCTGCCGGCGTCGAGCAGTTTCTGGTTCTTCTCGGAAGACCCGGAGAATCTCGGCTTCAGCTATTTTGAAGGCGACGACTGCGGGCGCACCAGCCGCTACGCGCCCTACCTGGCCGAACTCCTGAAACTCGGCTATCTCGACACCCTCCATGGCTACGGCGGGTTCGACGTTCGCGGAGGTTTTCAGCGACGGCACGCCCAGGCGGCGGTGGCGGAACTGGATCGCCTCGGCGTGCGGCTCTCCGTGTGGACGAACCACGGCAGTGCCTTGAACGTGCAGAACCTCGGCGGCCGGTGGGCCAACGCCTACGCCCGGGGCGACGTGCCGGGCAGTGCGGCCTATCACGCCGATCTCCTGCCCGCGGCCGGATTCCGCTACTTCTGGCTCGATGCCTTTGCCACGAACCGTTTCAGCCTGGGGAACCCGCAGGGCCGGGATTTTGAAGACGGGCTCGCGGCCCGCGACCCTTCGCCCTGGGGCGACCGGATCCTCTGCAGCGACAGGCTGCGCGACGGCCGCGAAATCCTCGCGTTCCGCCGCTTCCGCGGCCGGCGGACTTGGGCCCCCGACCCGGGCAGCCTGG
>CAYSGY010000593.1:0-2920 GCA_964430315.1 uncultured Planctomycetaceae bacterium
TCACGCGGCCGTCCGTCACGGCGTCCATGGCCGTTTGCGCTAGCCCCTCCATCTTCACGAACCACTGGTCGGTCAGGAGCGGCTCGATCGGCGTCTTCGAGCGGTCGGAGTGGGCCAGGTCGATCGCCCGGTCCTCGACCTTGCTCACCAGGCCCAGCTTTTCGAGGTCGGCGACGACCTTCTCCCGGGCCACCATGACGGTCTGGCCGCAATAGGGGCCCGCGCTCTCGTTGAGCGTGCCGTCGAGGTTCAGGATGTTGATCATCGGCAGGTTCTGGCGCAGGGCGACGTCGTAGTCGTTCGGGTCGTGGGCCGGGGTGATCTTCACGCACCCCGTGCCCAACTCCGGCTTCGCCCACGGGTCGGCCACTAACGGGATCGGACGATTCACCAGCGGGAGCATCACCTTGCGCCTGTCCAGGGCCATGTCGCGGAGCTTGAGCAGTTCCGGGAGCAGGGTCTTGCGGCGCTCCCGCACGTCGTCCAACTCGGCCTGCAACTCGGCCTTGAGCTTCTCGGGGGCGGCTTCGAGCCGGGCCTGTAGCTCCGCCTCGGCACGCCCCAGCGCGGCCGCCGGATCGGGATGGACCGCCACGGCCGTGTCGCCGAGCATCGTCTCCGGCCGCGTCGTGGCGATCGTCACGTGCTTTGGCTCGCCGGGCTTCGGCTCGATCACGGGATACAGGAAGTACCAGAAATGGCCCGGCACAGTCTCGTGGAACACCTCGTCGTCGGCCACGGCCGTGCGGAGCAGGGTGTCCCAGTTCACCAGACGCTTGCCGCGGTAGATCAGCTTCTGCCGAAAGAGCCTGAAGAACGTATGACGCACGGCCCGGGCACAGACGGGATCGAGCGTGAACCGCGTGCGCTGCCAGTCGCAACTACAGCCCATCCGCTTGAGCTGGCTGAGGATTCGGGCCTCGTACTCGTCCTTCCACGCCCAGATGCGGTTGACGAGCCCTTCGCGCCCGAGATCGTGCCGGGTCTTGCCCTCTTCGCTGAGGAGCCGCCGCTCGACCACGGCCTGGGTCGCGATCCCGGCGTGATCGGTGCCGGGCACCCAGAGGGCCTCGAACCCCTGCATCCGCTTCTGCCGGATGAGGATGTCCTGGAGCGTGTTGTTCAAGGCGTGGCCGAGGTGCAGGGCCCCGGTAACATTCGGCGGCGGGATGACGATCGTATACGGTCTTCGCCCCGGGTTCGGCTCGCTGTGAAAATACCCCTTCTCTTCCCAGAAGCGGTACCAGCGGTCCTGCGCCGCGGCGTGATCGTACTGTTTGGGCAGGTCCTTGAACGACGAAGTGCTGGCCATGGGCTGATTGTCTCTCCGTGCCACGTGCCGATAGTCTTGAGTATTGACGTAAGTGTTCAGCGGAATGAAGTGCGAATAGGGGAAGGGGAAAGGGAAAGAGCTGGAAAAATGGGAAAAGCAAGAGACCGTGCCCCGATCACACTATTCTGAATGGGAACCCTCCCCTTTTCTTTCCCCCTTTTTCCGAGTCTGTAGCATCATTACTGGGTGCCGACCAAGGATCTCACGCAAAGACGCCAAGGCGCAACGGGGTTTTCAGGAGGCAATCGTTCAACAATCGCCATGAGGCCAGCATTCTTGCCATTCTGCCGCCATTCTTGGCGCCTTTGCGCCTTCGCGTGAGGTCTTTCCCCAGTAGTGATGCTACAGACTCCTTTCTTCCCCCCTTTTTCCTTTTCCCTTCTCCTCCTCTTGACGTTATTGCAAGGCGATCCTACGCCGGCGACCATTGGGGGTCGGGTTGGGGGAGGATCTCGGGGGTGACGCCCCGCTGGAGTTCGATCACGGCCTTCCGGGCCGCGGCCACGCCGGCGGCGTCGGGGTGGACGTCCAAAACCACTTCCGTCGTGCGCGACTCGCCGGGAGCCAGCACGATGACCCGACCCTGCTGCTTCTCGAACGACTTGCGGTTCGGGAAGTTGGTGGCCGGCTCCAGGCCCGTCACGTAACCGTCGGCCGCAGCCTGCCTATTCTTCCAGAGGGTAAAACAGGGGAGTTGGTTCTTGTTGAACTTCAGACTGACCCCCTGATCCGAGCCGACGTTGTGCACCAGGGCCTGGGTATTGCCGGCGGCGTCGGCCGCCAGGTCGAAGAAGAAGACCGCCTCCGGGGCGCCGGGAGACTCCGGGCCGTAGGTGTCCCACTGATTCAGGTTGCCCACCCCGGCCGCGTCGCGCGGGGCCATCTTGGCGACCGGCAGCACGACCTTGGCCCCGGCACCCACCAGCGGAATCCCAAAGTTCGTATGATAAAGAAGTTCCAACTCGCCCGGCTCGGCCGAGAGGTTCGTAACCACGTCGGTCACGGTCAGTCCCGGACGCCCGACCCGGGTCGAGAGGGTCGAGGTCAGACGGAGCTTGTTGCCGAAGAGTCGCGCCTCGTCGACCACCCCGCTCACGGCGAGTTCGCCGGAATCGCCGTCCACGCTCACCTCCACCTTATGGGCCGGGATGTTGGCGATCCGACCGTGGAGAACATTCCGAACCGAACCATCGGCGTTGAAAACCGGCGCCCCGTTGCTCTCCAGGCCGCAACGGACGAGCATCTCGTCGAACCCGTCGAGCCAGCCGATGCCGCTCGCCTCGTTGAAATGAACGAAGGCGGGGTGGACCGGCCCTTGAACCGGTGACTTCCAACCGAGCCGCATCGAGCCGAGCGTGGCATTCCAAATTCCCATCCCCCGGGTGGGAACCACCACGAAACGGAACGTCCCGTTGTCGACCTCGACGACGTCCACGCCCTCGCGGAGCCCCCCTCGTAGGGTGCGTTTGACGATCGAGTAGCCCTTGGCGCCGCCTCCCACCTGGTCCGGCGAGAGGGAGAGGCTGTCCACGTACACGTCCTGGTCCACATCGCAGAGCGTCCAAGTCTTCTTCGCCATGGGAGCGT
>CAYSGY010000594.1:0-2891 GCA_964430315.1 uncultured Planctomycetaceae bacterium
CTACTTGCTGGCCGTCGATGAGGGGAGCGACATACCGGATCCAACCCGCCCGGGGCGGCTCCTGGTGTTCCAACTCCGCGATCCCGCGATGCCCAAGAGCGATGCGGAGCCGTCCCGGGCGCGTGGGGTCCCGGGGAGGCTGCCGACGCCGATCGGCTGGATGGGGACGTTCCAGTCGCCGGACGGGGTGGCCGCGTTTCCGGGCAGCGCCGAACGTCCCGAACCGCTGGTGGCCGTGGCGGATCAAGGGAATTACCGGGTGATCGTCTACCGCGGGAGCGAGTTGCTCCGGGAGGCCCTCGCCGTACTTCCGAAGGCAACGCCATGATTGCACGCTTGGCGAAGAAGTGGTACGGCGACTTCACGCGCGAGGAACTTCTCCGGGCGCTTCTGCTCGGAGCTGCCTTCGCGTGCATCATCGGCACCTACTGGACCATGCGTCCGCTGAAGGACGCCCTGTTCAAGGCCGTCGTGATCGGCGAGGGGCCGTCGGCCGACGCCTCCTGGCTTGCCTGGGCGAAGATCGTCTCGGTCCTCGTGCTGGTGCCGGTGACGTTGGCGTACAGCCGCCTGGTCGATTGCCTGCAACGGAACCGGCTGTTCTGCGTGCTGGGTGGGCTCGCCAGCGGCCTGCTGATCCTCTTCGCCCTGCTGTTCTCCGACGCCGCCTGGGGACTGCCGAACAAGGAGGCTTCTCCCGCCAGGCTCCTCGGATGGTCGTGGTACGTGTTCGTCGAGGCCTACGGATCGCTGATGATTGCGTTGTTCTGGGCGTATTGCTCGGACTGCATCGACGCGGAGAGCGCCAAGCGGTCGTTCCCGCTCATCGTGCTTCTCGGACAAGTGGGCGGAATGATCGGGCCGCAGTCCACGGACCTGCCGGCGATGCTCGGTTTTCAGACCAGCGCGCCGCTGGTGGCCGCATGTGGAGCCAGCACGCTGGCCGTGGTGCTTCTCATCCGGTGGTTCGCCTCACACTCCGATCGCCCGGACCGCATGCCCGCGGCCCACGCCGCTGCCGTCCGGCAATCGCGGGACGAGAGCGCGACCGGCTTCCTGAAGGGACTCCGTCTGCTGTTGACCGACCGATACCTGATGGGCATCTTCGCGGCCGTCGCCGTCTACGAGGTGGTCGTCACCATCTTCGACTTCAACTTCAAGCGGCTTGCCTTTGCCGCCACGTCGGGCGACCAGGCGACCGCCTCGCTCCTGGGCGACTATGGGTCCATGGTGAACCTCGTGTCGTTCGTCTGCCTGGCCTGCGGCATCAGCAACGTCCAACGCCGGCTCGGCATGCGTGCCGCCCTGTGCTCGATGCCGTTTGCGGTCGGGGCGATGGTGTTGGCCTTCGAGGTCGCGCCGACTCTCACCGTGCTCTTCTGGATCATGGTTGCGGGCAAGGCGGTCAACTACGCCCTCAACGCCCCCTCGCTCAAACAGCTCTACATCCCAACCTCGCACGACGCCAAGTACAAGAGCCAGGCTTGGATTGAGGTGTTCGGCGCGCGGGGCGCGAAGGCGGCTGGGTCCGGAGTCAACACCCTCCTGAGAGTCTTTCAGGCCGGGGCTGCCGGCCCGGCCGCCGGTCTCGCAATGTACATGGTCTTCGCCAGCACGCTTTCCGGCGTGCTGCTCGTCGGATGGTTCTTCGTCGCATGGTTCCTTGCCGGTGAGTATGAACGCCGCATCGCGGCGCCGCGTCAAGACGACGATCGATCCCACGGTCCCGATCCGCAGACGCAGACCCCGCCGCCCGAAAACGGCATGCCGCGCGTCGCGGCGCCTGCCGGATGCGTCGAAGACTGGGGGTGTCACCCCGCAGGGGCTTCCGAAGCCGCGGACTGCCCCGGATGACTCCTCGTTACGGGCCCGTGTAGACCAACCCCCCCTGGCTGTGCTATACTCTAGTGTTCTACCCTGGGGATTGGCTGCCAGAGTAGGGAGAAGCATGTCTAGTGGCCGGCGGCACGTCGGCCTGAAGAGGTCGTGACGCATGATGGAAATGGATCAACTGGTGGCGTTGTGCCGGCGACGGGGGTTCTTGTTTCAGTCGAGCGAGATCTACGGCGGTCTCAACGGATTCTGGGACTACGGGCCGCTGGGCGTGGAGCTGAAGCGGAACATCCGCGAGGCCTGGTGGCGCGACATGGTCTCCGCCCACAACGAACAGGTCGTTCCTGCCGGCGCCCCTTCCGCCTACGAGATGGTCGGGCTCGACTGCACGATCATCATGCACCCGCAGGTCTGGAAATGCTCGGGCCACTACGACCTGTTCCACGACATGATGCAAACGTGCCGCCAGTGCAAGAAGCTGTTTCGCGCGGACCACGTAGGCGAGATGCTCAAGGAATCGGATTGGGTCCAGTCGTTGGCGCTTGCCATGGACTTCGGCCCGACGGATGATCTCCTGACGGTCAAGAGCGAAGACCTGTTGCGGTGGGCCAAGACGAAGGGAAGGAAGCTGGCCCCGGGCCTGGCGGTCGTCCGAAAGCCGGAAGTGACCCTGTCGTGGCTTGCGGAGCGAATGGAGAAGGAGCCGGACAAGCCGCTCTCCGTAGGCCAACTGCTGCAGTTTCTCGCCACCGAGCAGCTTGCCGCAACCGGTCTTCAGACTCCTTGCCCGGCGTGCGGCGGCGACCTGACCGAGCCGCGGGAATTCAACCTCATGTTTGAAACGTACTCCGGGGCGGTCCGCGACGAGAGCAGCAAGGTGTTCCTCCGCCCGGAGACCGCCCAGGGGATCTTCGTCAACTTCAAGAACGTGCTGGACAGCACCCGCGTGCGGATCCCGTTCGGCATCGGACAGATCGGCAAGAGTTTCCGCAACGAGATTACGCCGCGCAACTTCACGTTCCGTTCCCGCGAGTTCGAGCAGATGGAGATCGAGTTCT
>CAYSGY010000595.1:0-2884 GCA_964430315.1 uncultured Planctomycetaceae bacterium
AAACACCAGCACATCGACGCGATCGCCGGGCCGGATCAGGCTCGCACTGCCGCTCACTTCGTTGACCTTGACCGCGATGACCCGCAGGCCCTTCGGAATAGAGTCGGACGCACCTTGATCCAAAACCCCCTTGCCGAGAAGTTGACTCTCAAGGATTGGGGAGCCGGCGAAGATGCGGGCCTTCGGGCGCCGGTTCTCGACATCCTCGATCTTGGTGATGGCGCCCTTGGGGACCTTGTCCTTCGGCCAGTCCTCAAGACTGACTAATTCCGGTGGGACGGGATCCCCCATGGGGACGTCCTTCATCGCCACGACAATGCTCTGCAACTCGATCTGCGCCGGGCCCTCGGGATGGCGCGTTGCCATGACCTGGGTGATGCCCACGGCAGCCACGACGCCGCAGCCCAGTGCCAACGCAAGGAGTATGATCGACTTGGTGCGCATCGGCGATCTCGGTTCCCGGCCGGCTGGCCGCCAGCAACCCCTACTGGACAGTCTCTCGGCGCATCACCGAACTGGCAGAGAGCGACTGTCCGCCTAAAAACATTGGCGACGGGAGCCAGCTAACTTGATCAAAACTGATAGAGACGGTAACGCTGACAGGTTCGCCATAACCGGCAGAACTAGGAGGATTAGGATTTACGGAAACTTGGGCATTCTGGATCGTGGCCCCCTGTAGATACGTCTGGACGGCCGCCTCGACTGCCGCAGTCGTGGCGCCGTCGAGGACTGCCATCCTCGCCCCTTCCCGCGAGGCGTTCGTGATGACCTGCTGGACCATGATCATGCGTCCAAACTCGATCATCCCGAAGACCATCAAGAAGAAGAGGGGGGCGACGACCGCGAACTCCACGACGGCGGCCCCTCGACGATTTCTTCGGCATAACCCGCAAAGTCTCTCCAATCCAAAGACTCGCCCCGAAGGGACGCGTGGACCGTTGTCTTCCTGGCGATCCGTTGAATTGCGTAAACCGGGTGGTCTGCGAGAAGTGCGCAATCTCATAACAGCATTCCCGTCCAAGCGAAGTACGCGATCGACCCGATTGCGATTGGAATCCCATAGGGTAGGAGCGTCATGCTGCTCTTCCGTTCGGCGGCCATGGCGGAGAGTTGCGAGGGGTCTCGCACCACGAGGATTTCCGTGGCGATCGTGAGCATCTGCCGGGAGTGGTGGAGCCACTTGCGCCGGACGGCGATCATCGCCAAGGCAATGACTCCGCCCACGATGGCCGACACGCAGAAGGCGAAAAACGTCGTGGTCCCCCACATCCAGGCCCCCACCCCGGCGAGCAGTTTGACATCGCCGGCCCCCATGCCGCCGATGGCGTAGGCGGGAAGGAGAAGGCCAAGCCCGACCGCCGTTCCCGTGAGACTCCACCCCAGGCCGTCCCAACCGAAGAACACGGCGCTGTAGATCCATCCGGAGAGGACCATCGGAAAGGTGAGCCAGTTGGGGACCTTGAGTTTCCAGCCGTCGATGACGGCGGCCACCACCAGCGTGATACTGACCAGCCAGACGGTCCAGTGTTCGGTCAGGTTCTGGGCCACATTGTCGATCATCGCAAGAGTTCTCCGTAAGAACCGGGGGACGGGGCGGCGGGCGTCGAGACCGGCGGTCTCCGTGTGTCAGCCCAAGGCGAAGCGCAGCCAAGGCCGCCAAGCCCACGTCCTTCCATCCGACGACGGAAGAGCACGGGCTCAGCGGCATACGGTCCGGATCTCGCTTACGAGGTCCACCGTGCGGAGAGCATCAGGCTCAGCAGCATCGCGACCGCGGTGACGAAGTAGATCGCCATCTGGGCCGCGCCGGCCACGGTTTCTGCGGGAATCGCTGGGTACACGTCACACCTCTCGTTCGGCCACCACGACGCGGGTCACGGCTTTCGGAATCCATCGGCTCGCAATAAGGCCCCTCGGGACCCGCGGTGGAGTCCCGAGGGGGCGTGTTTCCGGTCGCAAGGGCATCCCTGTCCAGTCGTGCCGGACAGGGGACACCCCGACGATCCCGACCTCGTCCTTAGCTGGCAGCGGCAGCCGAGGGCATCTGGTTCTTCACGTTGGTGAAGGTCGTGTTGACGGCCTGGCCCAACTGGGTGATCGCCGTGAGGCACACGATGATAATCAGTGCCAGCATCACGGCGTACTCGACGGCGGTCGGGCCGTCTTCCGAAACGAGGAAACGATGCACCTTCTTCGCGAGCAGCCTCATACGGATTCCTCCATTTCGGTCAGGCTTCGGTTCGAGCCGCATAAGGGCGTTGCCGAAGCGCCGACCGGACAGAAACTGAAAGGGGTCCCTTCAGGTGCCTCACCGACCCTAGGGGGCCGGTGTTGGCCTGCCTCGCACCCTGCGGAACCCGGAACCACCAACATGCCTCCCCTCGCGAATTGCCGAAGCGATCAGGTGCCCTAGACGCTTGCGCGACTCTTGGCAACATCCTTTCGGCAGCCAGGCTACCGGCGAAAAAATACGCCGGCCCTTGGCTTTGCGTCCCGGCCTTGCGACCGGTTTGCCTTTTTCGAGGACCAGAGACGTGCAGGCCCAAACTCCGCACGAGAGCCGCGCCACTGAGACAAGTCGTGGGAAACCACCGTCGGCGGACTCGGGCTCTCGTGCTTGCACGGCCACGCGGTCGTGCCCGGCGGCATCGCACGAACCGCTTGGTTTGCGATTCGTGCTTCGCCTCCGTAATGAAGGCTAGGTCATCTTCCCGGCTTGTCAAATCGGAGAGTTTAGGAAAATCGTGGCCGGGCGAAACAAATCGTGGAGCGTAGGGCCGGATATTCCGTCGCGCTTGCGTCCGAAAGGAAGGCCATTCACGACTTCGCTCCACTTCCCGCCGCTGCGCCGGTGCCATGCGTCGCATCCCCCCAAAAAAACAAC
>CAYSGY010000596.1:0-2872 GCA_964430315.1 uncultured Planctomycetaceae bacterium
ATCTCGCCCGACGGCAAGCACGTCCTGGTCACGCACCTGATGTCGAACTTCGAGCAGATCCCGTTCCGGGTGGACATGGGCTGGATCAACGTCAACGTCCTCAGCATCCTCGACGTGCGGGAACGCAAGTTCCTGCGCACGGTCGGGATGGACGAGCAGGACTCAGGCGCCGGGAACCCCTGGGACGTGGTCTTTGCGGCCGGCGGGACGAGGGTCTGCGTGAGTCTCGCCGGGATTCACCAGGTGGGCGTCATCGACGCCTCGGAGTTGCTGAGCGAGTCGGCCCGGGTCATGTCTCCGATGATGGGTGTGTGGCCGATCTACACGAGCCTGGGGGCCAGCTTGTGGCGGAGGGTCCCGCTGCCGGGCAAAGGTCCCCGCGGACTGGCCGTCGCCGGATCGAAGGTCTACGCCGCCCAGTACTTCAGCGACACGGTGGCCGTGGTCGATTCGGAGGCGTCGGAGGAGACTCCCGCCGGCAGCATCGCCCTGGGCCCGGCGCCGCGACTTACGCTCGAGCGCCGCGGCGAGCTTCTGTTCAACGACGCGACGGTCTGCTACCAGCAGTGGCAGAGCTGTGCCAGTTGTCACCCGGACGGCCGCGCCGACGCCCTGAATTGGGACCTGATGAACGACGGGGCGGGCAATGCGAAGAACACGAAGAGCATGCTCCTGTCCCACGCGACGCCGCCGGCCATGGCGGAAGGGGTCCGCATGTCGGCCGAAGAGGCGGTCCGATCGGGCCTCAAACACATCCTCTTCACCAGCCGGCCCGAGGAGGAGGCGGTCGCCATCGACACCTATCTCAAGTCGCTCCGGCCCGTGCCCAGTCCGCGCCTGGTCGACGGCCGGCTCAGCCCGGCGGCGGAGCGCGGCCGGTCGCTCTTTGAGAGCCGGCGCGTGGGCTGTGCGAGTTGTCACCCGGCGCCGCTCACCACGGATCTGAAGTCGCACAACGTGGGTTCCAAGAATGCGTTTGAGCGGCACGATCGGTTCGACACTCCTTCCCTGGTCGAGGTCTGGCGCACCGCCCCGTACCTGCACGACGGACGCTACACCACGGTCAAGAGCCTGCTCCTGGAGGGCAAACACGGCTTGTACCGCGACCCGGGACTGAGCGAGCGGGAAATCGACGACCTGGTCGAGTTCGTCCTGTCGCTGTGAGAACTGGAAGCAGGATTGACCCAAACGGGAGGCATGAAATGGCAACGCCCCAAGCACGATCCGTTCACGCTCGGTACTCGCATACCACGGCGACAGCCGCCGCGGGGATCTTGTTGCTCGTTGCGATCGGTTCGGCCGCCCCGCCGGCTGCCGTCGCAGCCGAGTCCCCTTCCACCGAGCACTTCTGGTATCGCCTTCAGCCGCCCGGGCCGTACATCGACTCGCAGCGTGACAACAAGGCGTTCGGGTTTTCGGACGACACGATCTACCTGTCCGAAGACAACAGCCGCACCTGGCCGCACCACCTCCCGTTTGCCGATGCCCGCCACATCACCTTTAGCTACATTCTGAAGTGCGGGAACGTCGTCTTCGGCACCGGCTCGAAGCTGTATCTGAGCGAGGACAATCTGAAGACGTACAAACCGGTTGCGCTCAAAGATGCCAAGGGAGCCGATTATGTGCCCCATACGCCGAAGAACCCGGAGAACCCCGGCTGGCACTTCATGCCCCTGACCGGCGTGAACGCGTGGGACGTGGACGGCGTCGAGATGCTGGTGTGGGGCAATTACTGCAATGTGCGCGGCGGCGCCAGCCCCGTCAACATCTACTACTCGGTCGACGGCGGACGGACCGTCAAGATCGCCTATGCCTTCGGACAGAACCCCCATTATCGTGACAACGGCACGCCGGGTGGAGGCGCCACCGGCACGCTCTTGGGCAATCCCGACAATCCCGTGATCTGCCGCCACGTCCACTGCGTGACGTACAACCCGGCCGAAAACGCCTTCTACGCGAGCACGGGCGACCGTGAACAGCCCGAAGGGTACGAGTGCCATTGGCTCCGAGGCACCTATGACGCGAAGAAGGACCGGTGGCAATGGAAGGTCGCCGTGTCGGAGAAGCTGAACACGCGGTACAAGTCGGGCGGCATCAACTTCGCCGACGGCAAGCTCTATTGGATCAGCGACGCCAACGGCCCGAAGCCGCACGACCGGGGCGTCTTCCGCTGCGATCCGGCCGACCTCGCCAATCCCAAGGCGCACACGATGCTCTTCAACCCGGAGTACGAGTGCGCCAACATGATCCTCCAGGACGGCGTCATCCTGGCGGGCCATTACGCGACCGCGTCGCCCTTCGACACGGGAATCATCATCTCTCCGGACATGGGCCGGACTTGGGCGGTCTACAATCTCAAGGAGTTCGGCAAGCGGTCGCCCGTCCGGTTCCAGGCGAAAAACAGCGAGGGGTGGTTCCGGGTGGACCTGCGATCCGGATGGATCGACCGCGCCGACGTCCTGTTCATCAAGCCCAAGCCGTCCCCGTCGTCGCCCGGACGCGCGGCGGCAGGCCAGGCCCGCCCCTGAAGTCGATCGTCGTGGTGGCGCGCAACCTCAGAGAACCGGAGGGATGCGAAATGAAGCCGTCGGAGTTGTTCGGTGTTGTCGTTCGGAGCGTTGGGCTGCTGATCGTGTTGCCGTCGCTCGGCTTGCAGTTCTTCGCCCTGTTGGATCTGGTGGGGGGCGGACCGGGCAACGCGGTGGGGATCCTGATCCTCAGCATTCCGGCGCTGCTGGTCGGCCTGTGGCTGCTGCGCGGGGCGCCGGGGATCGTGGCGTTCGCGTATCCTGAGAAGTGATGCGGTAGGGTGGGACAAGCGAAGCGCCGGCCCACCGACGAGAATTCTGCCCGAGTCTGGTGGGCCGGCGCT
>CAYSGY010000597.1:0-2856 GCA_964430315.1 uncultured Planctomycetaceae bacterium
GGGTGAAAACCAGGTTCCAGATCTCGACCTCACCCCAGGGGGTGCGGAAGTAGATCTCGCTGCACGGGCCGCAGACGCCGTCGGGCCCCTGGCTTGGGGCGTTGGCCGGCCAGAAGTTCTCATCTTCGCCGAGGCGTTGGATCCGCTCCGTCGGGAGCTTGATCTCGTCGTGCCAGATCGCTGCCGCCTCGTCGTCGTCGAGATAGACCGTGGCCGACAGCAAGGTGGGGTCGATGCCGAGCCACTTCTTGCTCGTGAGAAACTCCCACGCCCAGTGGATCGCGTCGCGTTTGAAGTAGTCGCCGAAGCTGAAGTTGCCCAGCATCTCGAAGAAGGTGTGGTGGTATGCCGTGCGGCCGACGTTATCGATGTCGTTGGTACGCAGGCACTTCTGGCACGTGGTTGCCCGCGTGAACTCCAGCTTGCAGCGGCCCAGGAAATGGTCCTTGAACTGGTTCATCCCGGCGGGAGTGAAGAGGACCGAGGGATCCCATCGGGGGACCAGCACGTCACTCGGACGACGCACGCAGCCCTTGGTCTCAAAGAAGCTCAGGTATTTCTCGCGGAGTTCGTCGGTCTTCATCGCTCCCACCCAACCGGAAAGCACGGGGTTTCCACCACAGAACCCCCCATGATACCGGCCTGACCGACTGGTGAAAAGGCGAAACGCAGGTCCCCCCACGAGACGGATGAGTCCCAGCCGAGTTCTGGTGCGGCCGTGGTTGGCACGGGGCGAGTACAGCCCCGACCGTGGACGCGAGTTGTGGAGTGGTCGGACTCGCGTGAGGAGCCGTGTCCCAGACCTTGGGCGCTGTCTCGTCAGTCGTCTCAGGGTATCTCTGCGGACGGTAGACGGATACGAACCCGGTCGCGTTCAACCACAATAATCGCACGCCGAGCCAGTTCCTGGGAGTAGTTGCGAAGGATCTCCAAGGTCGCACGACCGTGATCTCGGGCCCGAATGTCGACAAGGCGCACGATCGCCGGGTGCGGGCGTCCCAGCACAAAGACCAGTTCTCCGAAGTCCTTGTCCAGCGTGACCAGAACTCGGTTTTCTTCGAGGCTGCAGCGGAGGATCTCGTCGTCCCCCGGGTCAACGCCCCGCTCGCCGACGTGACTTACATCGTGACCAGCGGCTCGCAGTTCCTCGGCGGCGGGACGCCAAACACAAGAGTCCAGCAAGAGACGCATTACGGCACTCCCGACATGACGGGCTCAACGCGTTCACTGGCAATCGAACGACGCGCATACGCCAGGCAGGCAAGGATGTCCTCGCGCTCCAGCCAGTCGTATCCTGAGAGAATCTCTTCTTCTGTAGACCCCGCAGCCATCATTCCGATGACGTGCTCCACCGCAAGGCGCTGGCCCCGGATGATCGGCTTCCCTCCGAAGATCCGCGGATCGACGGAGATCCGCCTCAACAGGTCAGTCTCGTTCATTCGTCACCTCTCTCAACGTGTGCAACCGACAACACCCAGCACGTGCAACCTCTTTTTTGCCTCCAGGACAAAGACTCACAAGGACTTGCTTCACGACCGCTCACGTTCCCGGCCGGATGGTGCGTTCGGCGGGCTCGGCGGATTGGCTGCTGGCGACGCGGACTTCGACGGGCCCGGGTTTCTGCGCGACGGCATCGCGGAACTGCCTGGGCGTGCGGACGGGGGTTCGCCCGACGTGGCTCAGGAGCATGCCGGGGCGGAGGCCGGCGTCCCACGCCGGGGTTCCCTTTTCGACTTCGGTCACGGCGAGGACATCCCCCAGCGGAAGGCCGGACCCGACCTGAAAGGAATAGGCGTCCTGCACCGCGGTGGCGTAGTCGATTCGCATCCCGCGCCAGGCGGGCGAAGGAGTGGACACGATCTTCTCGCCCCGCACGCGGTATTTCGTGAGGGGGACCTCCAGTTCTACGCGGCGCTCGCCGCGTGCGACGCCGAGCTTGACGGGGTCCTCCAGCGGCAAGCGGCTAAGCTCGCGGACCAGTTCGTCGGAGTCGCGGACCGGCGTGCCGTTGACGGCGACGATCACGTCGCCGCTCTTCAGCCCGTGACGGCCGGCCGGAAGGCCGGGCAACACACGGTCCACGCGCGTGCCTTGGATGCCTTGGGCCGCATCGCGCGTCGAGGGGCTTCCGAGTTGGATTCCGAGGAAGCCGTATTCCACCTCGCGGCCCTGCTTGAGGGCCTCCAGGGCACGGCGGAACGTGCCGTCGACCGGGATGGCATATCCAGCCGCTTCCTGAAAGCCGACCACGGCCGGGATGGCCGTCACCAGGCCGACCATCTCCCCCTTGAGGTTCACCAACGGCCCGCCGCTCGTGCCCAGGTTCAGCTTGGCATCGGTCTGGATCAGGGTGCCGAAGTGGTGGATCGTGCCCTTGCCGACCGGGTCCTCTTCGTCGGGCGTGGGGGGGGCCTTTCGGGCGAGGTTCGCGACGATTCCCCAACTGGCGCTCGGCTGGCCGTCGCGGGCGAGGGCGTAGGCATTGCCCAGGGCGATCACGAAATGCCCTTTCCTCAAGGTGGCCGCGTCGCCAAGTGCGATGGGAGTGAACTCGGCCGTCCCTGCCCGTGTCAACGAGTCGTCTTCCGGCGCCAGGACGGCGAGATCCGTTCTGGGGTCCGCCGCGATCACCCGGGCCTGATACACGGCGCGGTCAGGGGCCGTGACGTAGTAGTCGCTCTCCTCGCCCAGGGAGTGATACGTGGTGAGGATGAGCCCCTTCCGGTCGATCACGACGCCGGTGGCGTATTCGTTGGGGACGAAATCGGGGTCGGTGGGCCGTGGGGGCGGCATGGGCGCGAGGCGCCGGCCTCCAAACGGATCGGGACGCGGCTCCAAGCTTAGCGATTCTCCCCG
>CAYSGY010000598.1:0-2849 GCA_964430315.1 uncultured Planctomycetaceae bacterium
GTTGAGGTTGTGCACTCGATCCAGTTTCTTCAGTTTCGCCCCAACGGCCTCGGCCACCAGTTGGCCCGCCTCGATCGCCGGCTCGCCGGCCGCGGCGTAAACCACCTCAATGCCAAGGCCCCGCACTTCCTCGAGGACGCGCGCCATTTCGGCCCGGCCCTGCTCGTTCAGCGGGACATCGAGGTTTCCCTGGATTCGCCCCTGGAGGTCGTAATCCGTGCAGCCCGGGCGAATGAGCACGATCTCCAACATAGGTCCCTAGACTTTCTCGCCGAGTGTCGAAAGGGCGGCGTTCCGCAGTTTCGCCAGTCGCTCCCGATAATCGGGATAGGCGAACAGGCCTGTCCCCACGACGAACATCCGGGCCCCCGCGCTGGCACACGGGACGATCGTCTCGCCGTTGACGCCTCCATCCACCGAAAGCAGGGCCCGCTCGCCCATCCGCTCGGTAATCCAGTGCAGCTTGTCGAGCCCGTCCTGCCGCAACGTCTGGCCTCCAAAGCCCGGCATCACCGTCATCACCAGCACGAGGTCGCAGTGATCCCGGCACGACTGGAGAGCCGACACGGGAGTAGGCGGGCTGATCGCAACCCCGGCAAGGGCCCCGAGCCCGCGAATCTCCTCCAGAAGTGGGACCGGGTCCGCCACGGCCTCCACGTGAAAGGTGATGAGGTCCGCCCCCGCTTCGCGGAACGGTTTCACGAACTTCCCGGGCTCGGAGACCATCAGATGGACGTCCAAAGGGAGGTCCGTCACCCGGCGAACCGCCTGGACGACGGGCACCCCAATACTCAAGTTGGGGACGAAGTGCCCGTCCATGATATCCAAATGGAGGATTCGCGCGCCAGCCTGCTCGACAGCCTCGACCTCTCGGCCCAGGTTGGCGAAGTCGCAGGCCAGCAGCGAAGGCCCAATCAGCGGCACGGCGGCCCGCAACTCAAGCAGCAGCGAGGAGGCATCCATCGAAAACGTCTTGGGGTTCCATCGGCGAATCCGTGAATTCCTCCCAGGCGCACCGTGGGGAAGAACTCCCTAGAACTCAAGCCCAATTCTAGCAACCGTCAGTCCGAGCGCCTGCGCTCGTTTCGGGGGGGATGCGCAAGTGCTTCTGTAGAAATAGGTTATGAATGCCACCGAGGTTCACATTCCCCCCGCGCGAGGCGGTTTTCCGGCGGACGCGATCCCCCGAGTACGGCCCGTAGCAACCACCCTCGGACGACTCGATCCCTACTTCGTGTCCACGTCGTCGTCACTCCGGGGCAAGTCGCCCAAGCTGCTCAGCCCGAACAGGGAAAGGAACCGATCGGTGGTCCAGTACTGGGCGAGGCGCGGCGGGTTCGCGGTCCTCTCGATCCGGAGCAGACGCCGGTGGACAAGCTGCGCCAGCAAATGGTTGCTGGGATGACCCCGGAGCTGGGTGACCGTGTCGGCCGTCACGGGCTGCCGATACGCCACAATGGCCAGGACGTCGATGGCCGCTTGCGAGAGGCGGGCCTCGCGGATCCGTCCGTAGAACCGGTTGCGGATCGGCCAGAATTCACGCCGCAACGCCATCCGATAGCCAGCCCCCTCGCTGACAATGGAATACGGGCACCCTCCCGCGGCGTAGCGCCGATTCAGTTGTTCGACCAGGTCGGGTACCTCACTCGGGAGCACGCCCCGCATCAGTTCGGACATCCGGGCACTCGTCAGGGGCTCGCCCATCGAATTGCCCACAAAGAGCATCGCCTCCAGAATGCTCGTGGGATTGATCTCGCACGGGTCGTCGTCGGCCGGGCTCTCGGAGGCGACCGGCGGAATCCCCAGAGCGGCCGCCTGGTCGTCGGGCAGACCCGACGAAGTGGCCTCGCGGCCGGCTGCGGCCCCTTCCTCCGCATCCCCCTCCTGCTCGGAAGGCGGCTCGGGATCCGATCTCGAGGGACTCGCTTCGCGCATGGCCTGGGCGAAGGCATCGCTCAGGGCTCGGAGCGATACCGCTTCCTCAGGGGGAAGGCTGATGTCGGACCCCGGTTCCGTAGGCATGAAGCGCACTATACGGCGGCTCGACGACGGGAAGCAAGGCTACTTCTGGGGGGAAATCTGGCCGGCGTAGAGCTTCCGAAGCCGAGCGTTCTCGGCGGCCAACCGCAAGAGACAGAGGACGAGCCCCCCGATCCCCGTCCAGAGCAACCCCAGCGACACGAGGCCCTGCGACAATCGTCCAGCACCGCCCGGCACGGCTTCCTGCGCGTGCTCCGGACCCGGGGCAAGCCACGCCACGGCAGTAAGCCCTACCACGTAGACGATCAGGAGAAGGAAAGCGAGAGACCAGCCAATGCCGGTCTTGCCGCTCCCACGTTCGAGGAACGGCAGTGCCAACAAGAACACACCCATCAGGCCCAAGATCGCAATGCCGACCATCTCGGGCAGGAGCTTGAAGGTCTGGAGCATGAAGAGGAAGTACCATTCGGGCTTGATCCCCTCGGGGGCCGGGTGGAGTGGATTCGCCTTGGCGCCAATCCCCGCCGGCTGAACCACCGCCAGCGTCACGATCGCCCCCAGGAGCACGAGCCAAACACAGAGGTCGATCAGCAGGAACTCCGTGAAGAACGGGCGGGAATCGCGGACGTCCCGGCGCGTCAGGCCGGCCGGTAAGCTGACGCCGCGGACCCGGCTCAAAAACACGTGGATTCCCAGCAGTAAGAACATCGCCAACGGGGCGAGCGCGACGTGGGCGGCGAAGAACCGGGTAATCGTCTCGCCGGTGAGTTGTTCGCCGCCGCGGAGCAAGTGGACCAGCCCGGGGCCGATCCACGGGAGTTTGCCGGGGATCTGCGTGCCGACCCGCGTGGCGAAGTACGACAACTCGG
>CAYSGY010000599.1:0-2843 GCA_964430315.1 uncultured Planctomycetaceae bacterium
CCCCGGTGGTCCACGTGCTGCTGAAGGAAGGCTTCGGCGTCGAGGAAGGTCTCATGACGACCATCCACAGCTACACCGCGACCCAGAAGACGGTCGACGGCCCCTCGAAGAAGGACTGGAAGGGCGGCCGGACCGCGGCGGTGAACATCATTCCTTCCACGACCGGCGCCGCGAAGGCCGTGGGCCTGGCGATCCCCGAGGTGAAGGGCAAGCTCACCGGCATGGCCTTCCGCGTGCCGACGCCTACCGTGAGCGTGGTCGATTTGACGGTCCGCACCGTGAAGGAGACCAGCTACAAGGAGATCTGCGCGGCCATGAAGAAGGCCAGCGAGACGTACCTCAAGGGGATCCTGGCTTACTGCGACGACGAGGTCGTCTCCAGCGACTTCATCCACGATCCCCACTCCAGCATCTTCGATTCCGGCAGCGGCATCGAGCTGAGCAAGAAGTTCTTCAAGCTGGTGAGCTGGTACGACAACGAGTGGGGCTATAGCTGCCGCACCGTCGACTTGATCCGCCTGGTCGGCAAGAGCATGTAGCGGACGGCCTCCGCCGCGGAATTCCTTTCCGCGCGGACGACCTTCACGGGGTGAGCCGAGCGAACCGAGGCCCGCCGAACGCGATTCGGCCGCGGCTCGGGGCGCTCGTCTCACCCCGTGCCCGTTTTCTTGGGGTCCAGCCTCCTCCGTTCTCACGCTCCTTGTCGCTCACCTTGGCGTAGGGTTCTGAAGAACCTTGCGTGATTCCGGGAGGGCGAGGCCCCTGCCGAGCCGTGGACTACCCGCGAATGCGTGCGTTCTGTTCCAGGCTCGGCGGGCGCCTCGCCCTCCCGGGACTGAGTAGCTTCGGCTAGTTTTCCGACAAATCGGCGGACATGGCATAGTAGGCGCACTCTGCAAAGAAGAACTCCACCATGTTGAGCTTGGCATAGTCGTAGTGACAGATCGCCTCCCGGACCGACGGGAAGCCGTCCCGATACCCGCCCAGCGCGATCAAGGCCGCGGCCGCCAACGGGTTTCGCATCCTGCCGGCCTCGTAGGCCTTGCGATCCCCTAGGATCTTCCGATCGCCCGTCGACGCCATCTTCTCGGCGTCGGCCTGCGTCTTCTGAGGGAACCAGGCCGGATACGCCTCGCGCCAGCGGGCATGACCGAAGACCTTCGTGTCGTGATTGTCAAACGTCTTGTAGGTGTCGATGACGGCCAAGGCCCCGCGGGCATTGACGGCAAGCCCGGCGCGGTACTGCTCCCGCGCGTGGTCGTCCGTCTCCCAGCGGGCCAATCGTGCCAGGGCCCCCTGGGAACTGACGTAGATCCACAGCAATCCGCGATCGATGTGCTTGATCTGTTCTCGATCGTAGGGATACCCCTCCGCACAGATCTCAAGCCGCGTCTTCCCGCTCTTCCCGCCACGTTCGCGCATCGCCTTGTGATAACGCTCGAGCCAGACGCGGTCTTGGGTCACGTCGTCCATCGCCCTGAGGATGAACAGGTACATGACCGCCCCGTGGTGGCGGAACATCTTGAAATCGCCGCGCGACTGTCCCTTGAACGCCCCGTCGCAGGGGCACTTCCAGTCGGCCGCCTCCAGGGCCTCGGCCACCTCCTTCATCTTGTCGACGACGGCCTTCCGCTCCCGGCCATCGGGAATGCCGCAGGTGGCGTAGGCATGGAGTCCGTAGAACCACGGATGCGTCTGGTCCTGCGAACCCATCGGGTAGTGGCATTTCCCGTCGGTTCCCATGCCGCGCGCGATGAAGCCCGGCACGTCGGAGACCGACGCGCAGGCAAGCAGCCCTTTGGCAAGACGCCGTGCCGCGTCGCGGTCGGCCGCGGCCCCGCTGCGGCGGGCTCGCTCGCAAATCGCGACGAGATAGGAGCCGGTGAACATGGGACCGTTCTCGATCGGGCTCCACCAGCCGATCGCGTTGGGCCGCCCCAGCATGCAGTCCTCGGGCGTGGGAAGCTCTCCGACGTAGTCGTGGAGGAGGCCGTCTTTGCCGATGAATTTGGTCCACAGAGCCGTGTGGGCCCTCTCAACCGCACGGGCCACCGCACCCGGCGCCCCCGACGCAGCCGGCGGCGCGGCCAGGTCGGACTGCACGGTCGGTTCGGCGCCGGCCGCCCGGACGCCTGCCAGAAAGGCGATCACAACAAAAACCGAGACCTTCATCGCTTGACCTCCGGTCTTCAAGGTAGGCCCTCGGGCGAGCCGCGCCGGTACACGACCGGCCGTTCCATCGGGGGCGTCTTGATCGTCCGGTCCGAATCCGGCCGATCGAGGATCATGGACTACGTGCGCGGGTCGGTGCTGTCGCCCTGGCCGAGCCGATGCGGTCCCGGGACAAGGCGCGTGGGGCCTTCGTGGCGTCGCGCTTGCCGGTCAAATCGGCTCCAAACGGCGCCTGCGTCACATCCACCAGCCCGATGGCCGCGGTCTTCCGGTCCCCCAACTCTGCGGGCACGCGGAGGTTGACGCCGTCGGGATACGGGCCCTCGACTGTGGGATGGACATAGCGGAGATAGGCCTCGGCGTCGCCGGCAGTTCCCACCGACGGCTTGGCCTTCTCAGCGCCGCAGGCCGCGGCAAGCCCGATTCCTCCCGCCAGGCAACCTGCCAGCACCCCCCAGAGCAGCCTCATTGACGATCCTCCGGCCATGCCGAATCCGCAGCGCGTTTGTGCCTGCAAGGTATCCTTTCTTCTTCTCCCGTCAAGCCTCGAACTGGTTGACGGCCGTCTGGCCCATCGGGAGAATGCCAAGAGATAAGGTCCCTCTGGAATTTCCGAGAAACGCCGGGCCGCACGAGATCGCACGGAAGTACCGGTGCCTCTCCTCTGTTCG
>CAYSGY010000600.1:0-2841 GCA_964430315.1 uncultured Planctomycetaceae bacterium
GATACGCCCCCCATCACCACAGACTATATGGAGTCGTACTGTCAGGGGCTCATCCGGGGCTCGGAGTTGGTGCTTCTGATGGTCGATTTGGGAGACGACTCGGGAATCGAGCAGTGCCAGGACGTCCTCGACCGCCTCCAGGGCACGAAGACCCGGCTGGGGACCAGGTCGTACCTCGACGAGAACGACATCGGGCTCTCGTACACGCAGAGCTTCCTGGTGCCCAACAAGATCGACCTGCCCGACGCGGCCGACCGCCTTGAGCTGCTCCACGAGTTGTGCCCCCTGGAATTCCCGGAGCACGTGATCTCCGCGCAGGAAGGCACGGCCCTGGAGCCGCTGCGCGAGGCGATCTACCGGTCGATGGACGTGGTTCGCGTCTACTCGAAGCTCCCGGCCTCGAAGGAGCCCGACATGGAACGTCCCTTCACGCTGCGCCGGGGCAGCACGGTGACGGAAATGGCCGGGTTGGTCCACAAAGACATCCTGGAAAACCTCAAGTTCGCCCGGGTGTGGGGGACGGCCGTCCACGACGGCACGGTCGTCAAGGGCGACTACGTCCTCCACGACGGCGACGTGGTGGAACTCCACGCATGACCAACGCTGAAATCGCCGCCGTGTTCGAGCAGGTCGCCGACCTCCTGGAATTCCAGGGGGCGAATCCGTTCCGGGTGAGGGCTTATCGCAACGGGGCCCGGGCGATCCACGATCTCCCAGAGTCCGCCGAGGACCTGGTTGCCTCCCGGGACCATGGGCTCACCGAGATTCCGGGCATCGGCAAGGACCTGGCCGAGAAGGTCGCCACGCTGGTCCGGACCGGCACGCTGCCGATGCTCGATGAATTGCTCCAGGAGATTCCGGAGACCATCCTGGCCGTTCTCCGCGTGCCGGGGCTCGGGCCGAAGCGGACGGCGATCCTCTATCACGAACTCGGGATCGCCACCCTGGAGCAACTCCGCGAGGCGTGCGAGTCGCACCGCGTGAGCCGGCTCAAGGGGTTTGGAGAGAAGAGCGAGGCCGCGATCCTCCAGGGCCTGGACATCGCCGCCCAGGCCGACTTGCGGACCTACTGGGCCGATGCCGATTCGATCGCGACCTCGCTGCGGGAACATCTGAGCGTCTGCCGGGCCGTCCATCGCATGGAGTTCGCCGGGAGTTACCGGCGCGGGAAAGATACGGTGGGCGACCTCGATATCCTCGTGGTGGCCGCCGATCCTGCGGCGGTGATGGACCGCTTCGCCGCGTATCCTGCCGTGGCCAGCGTGCTGGCACGCGGCGAGACCAAGATGTCGGTCCGACTCCAGAACAAGCTCCAGGTCGATCTCCGCGCGGTCGCGGAAGCGTCGTTCGGGGCGGCGCTCCAGTACTTCACCGGCTCGAAGGCCCATAACGTCGTCCTCCGCGGCAGGGCGAAGGCCCGGGGACTCAAGATCAACGAGTACGGCGTCTTCCGCGGCGAGGAGTCGATCGCCGGGCGCTCCGAAGAAGAGGTCTACGCGGCGGTCGATCTGCCGTGGATCCCTCCTGAGCTGCGCGAGGCCCGCAGCGAGTTCGAGTGGGCCGAGGCCGGACGCCTGCCGCAACTCCTGGAACTAAGTGACCTGCGCGGCGATCTGCACGCCCACAGCACGTGGTCCGACGGGCTGGCTACGGTCGAGGAAATGGCCGAGGCTGCGAAGAGACGGGGGTACAAGTACCTGGCGATCACCGATCACTCGAAACGGGCGACGATCGCCAACGGGCTTTCGGCCGACCGGCTCCTGGAGCAATGGGCCGAGATCGACGCTCTCAATCGCCGGCTCAAGGGGTTCACCGTGCTCAAGGGGGTCGAGGTCGACATCCTGGAAGCCGGCGGCCTCGATCTTCCCGACGACGTACTCGCGCGGGCCGACTGGGTTGTCGCAAGTGTCCACTTCGGCCAGAACCAGTCGCGGGAACGGATCACGGCCCGGATCGTCGGGGCGCTTGAGAACCCGTACGTCTGCGCCATCGCCCATCCCACCGGCCGGCTCATCAACCGCCGTGCGGCCTACGAAGTCGATCTCGACGCGGTGCTCCGGGCCGCCCGGGACCACGGCAAGTTCATGGAACTCAACGCCCATCCGTCGCGGCTTGATCTGGACGACGTGGCCTGCGCTGCGGCGAAAAGCCTCCGAATCCCGATTGTCATTTCGACCGACGCGCATAACATAAATGGGCTCGAAGCCATGCGTTTCGGCGTGCTCCAGGCCCGCCGCGGAGGACTGACGAAGGAGGACGTCGCCAATACCCGCACTTGGCCCCAGATCAAGAAGTTGCTGGGGAAGAGATAGGAGTGGCCGAGCGGCTGGGTGGCATGCTCTCACGACGCAGAGCGTCGGGTGAGCATGGACAGTGTCCAAGTCCCAGCCATGCCGACCCACGGCTGCGCCGTGTGACGGCATGCCACACGATCGGGCAAATGATGGCAGTATGAAGATCCACGAATACCAAGCCAAGCAGATTCTTCGCGACGCCGGGGTCGCGGTGCCGCGCGGCATGGTGGTCGACACGCCGCAGGCCGCGGCCAACGCCTATGCGGCCCTCGGCGGCGGAACGGCCGTGGTGAAGGCCCAGATCCACGCGGGGGGACGCGGCAAAGGAGCGGTCAAGGAGGAGCCCGAGCAGCACGGCGTCCAGATCGTACGCAGCAGCGAGGAGGCCGCCCGGACTGCAAGCCGTCTGCTCGGACACACCCTGATCACGGTACAGACCGGGCCGGCGGGACAAGTGGTCCGCCGCCTCCTCGTGGAGCAAGGCTGCCAGATCACGCAGGAGCTTTACGCGGGGATCGTGGTGGATCGGGCCGAGGCCTTGCCGGTG
>CAYSGY010000601.1:0-2833 GCA_964430315.1 uncultured Planctomycetaceae bacterium
CGGCTCCGCGGTCGAAAATCTGGGGACACGGTGACTTCCGGGGAGAACCATCATGAGCCGACCGATCACGCTCGTTACGGGCCAGTGGACCGACCTCCCCCCGGAGGATCTGGCCCGCAAGGCCGCAGGCTGGGGTTACGACGGCCTGGAGATGGTCTGTCGCAGCGGGTACATCGATGTGGACCGCGCGGCCACCGACACCGCGTACTGCCACCAGCGGCTCGATCTTCTGGCCCGATTCGGCCTGAAGTGCTTCGCGTTGAGCAATCACGCCGCCGGGCACCTGGTGTGCGATCCCAACGAGGACCGCCGGACCGACGTCCTGGCCCCCCCGGCGTGTGCGGGCGATGCGGAGAAGAAGCGGACGTGGGCCGTGGCGGCAATGAAGAACACGGCCCGGGCCGCGCGGAAACTCGGAGTTGGGGTGGTGACGGGCTTCACCGGCTCGCCGATCTGGCATCTGCTTTACCGATTCCCGCCCGTGCCGGAGGAGTGGATCGAGGAGGGGTTCGCCCGTTTTTCCGCGGCATGGAACCCGATCCTCGATGTTTTCGACGAGTGCGGTGTGAAGTTCGCTTTGGAGGTGCATCCCGCGCAGATCGCCTTCGACGGGCCTACCGCCCGGCGCACGCTGGAGGCCCTGGGCGGGCGCCCCGCCTTCGGGTTCAACTTCGATCCCAGCCATCTGCTCTGGCAGATGGTCGATCCGGTGCGGTTCCTGCGGGAGTTTTCGGACCGGATTTACCATGTGCACATCAAGGACGTGGCATTGCGTTTCGACGGTTTCGCGGGCGTGCTGGGTTCCCATCTTCGATTTGGAGACCGGCGGCGGAGTTGGGATTTCCGCTCGCCCGGCCACGGCGACGTCAAGTTTGAAGAAATCCTGCGGACGCTCAACCAGATCGGCTACCATGGGCCGCTCTCGGTCGAGTGGGAAGACTCCGGCATGAACCGCGAGCACGGTGCCCGCGACGCCCTGGCGTTGGTGAGGCGGCTCGATGCGCCGCCATCGGGGACGGCGTTCGACGCTGCGTTTGACAGGCAAGGAGAAGTGTAAGGGGAAAAGGGAAGAGAACGAAGGGAAAAGGGCAAAAGAGGTTAACCGGGAAAGGAAGAATAGAACGATGAGTAGCTCACCGAAGACGAAGGTGGAGGTCTCTCCGCGGACGACGCGACGGACCTTTCTCCAGGGGACCGGCGCCGTCCTCGGCGCGTCGGCATGGCCCGGGACCCTTCCGATTGCCCGGGGCGCCCATGCCGCCGGCAGCGACACGATCAAGGTGGCCCTGATCGGCTGCGGCGGGCGGGGCACCGGCGCGGCGACGCAGGCCCTCGCGACCGCCGGGTCCGTGAAGCTCTGGGCCATGGCCGATCTGTTCTCCGACAAGCTCGAGGCCAGCCTGACCGGCCTGTGCAAGGGACAGGATGGCCAATACGACCGCGCCGCGCACAAGGGACTGGCCGGGAAGATCGAAGTGCCCCCGGAGCGGCGCTTCCTCGGGTTCGACGCCTACAAGAAGGCGATCGACTCCGGGATCGATGTGGCGATCCTCACCACCGCGCCCCATTTCCGGCCGATCCACTTCGAGTATGCCGTGAAGCAAGGCAAACACGTCTTCATGGAAAAACCCGTGGCGGTCGACGCCCCGGGAATCCGTTGCGTGCTGGCCGCCGCCGCCGCGGCCAAGCAGAAGGGTCTGAAGGTCGGCGTCGGGCTCCAGCGCCACCACGACGCCCTGTATCAGGAAGTCGTCAAGCGGATTCACGACGGGGCCCTCGGCCAGATTCTCTACTTGCGGGCCTACTGGAACGGGGCCGGCTACCGGATCCGTCCGCCCCGCGAGGCGGACATGACCGAGATGACCTACCAGTTGCGCAACCCGTATCACTATACCTGGATCAGCGGCGACCATATCGCCGAGCAACATGTCCACAACCTGGACGTGTGCAACTGGATCCAGAAGGGCCATCCGGTTGAGGCCCAAGGGCAGGGCGGCCGGCAGGTCCGCATTGGGCCGTTGTTCGGCGATGTCTTCGACCACCACTGCGTCGAGTTCACTTACGCCGACGGGAGCCGGGTCTTCAGCCAGTGCCGCCACATCGCCGGCTGCTGGAACAGCGTGTCCGAGCACGTGGTCGGAACCAAGGGGAAGGCCGACGTGGGCAACGGCCGGATCGAGGTCGGCGCCGACGCGTGGCGCTATCGCGGCCCGAAGATCAACCCCTACCAGGTCGAGCACGACCGGCTCTTCGAGGCGATCCGCAACGGCAAGGACCACAACGAGGGCGAGAGCGGCGCGCTTGCCACGATGACGGCCATCCTGGGCCGCATGGCCACGTACTCGGGCAAAGTCGTGTCGTGGGACGAGGCGTTTAACTCCCAACTCGCCTTGGCCCCCGAGCGTTACGACTTCAATGCGACCCCGCCGGTGGTGCCCGGCAAAGACGGCCTCTACCCCTGCGCCATCCCCGGCGTGACCAAGGCGTGGTGAGAAGAAGGGGGCGGGGGTCGGGGGAGAACTGACGTTGATGCCCCGCGGCGGGCAAGCCCGCCCGCTACGCGGCGATGCGCCGGAAGGAGCGGCGGTAGGAGATGGTTGTACGCTTGCGCAGAAGTTCCGACGTAAGATCCTGAACCCTGAACCCCGAACCCCGAACCCTGAACCCCGAACCCTGAACCCTGAACCCTGAACCCTCAAAGCCCAAATCCAAAGGGATACGCCTCGGAAATCCGCACGGGCAGCTTGCCGCGGGGCTTCAGCTCCCCGAAGAGCACCTCCACGGCGGCGTCGATCGAGTCCCCGGCGTCGCTGAAGGTGCAGAGCGAGATGGC
>CAYSGY010000602.1:0-2825 GCA_964430315.1 uncultured Planctomycetaceae bacterium
GTCTGGGCCATCTTGGGCGAGAGCCCGGCGCGCTCCAGGTTCGTGATGAACAGGTGCCGCAGGCTGTGGAAGTCGGCGAACAGGCCGTCGTGGTTGCAGTAGCAGAGGAAGTCCGTCTTCAGTCGCCGCTCCGTCTCGGCCGCGTCGTCTTTCACCTCGTCGAGCCACCGGTCGCGGGCGGCGCGCAAGTCCAGTTCGATCATCTTGTAAGTCTTCCGCTCGATGCCGCCGGGGAAGCGGCGGGAGATGGAGAACAGCGGCTTGTCCGGGTTGATGTTGCGTTTGGTGGCCAGCCACGCCTTCAGTTGCCGGACCAGTTCGGGATGGAGGATTTGCGTGTCCTGGCGGCGGTGCTTGCTGTAGCAGGCGGCGATGGTCGCCGTGGGCGGGTCGTCGTCCAATCGCAACGAGCGCAACGTCAGGCTGCCGATCTCCGCCTTCCGAAAGCCGGTCCACGCCGCCACGACGTACAACATCGCCCGATCCGGCCCGTGCAGGCCCTCGATCCGCATGCCGCCGCGGGCGGCCGCGATCAGCCGGGCGAATTCGTCGGGCGACAAGGCACGCCGGTCATGGCGTCGATCCAGCAGGATGTTCAGCCGCGACAGATGTGCGAGCGGGTCCACCGGCGTGCGGTGGTCGCGGACCAGCCAGCGGGTGAACTGCTTGGCAGCCTTGAGGTAGTGGTTGTAGGTCTGGGCGCTCAGCCCGTTGCGGCGCAGCCCGCCGAGGAACTCCAGCGCGGCGCTGGCCGAGATGTCGGCGATCCGGCGCCACTGGCTCTCGGTGGCGATCCGTCGCAGCATGCGCATCGTCTCGCGGAGGCCCCTGAGGGCAACGCCTCGGTTGCGCAGGTAGCTCTCGAACTCGTGGAGGTGTTCGGCCAATGGCCGCTTGCGTTGCTCTTCGGTCGGGTCGACCAGTCCGGCCTTCTCGCGTTCGACCTGGCGGGTGATGCGGGTGAGCATCGCCTGGGCACACTGCTTGTCCACCGACAAGGGCACGCGCCGCAGACGCCCCAGCGAGTCTTTGTACTGTCCCCACCATTTTTTCGACTTCGTCTTCACCTTCCGCCCCGTCGTTTCGTCGAGGCGGATTACCGTCTTGCGATAGAGACTCGCCACTGGTCTTCCTCCGTCATGTTGGGGTGATTGGAACCGCGAACCAAAGCAGGGCGAGTGTCCCTCGACGGGTGGAAAACGCAAGCCAAGGTCGGCGCCCTGTTCTTGGAATTCCGTCCCCCATTGGCTCGTTGCCCGCGAGTCATTTCTCGGTGGCGTGCCACGTCTCGCGGTCGGGGCAACCGGCCGCAACCCAAGCGCGCAGCTCGTCGGCACGCCAGAACGTCGAGCGGCCGACGCGCACGGGTAGGGGAATTCGGCCGGCGGCGTCCCACGCCCGCCACGTGCGCAGCGATACCGAACACACGGCCGCTGCCGCCGGGGCTTTCAGCAGCAACCCTTCGACGGGCCGCGACTCGACCGCGTCTTGCGTCAGCGACACCACATCTCCACGGGTACTCACAGGCGGCCCTCCTTATCTGTCTCGCCCATCGAACCCCTGCCGCTCGAACTCGGCACGTAACCGATCGATGCGGCGTCGCACCGTGTGCCAGCCACAGCCGAGCTGCCCGGCAATCGCATCAATCGACATTCCGTCGGCCAGCCGCAGACAAAGCTCGCGATCCTCCGGCAGTAGGCCAGCCAGGATGGCCCGGATGTCGGTGAGCAAGTCGAACCGCGCACCGGTTGCGGGTTCGGCGGGTTCCTTTCCTGCGCCGCTGGGCATGAGGGCATGGTCGCGGACTTCGAAGCGTTGTCGGTAGCGTCGCTGGCGGCGACGAATCATCGCCAGCCGACGGTCGATCACGGCCGTCACGGCGGTCACCTCGGTGGCCCCGTTGGACCGCTCCGGCCGAAAGCTGAAGGCCATCACCTCGATGGCGATCTCCTGTTGCGCGTCGTCCAACTCGCCGTCGCGCAGTCCACGGCGCAATGCCCGGGCGCGAATCAGTTCAAGCTTCCAGCGCTCGATGGTTTGGGGTGTCTTCGGCATGCGTGGTTCCTCGTTGCTGTCATGGTCTGCATCGAATTGCACCGAACGATGCCGCGATTCTTCACGCTGGCGAGGCGCAGGTATCTAGGCCGGCCAGTGGTTTTTTCCAACCCATGTGGGATCGAGATGGGATGGCGGCCAGCCCATGTAGCGGCGCTATGGGATGGAACTGACCCCATGTGGCTGCGCGATGGGATCACTTCGATCCCATGCGACTTTTCGCGGAGGCGGCGGATCGAGGGTGCGCACGGCAAATAACTCTTTGGACACCGACGATGCATCCGCTCGAACGAGCGACCGACATGAAAGGACCGCCTCATGCATGTTGCGGACACGATCCTCCGTGAATCGGCCGACGTGTACCACTCCAATGCCAAGACCCATCTGACCAGCCATGCCCTGGGCGACTTCCGCCGCTGCCCGCTCTTGTACCGCAAGAAGAAGCTCGGACTGGTCGAGGACGAAGACCGTCCTGCCTATCTCGTGGGCCGGGCGCTGCACACGCTGGTGCTGGAAGGGCGCGAGACATTCGAGAGGGAGTTCGCCGTGGGCGGGCCGGTCAATCCGAAGACCGGGGAAATCTACGGCTCCAACACCAAGGCGTTCGCCGAGTGGGCCGCTGCCCAGGGCAAACCGGTGCTCACCCTGCAGCAGTTCGATCTGATCGAGAAGATGGCCGAGGGGGTGCGGCAGAACGGGATCGCCCGCGACCTGCTGAGCGAGGGCATTGCCGAAGGGGTCGTGCGCCGCGATTACCGCCAGATGCCCAG
>CAYSGY010000603.1:0-503 GCA_964430315.1 uncultured Planctomycetaceae bacterium
TCGTCCTGGGTGAAGCCCCGCACCCGGGTCATCCCGCTCAACTCGCCCGACTGCTCGAACCGGTAGACCGTGCCGAATTCCGCCAATCGCAGCGGCAGATCGCGGTAGCTCCGCGGCTTCGACTGGTAGATGCGGATATGGTGCGGGCAGTTCATCGGCTTGAGCAGATACCGGTCGCCGTCGGCCAACTGGATCGGCGGGAACTGGCTGTCGGCGTAGTAGGGATAATGTCCCGAGATCTGGTACAGTTCCACCCGTCCGATGTTCGGCGTGTAGACCGGCTGGTAGCCGTTCTTCATCAACTCCCCGTAGATGAAGCTCTCCAATTCCCGGCGGACCGTCGCCCCCTTGGGCAGCCAGAGGACCAGTCCGGAGCCGACGGTCGGGTCCACGGCGAACAGTTCCAGACGCTTGCCCACCACGCGGTGGTCGCGGCGTTTGGCCTCTTCGAGCCGGGTGAGGTATTCGTCGAGGTCTTTCCTGGCGAAGAAGGCGGTGCCGTA
>CAYSGY010000603.1:513-2818 GCA_964430315.1 uncultured Planctomycetaceae bacterium
TAGAGGCGCTGGAGCTGCTCCCGGGAGGCATCGCCCTTCCAATAGGCGCCGGCCACGGAAAGGAGCTTGAAGGCCCCGATGGCCCCGGCCCTGGGCACGTGCGGCCCGCGGCACAGGTCCAAGAATTCCCCTTGCCGGTAGAACGACACCTTCTCCTCGGCGGAGAGTCCGTCGGCGAGGTGCTCGACCTTGAGCGTCTGTCCCAGATCCTTGCAGATCTGGACCGCCTTTTCGTGCGACTCCTCGATCCGCTCGAACGGCTCATCCTCGGCGACGATCTTGGCCATCTCGGCCTCGATCTTCGAAAAATCCTCCTCGGAGATCGGACGCTCCAGGCGGAAGTCGTAGTAGAAGCCGTTTTCGACGGTGGGTCCGAACCCCAACTCGACGCCCGGGAACAGCCGCATCACCGCCCGGGCCATCACGTGGGCACAGGAGTGCCGCAAGATGTCCAGGGCCTCGGGGTCCTTCATGGTAAGCAGCCTCAACCGCACCTCCCCCTCCGGGGGAAGACGCGAATCGGCCCCCACGATCTTGCCGTCGACTTCCGCGGCGATGGTCGCCTTGGCCAACCGTGGGCCGATCCGTGCGGCGACGTCGAGGGGCTGGAGTGCGCGGGAGTCCTCAAACTGAAGAGTGCGTTCGTCAGGCAGGCGTACAATCAACATGGGCGAGTAGTCATCCCCGATTCAAGACAGCGGCCGCCCGTCCGGGTTCACGTCGATACAAAGGACGCTTCGTTAACTCCCACCCCGATCGGGTCTTGCGCGCTTCAAGTATACGCCCTGGCGAAGCAGGCGAGAAGGCGAACTTCCAGCCGGACCCCCCTCTAAATGAGGTTCTGCAATTCCGGGAGGGCGAGGCTCCTGCCGAGCCTGCGAGAATTGCACGTCTTGGCAGGGCCATCGACGGCTCAACAGTGCCGTAGGGCGGACGGAGCGAAGCGACAGAGCGCCGCGACGTTCGGTTCGAGTCCGGCGGGCCTCGCTCCGCTCGGTCCGCCCTACCCGTCTCGCCTCAGAAGCCGGCTTCTTGCCGGGCGCGGGGCCGATGGGGTACCATCGGGGGCGTTGCGGGACCGACGACGGCCCGCACGGACGATCCCCAGAACTTCACGCACCCTCGAGGAGGAAGCCATGGCCTGCCGAGCATTGCTTTGTGCGATCGTCGTTGCCCTGCGGATCGGCGGAACGGTCGGCCATGCGTCGGGGGCGGAGCGGCTTCCCAACTTCGTCATCATCTTCATCGACGACATGGGCTACGCCGACATCGGCCCGTTCGGCGCCACGGGCTACACGACGCCCAACCTCGACCGGCTCGCCAAGGAAGGCCGCCGGTTCACCGATTTCTACGTGCCGCAGGCCGTCTGCTCGGCGTCCCGGGCCGGAATGGTGACCGGCTGCTACAACGTCCGGGTCGGCATCCAGGGGGCGCTGACGCACACCGCCGACTTCGGCCTCAGCGCCAACGAAATGACGCTGGCCGAGGTCGTCAAGCAGAAGGGCTACGCCACGGCGTGCTTTGGCAAGTGGCATTTGGGCCATCATCCGAAATTCCTCCCGACCAGCCACGGCTTCGACGAGTACCTCGGCCTGCCGTACTCCAACGACATGTGGCCGTTCCACCCCACGGCCGGCAAGAATTTCCCCGATCTGCCGCTGATCGAAGGCACCCGGGTCATCGACCCCAACGTGACCGACGAGGATCAGAACCAACTGACCACGCGCTACACCGAGCGGGCCGTCCGGTTCATCGAGAAGAACAAGGACCGGCCCTTCCTGATCTACCTGCCGCACTCGATGGTCCACGTGCCGCTCTACGTGTCCGACAAGTTCCGCGGCAAGAGCCCGCGCGGACTCTTCGGCGACGTGGTCATGGAAATCGACTGGTCGGTCGGCCAGATCGTCGGCGCCCTGCGCAAGCACAAGCTCGACAAGGACACCCTGGTGATCTTCACGGCCGACAACGGCCCCTGGCTCTCCTACGGCGACCATGCCGGCTCGGCGGGCCCCCTGCGCGAGGGTAAGGGGACGATGTTCGACGGCGGCTGCCGCGAGCCGACCATCATGTGGTGGCCTGGCAAGGTCCCGGCCGGCACGGTCTGCAAGACGCCTGCCATGACCATCGACATCCTGCCCACGATCGCTCACCTCGCGGCGGCGAAACTCCCCGAACACCCGATCGACGGCAAGAACATCTGGCCGCTCGTGTCCGGTCAGCCCGGGGCCCAGAGCCCGCACGAGGCCTACTACTTCTACTGGGGCAAGCATCTGGAGGCGGTCCGCATGGGCCGCTGGAAGCTGCA
>CAYSGY010000604.1:0-2808 GCA_964430315.1 uncultured Planctomycetaceae bacterium
CCCCATACGCCGAACCCTGGCCCCGCTAACCGCGAAAAATGTGGGGCAGGACGAGCCCTTCAGGCCCAGGTGCTGGCCGAGCCACGCGACTTGCCGGCCGATCCAAGGCGGGTCGCCGGAATGCCCGAAGCGGGCGTGATAGGGCATGGGGCTCAGGACGTCGAGATGCCTCGCCTGGGCCTTCAGGTCGATGGCCAGCTTGTCGCCAAGCGCGCCCTGGTGATCCGTTTCGCTCCAAGGGCAGTGGAACGTGCCCAAGAGCGCCTTGGGCCGCGTCCGATCGCGGATCTCGCGGAACTGGCAGACCCAGTCGGTCAGTACGTCGCACCGCCACTGGACCCATCGCGCCCGATGAGGGCCGAGCAGCAAGGCCGCCACGTCGGCGCGGGGACGATCAGGCAGTGCGATACCCGTCTCTCGGGAGAACTGTCCGACGCAGCGGTCGCAGAAGCAGGTGTCCGGCATGACCGGATCGTCCCGCTCCCAACTGGCGTGGCTGTGATGGTAGTCGAGCCAGATACCGTCGATTGCGTGCTCCCGTAGGACTCTCTCAAACCGTTCCATGCGCGAGCGGCGGTATCCGGGGTGCGTGGGGCAGATGCCCTGCCAGCCGTGAGGCGGCGGACAGACCTTTCCGTCCGCCCCCACCGGAGCCGCCTCCGGGTGCTCCTTCAGGTAGCTTGCCCAATGGAGCGTGTTGAACTCCGCCAACAGCTTGACGTTCTGCTGCCGGGCCTTCAAGACTAACTCCTCCGTGATGCCATCGGAACCCACAAAGACCGCGTTGATTCCGAAGTCGGCAAGCCGCTTGCCCTCCTTGAGGAGATCCGCCGGGAACCCACCGTACACGGCGCGGACCTCAATCCACGGCCGCGGCTTCTGGGCAACACTCGACGGCGTCCAGCATGACAACAGGAAGATGACAACCCAAGCGGCATTCCGGTACATCGGAACCTCCTTCATGCGGCTCCGCTGCCTCGCGGAAGTAGAGATTGTAGTCCCACAGCCGAGAGCGGCTGTGCTCCATACTCAAAGGGCGGGACGCGCGGTCGGTCAGGCCCCGTGCCGGAAGACCATCTGCTGGAGTTCCACCCCCTCCAACGCGGCGAGCTTTCCGGCCAATTCCTCACACGGGCCCTTATCGCCCACCAATTCCAGAAGGATCAGCCCGCGGGGAGAACAGACGTTGCCTTCGACCTGATGCAGGCCGATGCGGGTCTTGATGTTGCAGCCGTACTCCGTCAGCAATCGTTGCACTTCTCCCGCATGTCGGATCCGGTCGGTGACGTGGACGCCGAGAATGACATGATCGGGTTCCATGAAATTCCTCCTATCGATGGTTCGGGGTCAGGTCCGTCGTGAATCGCATCGTCGCGGGACTCCAATGTAACGCCCGCAAGAGGTTGCGAGGAGAGACTCGCGTGACACCCGTTGGTGAAGGCCGGGGGCAGGGACCGAGAACCCAGTCAGTCGCCCTATATTTCCCAGACCAGCCAGCCTTCCTGGCATCCAGCCCGATCCGTCCTTGCGGAATCGCGTGGATTATGTATTCGTCCCGTGTTCCGCATTCTTCCCCGAAGCAGCGGGTGTGCGTTTGAGAAAACTCGGTTAAACCCACAAAATCGTTTCGACCGATACCGCAGGATGAGATCGCGTTCTCGATTTCTCTTGCGGTAGGACAGCGCCATGCGGTGCAGACTTGTGATTGGGTTTGTGTTGGTTGCACCCCTCTTTTGGGCAGGTGAATCGGCTCGGGCCGAGGATCGCTCGGATCGGCCTAAGGAATCGGCGACGCCGATCCTCGACCGGTTTGACGGCTTCGTCCAGAAGGTCTTCGGCCTCCGGGATGACAAGCGGGAACGACCCAAGTCTGCCAAGACATCCCCCTCGCGCGAGAAGATGGAGAAGGAATTGAGTCCTATCGGGTCGGGCGATCGATTCGATGCGCCGAGGGCGGGGAGCGTCCTGGGGACCACCGTGCGCGATGGCCGCGAGCCATCGCCAGCCCTCTCTCCATTGGCGGCGCCGGACTTTGCTGCGTCGGGAGCACGGGATTCCACGCAACGCTTCGTTCGCTCCAATCCAGTGGAGGACGCCGTTGCGAGCCGTGCGGACGACAAGGAGACTCCGGCGGTGTCGGGTCTGGTGCCGATCCACGAGCGTTTGGCCAATTTCCGCCAGTCGCTGTTCGGCAAGTCGGGCGGAGGTAGCGCCGGGGGTGCTGCCGATGCTAAGAACTCGTCTGCCGTGCCGGATCAGCCGGACCGGGCTGTCGGGGCGGCGGCGCTGCCCGCGGGCGGCGACGTGCCCGGCCAGCCGTCGCGTTCCACGCGCGTGTTGGTCGAACGGCCGGCGGCCGATCCGTCCGTCGTGCGCCAAGCGATCCCGGAGACTCGCGTCGCGGTGACGCCCTCGGATCCAGGGGTGCGCCGCCAGCCCGCAGACCTGGAGCCCATTCCCTCGATCAACCCAACTCCGGCTGCCGGTCCGAACCTCGGCCGGCCGGAGGTCTCGCTCCGTCGTGAGGGAGCCCTCGAGTCCCGTCCGGAATCCGCCGCGAACACGGGCGCACCGGCCGCCGAGGCCATGAGCGTGCCGGGAGCCACGAATTCGGCGGCCCGGGTGTCCGAATCCGCGGGTTCGGCCGGGGTGGTCCCCGAGAACAAGCACAGCGATCCGAAACGCGAACTGGCGGCCGGCGGCTCTCCGGGGGCCGCGCTCTTCTCCACGGAAAGCCCGGCGGTGAGCGTGGAGACGTCGGGTCCGCGACGGATCGTGGTCGGCAAAGAGGGGACCTACGAAGTCGTC
>CAYSGY010000605.1:0-2796 GCA_964430315.1 uncultured Planctomycetaceae bacterium
GATCGCCCCGCCCCCGTTCGCCGAATAGTTCAGCGTGTCGGTCTCGGTGCCCCCATCGACGGTACCGGATACGCTTCCTCCCGGCTGGAACGCAAACGTGTCGTTGCCGGCGCCTCCGGTGACATTGCCGGTGATGACCGTGGCGATGTTGACCGTGTCGTCGCCCGCGTCTCCATTGACATTCAGGGTCGCGGCGAAGCCGGAATCGAGGGGGGCGACGACGAGCGTGTCGCTGCCGGCGCCCATGTTGATGGTCAACGAGTTGGCCGGGCTGGTGAAGGCGGTGGTCTCGAAGGCCCCGCCCAGGCTGGTGATCTGCGAAATGTTGTCACCGGTCGTGAGGTCGTCGGACAGGACGGCCTGATCGGTGCCGGTGCCGGGCAGGTTGAAGATCATGTCCGTGACGGAGCCGGCATTGACGAGGATCGGCTCCAGGCCGGTGTAGGAGATAGTCCGGGTATCCACGCCGGAGGTGAAGTCGATGGAGCCGTCGTTGGCGTTGGTGTAGTTGAACTGAACGGTGTCAAAGGTCCCGCCGATTGTCTGGAGGCTGTCGTTGCCGTCGCCGTCGCCGCCGTTGAACGTGAGGCCGCCGGCGGGCAGGGTGGCCGTGGAGAAGTCGATCGTCAGCGAGTCGCTTCCCGTGCCGCCGTTGATCGTCACGGCGCCGTCGGCGGTGATGGTTCCGGCCAGCGTGCTGGAACTGCCGTTGCCGTCCTGGCCGACGTTGATCGTGACGCTGCCCGTGGCGGTGAGCGACGAGCCGGCGGCCATGTTGAACGCCCCGTCGGCGTTGACGGTCACGTCGCCGTCGATCGTGAGGCTGATCGAGAGATCGCCGGTGAGAGTGGTCGCGCCGGGATCGGTCACGTGGACGGACTCGATCCCCTGATAATTCAGATCGACGCCGCCCGTGGTGATCTTGCCGGGCGACACGGCCACGTCGGCGCCGTCCGCGTCGATATTCAGCGTGTCGGCCGCGGTCTGGGCGCCGCCGTGGATCTGGCCGGAAAGGCTGGCCCCGGCGGCGACGTTGAACGTGTCGTCGCCCGAGCCGCCGGTGAGGTTCTCGATATTGCTCCAGCCGCTCGTCTTGCCGGTCAAGGTCCCGGAATTCGCGCCGGTGACTGCGAAGGTGCGGCCGGCGTTGTCGCCGGTGAGGGTATCCTCGCCGTCGCCGCCGTCGACGGTTCCGGTGACGCTCCCGGCGCTTGCGAAGGTGAACGAATCGCCGAGCGACCCGCCCACCAGGTTCTGGATGTGCGAGAACCCGCTGGTCAGGCCGGTCAGGGTGCCGGCGTCGGCCCCGGTGATGGTCCAGGTGTTTTCCCTGTCGTCGCCCTGGAGGGTGTTGACGCCGGCCCCGGTGTTGCCGTCAATCGAGCCGGAGAGCGTTCCGCCGGAAATCGTGAACCAATCGGTGTCGGTGCCGCCCAGCAGGTGTTCGATGGAGGTGAAGCCGCCGGCCACGCCGGTCACGGTGCCGGCGCCGGATCCGTTGATCGTCCAGACGTTGGGCACGTTGTCGCCGTGGATCGAGTCGAGGTCCCACCCGCCGTCGATCGAGCCCGAGAGCGTGCCGCCGGAAAGCTCGAAGGAGTCCATACCCTGGCCGCCCACCAAGTTCTGGATGCGGCTGAATCCGCCGACCACCGGGTTGGCGTCGCTATCGGTCAACGTGCCGGCATCGGCTGCGTTCACCGTCCAGATCGTCCTGTAGTTGTCGCCTTGGAGAGTGTTGGCGCCCGCCCCGCCGCCCCCGTCGATGGAGCCCGAAAGCGTCCCGCCGTCAAGCACGAACGAATCGGCATCCGTCCCGCCGACGAGGTTCTGGACACTGAAGAAACTGAGGACCGTGGCCCCGTTCATGTTCCCGCTGTCCGCACCGGTGATCTGCCAAGTGTTCGCGGCATTGGGGCCTACCAGGGTGTTCGAGCCTGCGCCTCCGTTGAATGTGATGGGATGCGTGCTGAGCCCAGCTCCGACGGTAAGCCCGTCATCGAGATTCCCGAGATTCACGAAGATCGCTTCTGCGCCGGCCGCGCTGATCGTGGCCGTGGCGCCGGGATTGGGATCGAAGTCGGTGTTATCGGCGTAGGCTCCGCCGGTGGGGAGATTGTGCGTAACTAGTCCGCCGCTCGTACCGAGCACCAAGGCGTCGGCCGCGTCACCACCTTGGTCGCCGGTAAACGTGACGGAGACGCCGGCAACAAACGAAGTGACGTCGATGGCAAGTAGCCGCCGGTCTTCGAGCCCTTCGCAGAAGAGCCGTCGCGGGCGATTGGCGGGTTGGAGGCGATTGGCGCGGCGGGATCGGGCGGAAGCGGTCCATTGCCGGAGTGCGTTCAGAATACGACGAGCCATGATTGCGTCCCCTCGCTTGATAGAATAGAAGGCCGCCGCGGTGTGCCGCTCGCCAGTACGTGACGCGTTTCCAAACAGGACTCACGCGACGAGTAGGCCGAGGCTTCTTGGTTGGCCAAGTGTCTTGGATTGGTCGGACCGAGCGGTCGTCCCTGGCAGACCGGTCCTCTTCGTGGATGCCGAACCCTCATGCAAAACCAGAACCGACCTCCCCATTAGTTGGAGAGCCTAAGTGAATTCCATTCTGATTGGGGCCTAAAACGACGTCAAGAAAAAGGTTGACAAAAACTTTGCCGGATAGGCATCCCCGAGGGTTGGGTTGGCGATCATGGCTGAGGCGGGGCAGGGGGGGGGGGTGGAGGGTGGGGCGGTGGGGGTGGGGGGTTCGGGGTGGAGGGGTGGGAGGGGGGGGTGGGGAGGGGGGGGGTGGGT
>CAYSGY010000606.1:0-2796 GCA_964430315.1 uncultured Planctomycetaceae bacterium
CCCCGTTCCGATCCCCAATCCCTAATCCCTAATCCCTAATCCCTAATCCCTAATCCCCGCTCGCCTCACATGATCTCGGTCAACAGGCCGGCCGACTTCACGTTCTCCGCGGCGTCGGGCAACACGTAGGCATCGACGCCCATCGGATGCGGCAGCTTCGCCTTCGTGGAGATGCCGGCCAGGTGGTAGATGCTGCCCAGCAGGTCGACCGGATAGACGGGCCGGTCCTTGACCTCTTCCCCCTTCGGATCGGAAGAGCCGACGATCTGTCCGCCTTTGAATCCCCCGCCCGCCACCAGCACGGAGAACACCTTGCCGTAGTGGTTGCGGCCCCCGTTCCACGGCGGCTGCCAATCGACCTTGGGACCACGGCCGAACTCGCCGCAGCACCAGACGAGCGTGCTCTCCAACAAGCCGTGGTCCTGGAGGTCCGCCAGCAGCGTGGCCAGGCCCTGGTCCAACTGTGGGCACTGCCGCCGCATGGTGGCGAAGTGATCCTTGTGCGTATCCCAGCCTGCCGGATAGTTGATGACGATGTAAGGGACGCCCGCCTCGGCAAGGCGCCGGGCCACGAGGCAGTCCTGCCCGAACGTGTTCTTTCCGTACCGGTCCCGCAACTCCGGCTTCTCCATGGAAAGATCGAACACGTCTTTGCCTTTACCCAAGATCAACTCGTAGGCGGCATCCTTGGCGGCCTGGGTGGCGGAAATCTCCTCGTTGTAGCTCAGCGCGTTGCCCAGGGTGTCCAAGTTGCGCAACAGGCGGCGCCGGCCCTTTTGGCGGTCGTCGGTGATGCCGCGGGCCACGATGCCTTCGACCTCGAAGCGCGGACGGCTGGGGTCGCCGCCGGTGGCGAAGGGCTTGTACTTCGGCCCAAGAAAACCCTCCTCGGAGAAGCGGCCTTGCGGCGCGGTCAGCACGACGTAGGGCGGAATCAAGCCCTCGTAGGTCCGGCCCTTCGCCATCGCGAAGACGGCCCCGACGCTCGGATACGAGATCCGCTCCCCCGGCGGATGACCCGTCTGCATGAGGTAGGCCGCCGTTTCGTGGCCGTTGTTCCCGTGGGTCATGCTGCGGATGAGCGAGAACTTGTCCGCCTGTTTGGCCAGAAGAGGGAAGAGGGCGTTGAGCCGGATCCCCTTCACGTTGGATTCCACGGTCTCGGAGAAGTCGCCCATGTACTCGCGGCCCGACTCCGGTTTGGGATCCCAGGTGTCGTTGTGCGACATGCCTCCCCAAAGGAAGATCTGGATGACCGATTTGGCCTTGACGGCCTTCGCGTCCTTCGCGTCTTCCGCCGCAGTGAGCGACGCGGAACCGAGATGGCCGGCGACCGCCAAGGTTGCCGCGCCCGCGACGCCCCGGCGGATCACCTCGCGTCGAGAAATCCTTGCCGTTTCGCGATCCGGTTGGTTCATGATCGGTTCTCCCCCTGTAGGTTATGCTTCAGCATAACCCGCTCAAGGAATCGTCATGCTGAAGCATAACCTACTCCCGTGCCGCCTCCGAAATGCTCTGCTAGTGCCGATAAAGGAACTCGATACTGTTCATCAGGGCCCAGGCGATGTCGATCGAGTTATTGCGCTTCTGCTGACCGCTTAGCCGGGGCAGGCGGTTCGCGGCGGGGCGGCCTTTCCCCGGGGCCTTCCCGGCGGGGGGCGGCGACTTGCCGGCTGCCGCCGCGGGCTTGTCGCCGACGGTGAAGAATAGATACTCCATAATGGAAGTCAATTCGTCCTGCGTCGGGTAGCGCGAGAGGATCGTCAGGTACAACTCGTCGATGATTTCCTCCAGCGACCGGTCGCCGGACTCGGTCAACGTCTTCATCCACGTGCCGCTCTCAAGCTTGTTCTGGATGTGGCTGGAGTTCAGCATGTGCAGCCACTGGCCCGGCAGCGGCCTGCTCGGACGCTCGGTCAGCATGCCGGTCGCCCTCGCCGACCGGCCGAACAAGGCCAGAAAGGGGCTCGTAATGCTCCCGTCCGCGATCGCGACCGCCGGCATATCGGCCGGAATGTAGGTGAACGGTTCCGGGATCGCGCTGGTGTACAGGTCGGTCGTGCCGGTGACTCGGTTGATGGCGTCGATGAGCACCTCGGCGTCCAGACGCCTCACAAGATAGCAGCCGAAGTAGGCCTCCGCCTTCGGGTTCTTCGTCCGAAGCAGCGAGGACGACTGATACGTCCGGGAGTTGAGGATCAACCGATACACGGTCTTCAAGTCGTAGCCGCTGTCGATGAACTCCTTTTCCAGGTATTCCAGCAGCTCGGGATAGACCGGCGGGTTGTCGTCCCGGATGTCGTCCGGCTCGTGGATGATGCCGCGGCCCAGGAGCCACGCCCAGATGCGGTTCACCGCGCACTTGGCAAACCAGGGATTCCCCGGCCGGATCAGCCAGTTGGCGAACATCTCGCGCGGATCGCGGTCCGTCGGGATCATGACCGACGCGCCGTCGGGGGCCACGGCCCGGAACGGCGCCGGGGTCTTCAACACGACCGCCGGCTCGGCCGCCGGTTGCGGCGCTTGGGGGGGAGCCTTCTCGGGCGTCAGGGCCGCCTTGCCGGGGGCTACGCTGCCGGGAATCTTGCTGAGGCCGTAGGGGTCCCAGAAGACGATCTCTTCCTTCCATTCCGCGGTGGGCTTGTAACCGACCTGCGAGAAGAAGGCCGCCATGCCCGCCAGCCGCTCTGCCGGCCACCCCTCAACCCGCGTGCCCAGGAAGGTCAACGCCACGGCCCCGGCGAGTCCCTCGGGCGTGCGGCTCGCGGTCGCCCGGTAGAAATTCACCGGCCCGAC
>CAYSGY010000607.1:0-2785 GCA_964430315.1 uncultured Planctomycetaceae bacterium
CCGTGCCGGGCGGGCGGCTCCTGGTGCTGGAGGGACTCTCGCCCGACGGCAAACTCACGCAGCTCGCGCCCCAGGCCCCCTTGCACGGCTCCTTCTGGCGGCCCGACCTCTCCTGGGACGCCAAGAAGGTCGTCTTCTGCTTCAAGCCGCACAACGAGAAGTCGTTCCATCTCTACGAGGTCGACGTCGACGGTTCGGGCCTCGTGCAGTTGACCGACGGGATCTTCGACGACTTCGACCCCATCTACCTGCCCGACGATCATATCCTTTTCTCCACCACGCGGGCCCATACCTACGTGCGGTGCATGCCGCCGACCAACGCCTTCGTGCTGGCCCGGTGCGACCGCGACGGGAAGAACATCTACCTGGTCTCCTACAACAACGAGCCCGACTATCTCCCGTCGGTGATGAACGACGGGCGCGTGATCTACACGCGGTGGGAATACACCGACAAGCCGCTGTGGCGGGCCGAGAAGCTCTGGACCATGAACCCGGACGGCACGCAGGTGGCCATGTACTGGGGCAACCAGAGCGTGTGGCCCGACCTGCTCAAGGACGCCCGCTCGATCCCCAACAGCCGGCGCGTGATGTTCACCGGCAGCGCCCACCACAACTGGTTCGCCGGCTCGGTAGGGCTCCTCGACCCGGACAAAGGGCTCAATTTCCCCCATGGGCTGACGAAGATCACCGCCGACGTTTACTGGCCGGAGTGCGGCAATGGGCCGGTCGATCCGGTCGAGTCGCCGCGCTATCACCCAAGCGGCCTGTATCCGGCGTACTACTCCCCCTATCCCTTGAGCGAGCAGGACTTTTTGGTCTCGGCCCAGCGGGGGGACAAGTTCCTGCTTTACTTGATGGACGTCGACGGCAACCGGGAACTGGTGTACGAGGGCGTCCACAACGTGTTCTACGGGCAGCCCTTGAGGCCGCGCCCTCGCCCGCCGGTGACGGCCGACCGCGTGGCCTGGCCGGAGCGCAAGGACCGGGCGAACCCGAAGCCGGGCGTGATCTTCAGCGGAAACGTCTACTACGGCGCCCCGGCCGAGTTGAAGGGGAAGGCCAAGTACCTCCGGGTCCTGCACATCGACCCGAAGACCTATACCTACTGGCACAAGCGGCCCTACCTCTCGACCGGTCCGGTGGTCTCGACCGTGCAGTCGGAAGGGGTGAAGCGTATCTACGGCACGGTGCCGATCGAGGCCGACGGCTCGGTCGCGTTCTACGTCCCACCGCTGAAGGCCGTCCATTTCCAACTGCTCGACGAGCAGTTCCGCGCCCTGCAAACCATGCGGAGCTTCGCGGGCGTGATGCCCGGCGAACGTCGCGGCTGCCTCGGCTGCCACGAGTCGCACAGCCGCACGCCGGAGATCGGGCAGCATTCGCTCGCGTTGGCCAAGGAGCCGCGGACGATCACGCCGCCGCCATGGGGTGAAGACACGGTCAGCTACCCGCGCTACGTCCAGGCCACGCTCGACAAGTATTGCGGCAAGTGCCACCAGGGCGACGGCGAGGCCCGCAAAGTGCTCGACCTCACCGAGCGTCCCAGCGCCCCGATCTTCCCCGAGCCCTACCACACGCTGATCGGCCGCCCGACCTGGGCCTCCCGGTACGTGAAGCCGGCCACGCCCGTCCCCGGCTTCGGCATCGCCAACGTCCTCATGGTGGAAGGCTACAGCACCGTGGACCCGGAGGCCTACATCACGCCCAAGCCCATGACCTATCTCTCCTACAAGAGTCGTCTGGTGGAACTCGTCTCCAGCGGGAAACACTATGAGGTGAAGGTCGATCCGGTGAGCGTCCAGCGCATCATTGCCTGGATCGACGCCATGTGCCCCTACCTGGGCGACGAAGAGGTCCGCCAGATGGACGACCCGGTCTTCCAGGGCGTCGACTGGCTCGCCATCCGCCCGAGAATCAAGACCGCCCCGCGGATCATCCGCCCGGGGCCGGTGGATTGAGGGGCGGAAAAGGGAGAAGGGAGAGGGGAGAAGGGAGACGCGGAGACTTGACGGTGTTTGGCTTAGGGCCCCCACGCCGTGGGATGGGTTTCCCAACCCGTCCGGGACCGATTGGAAAACCGCGCTCGATGGCGCATACTCTGACCGGGCCGACATGCACCAGGACCCCTCGTCCGCGGGAGGCTTGCCGATGGAATTGAAAGTATCGCACGAGGCCGGCTACGTGCTCGCCGGCACCGAGGGCTCGATCGACGACTCCGCGGAGGCACTGTTCCTGGAGTATCTGCACCCGCTGCTCGGCCAGAAAGGGACGAAGCTGGTGCTGGACCTCTCGAAGTCGAACTACATCACCTCCAAGGGATTGGGGCAGTTGGTCGCCCTTGCCGCCCATGCGAATATGAACTCGAGCAAGGTGGTGCTGGCCGCTTGCTCCCCATTCATCGCGGTCGTGCTGGACCGCAGCAAGCTCTCGGCGTTTTTCACCGTCACGGCGACCGTCCCCGAGGCGATCAGCTCGCTGATGAGTTAGGCACCGTAGTAGCGTAACCAATGCCAAAGCCCACGGGTTGCAACCCGTGGGCTTTCTGGAACAGTGAACCCGTGGGCTTGTTGAGGCGGCGAATCGGTCACATTGCCGTGTTGCGGCGCTTTGGCGCCGTTATCCGTGGAATTACGCGAGTTCCCAGCCTTTCCGGTACTCGCGGGTCAGGAGTTTGTTGGCCGACGGCAGGTTGGTGATCTTGCCGGCGGCCGCGTCCCAGAGCAATCGCTTGCCGCCAAGACGCAGCGAGATGGCGCCGAGGTTGAAGGCCTCGGAGATCGGGCCG
>CAYSGY010000608.1:0-2767 GCA_964430315.1 uncultured Planctomycetaceae bacterium
CGAGTCTGTAGCATCATTACCGGGGCAAGACCTCACGCAAAGACGCCAAGACGCCAAGAATAGCAGCAAAAAAGATGGAGAGATGCTGGCATCATGGCGATTGTCGAAGGATTGCCTCCAGGAAATCCCGTTGCGCCTTGGCGCCTTTGCGTGAGATCCTTGGTCGATGCCCGGTAATGATGCTACAGACTCTATCAAACTGCAAATATCAAATATCAAATTGGGGGTACCGATCCGAGCGCTCCTCCTGCCACGCCAATGGGCCTCCGAGTTCACAATTTGATATTTGATATTTGATATTCTCAATTTGATATACTCTCTCACCTCTGGCCCCCGCCCCCCCAACATGACCGACGAAGCTCCCTCGCCCAGTGCACCACAGCAACCTCCCCGATGGCAGCCGCTCGGGCCCATTGATCGCCGGGTTGCCGGCGTTCTTGTGGAGAAGGCCAAGACGGTTCCGAGCGCCTATCCCATGTCGCTCAGCGCCGTTTGCACCGCGGCCAACCAGAAGAGCAACCGGTTCCCCATGATGGACCTTCAGCCGGAGGACGCCGAGGAGTCGCTCGAACGCCTCCGCAACCTCGGCGCGGTCGGACTGGTGCAGGGGTACGGCCGCGTGGCCAAGTACCGCCACTACCTCTACGAATGGCTGGGCGTGGAGAAGACCGAACTCTCGGTGATGGCCGAGTTGCTGCTCCGCGGGGCGCAGACCGAGGGCGAACTTCGGGCCCACGCCGCCCGGCTGGACCCGATCCCCGACCTCACCGCCCTCAGAACAATCCTCCATTCGCTGGAGTCGAAGCGGCTCGTCGTCTGGCTCACCCCGGAGGGCCGCGGGCGCGTGGTCAGTCACACGCTCTATACGCCCAGGGAAATGGAGAACCTGCGGGCCCAGTTCGCCGCAACGGCGGCCTCCTCGATGGCGGCCGAAGGCCCCGCGCCTGCGGCCGCGTCTCTCGCCGACGCCGTTCCGATTGCCTCGATGCCCTCCTCCCGCGGAGGTGGTCCCGCCGCCGACGGACAACTTCAACAACAAGTCGGAGAGTTGCGATCCCAGGTGGCCCAACTGCGGGCCGACGTCGAGGATCTGACCGCGGCGCTTCGCCGCACCGAAGATGACCTGCAACGGCTCCGAAGCGAACTGGGGGCGTGAGGGAGACGCGGAGACGCGGAGAAGGGAGAAGGGAGAAGGGAGAAGGGAGAGGGGAGAGGGGAGAGGGGAGAGGGAATGAGAAATGAAGAATGGAAAATGAAAAATGAAAAATGCAAACGGTCGATGCTTGGCGTGAGTCTGGTATTTTGCATTTCTCATTTCGCATTCTTCATTTTTCATTCTTCTGACCGTTGGCAGGTGCCTAGGTGTCCGTAGAGGCGATCGCGTGAGTATCCTGGTCGTCAACGCCGGTTCCAGCAGCGTCAAGTTCGGGCTGTTCGACTTCGAGTCGCTCCAGCCGCGGGCCAGGGCCCTGCTCGACTGGGCCGGCAGTTCCCACCACGCCACGCTCACGGTCACGGGTCTTCTCACGTCCACGACGGCTCGGCAGGAGCCTCGACCTCCCGGGGTCGCGCAAGCCCAGTTGGAGGCGCCCAATTACCGCTCGGCCGTCACGAAGGCCCTCGAAGTGCTCTGCGCCCCGGGCGCCGGGCTCGACGGGGCCCGGCCCGTCCGGGTCGTGGGCCATCGCCTGATCCACGGCGGGGAAGAGATCCGCCGCCCGGTCCGTATCGACGGGGCCATGAAGAAGACCATTGCGCGTTTCATCCATCTCGCCCCGCTGCACATTCCGGCGGGGCTGGAGGTGATCGAGGCCACGGAAGCCGCTCTGCCGGGTATCCCGCAAGTCGGACTGTTCGACACTGCCTTCTTTGCCGATATTCCCCCGTATGCGTATCTCTACCCGGTTCCTTACGAGTGGTATACGGACTGGGGGGTGCGTCGATTCGGTTTCCACGGCACCAGCCACGCTTACTGCACCGACCGGGCGACGGAAATGCTCGGGCGGGGGCCCGCCGGCGTTCGGCTGGTGATTTGCCACCTGGGCCAAGGCAGTTCCGCCACGGCGGTACGCGACGGCGTGGCCGTGACCAACACCATGGGCTTCACCCCGCTGGAAGGCTTCATGATGGGCACGCGGTCGGGCACGGTCGATCCCGGCATCCTCGTCTACGTGCAACGCGAGAAAGGGCTGAGCGTCGACCAGTTGGACGAGATCCTCCATCACAAGTCCGGCCTGCTGGGCATCTCCGGCATCTCGTCCGACTTTCGCCGCGTGGAACTCGCCGCCGAAGAGGGCCACCAACGGGCACGGCTGGCGATGGATATCTATGCCTACCGCGTGCGCACCATGGTGGGAGCCCTGGTCGTGACCCTCGGCGGGCTGGATGCCCTGGTCTTCACCGGCGGAATCGGCGAGAATTCCTCCCGGCTCCGAGACGAAGTGTGCCGCGGGTTGGAGTGCGTCGGGGTCCACTTGGACGCCCAGAAGAACCTCGTCGAGAAGCCCGACGCCGACCTCGCGACCCCCGGCTCCCCCGCACGCGTCTTCTCGATCCACACCCGCGAAGACCTGATGATCGCCCGGGAAGCGCGTCGCATGGTCACGTCGGAAAACGGAGAGCGGAAAGCCGAAAGTTGAAAGCGGAAAGCCGAGGGTCCCGGTCGATTAGGAGTCCTTGCGATCGCGATGCACATGGCCGCATACGTTTTGACCGCTTTCGGCTTTCCGCTTTCGGCTTTCCGCTTTCGGCTTTCCGCTTTCGGCTT
>CAYSGY010000609.1:0-738 GCA_964430315.1 uncultured Planctomycetaceae bacterium
GCATCCAGGAGCGAGCAGTCCCACGGAAGGAGGCAATACCCCTCGGGAACAGGCGTCCGGACGGGCACCCGGGCGAGGAGGTTGATTTCCATCCGATAGCGTTTGAAGTAGGTCAGTGCCATGCAGCGCCGCAACTCCCTCGCCCCGGGCACTCGATGGACTCCGCGTTCCCATCTGGCCCACCTCGCAAGGTAATCTATCGGGCAGTCCCCGCAAGGTCAACGAGTCTGATACCCTCGACGCGGGCCAAACGGTCCGCACCTAGAGATCGTCCGGCGTCTTATCCGCCAGGCAACTTTTTCGGCTCGTATTGCGCCGGCGGCAAACTCCGCACCCTGGGACGCCCGGGTTACGAGAAGACCAAGGCTTCGTAGGGTGCTCTGTGAGCACCACAACTTGCGATGTCGCGGTGCTCGCAGAGCACCCTACGTCTATTGGGACGCTGGGGGTTGAGTCACCGTCAGGAAAATGCAGAGATGCCCGATTGACACGCGTATCCAAGTCGGTAGAATGAGCTAGTGCATTAGTGAACTAATTCACAAGGGAGCCTCGCGTGAGAATCGACCCGCGGAGTCATGTTCCGATCTACCTGCAAATCGCGGACGAGGTCCGGGCCGCGGTATCGGCCGGGGTCTATCGCGCGGGCGAGGTCCTGCCGTCGCTCCGCGCCCTGGCGATCCAGCTCCAGGTCAATCCGAACACGGTGGAAGAGACGATCGAGCAGCATCGCCTGCTCTT
>CAYSGY010000609.1:748-2764 GCA_964430315.1 uncultured Planctomycetaceae bacterium
AGGACTCTTGAGGATGGGGTCCGCACCGCTCGGTCGGCCGGTATCGCGCGCGAACAGATCGACGAGGTCTTTCAATCGGTCGTGCGTCGCACGTACGGGGACGGGAGTCAGCAGCCATGAGCACTCTTCAGTTAGGCGGGCCTGCCATCGAAATCGAGAACCTCACGAAGCGGTTCGGTGCCACGGTGGCCGTCGATAGCCTGTCGCTGGCGGTTCCGCGCGGGAGCACGCTCGGCCTGATCGGCCCCAACGGGGCGGGCAAGAGCACGACCATCAAGATTCTGATGGGAATGCTCTCGCCGACGGCCGGGGATGCCCGCGTGTTGGGCACCAGCGCCCCGGCCAACCCGACGTGGGTGAAGCAGCGTGTCGGATATGTTCCCGAGGTCCAGCACATCTATCGCTGGATGCGCGTCGGCGAGGTGATCGGCTTTTGCCGCGCGCTCTACGAGCGATGGAACGACGAAACGTGCCGCCGCATGCTCGACCTGTTCGGCCTGGACCTCTGCAAGAAGGTGAAACACCTGTCCAAGGGGATGCTCGTCAAGCTGTCGCTCCTGCTGGCCCTCTCCCACGATCCCGAAGTGCTGGTCCTCGACGAGCCCATGTCGGGCCTCGACCCGATCGCCCGCGAGGAATTCCTCGACGGCGTGTTGCGGACCCTGTGCGTTACACCCCAAACGACCTTGCGTGATCCCGGGAGGGCGAGGCTCCTGCCGAGCCGTCATGCACCCGTCAAGACGTGCGATGGACGCAGGCTCGGCTGGGGCCTCGCCGTCCCAAGATCGTGAAACCTCATTTCGTGTAGGGATTCACCCAGGGCCGGGGCGGGCCGAATGCACCGGATCGCACGTCCGCTTCAGCCAGGCCTCGCGCCAGTAGAGGTAATGGGATCGGGGGCAGTTCTTGGCGTAGATCCCCTGGCAGGTGACCCCGTCGAGGATGACGGTGTTGGTCAGCTCGACCATCTTGCCGGTGGTCTCTACGATGATCCGCCGTACGGGCGTGAGCACCCGGTAGCGACGGCCGCAGCAGCGGAGCATCTCGGGCTCGAAGGTGAGTCCGCGGTTGCGGCCTTCGGAATCGAGGGTCGCCTTGATCTCTTCGGCACTGCGAACCTCGACCAGTTCGCCCGGCTGAAGGTCCAGTTCGGCCGTGTCGGTCTTGCGCCGCGGGCCGGTTGGGCGGGACGCGCGTTCGCGGCCGAAGAGCCGTCGCCAGAGGAAGTCCACCGTTCTTAGCCCCAAGATGTACAGGAACCGCCACGGCGTGGTTTCGTTGGTCCGGAAGTCGTGGTAGAAGTAGCCGAGATCGCCGGGCGGAAGTTCCGAGGTGGCGGCTGCCAGTTCGGTCGACTGGCAGTAGTAGCGGTCGCCCCGCCTGGTCGGCAATTGGGCCACCGAGAGCGCGTGCTCGGCGGCAATGTCGCCGGCTTGCCCGTCCCCAGGCTTCAGCCACGCCTCCTTCCAGAAGAGCAGACAGCCTCGCTGGCAGCCGTCGTGGGCCGATCCGTTGCACCGGACGCCTTCGAGGAAGACGGCGCCTTCCAGTCGCCGCAAGTCGGCCGAGCCCTCCACGCAGGTCCTCTCGGCGCGGCGGAAGACCCTGAAGGTGGCGCCGCAGAATCGGGCCATCTCCGGGGTGAACAGAATGCCTTCGAGTTTCCCGTCGGCGTCGAGGGTCGCAAGGATCTCCTCCAGGCTCCGCACCGTCACGGTCTCGCCTCGGTGGCAGGCAAGCGAACCGGCGTGCTCGCAGGCGCAGCACGATGTCATGGGCCTGAATCTCCGACGGGTTTGGGGCATGGTCTTCCATGGCGGCGTTGCAGGGCGTCCGGGCCGGTCCTTCAAGTGTAGGTCGGGGCAATTTCCTCACAGGTCGGGGACTCGCTCATTTTTCGGCCCGCCAGCACGTGCCCCTCCGCGGAACCTGACGGCCGAAGGGTGTGCCTGCCCTCCCCGCGTCAGCGGGGCATACCCGGGGAGCGGTTACGAAGATTCGGTTCAGGTTGTCCTT
>CAYSGY010000610.1:0-2743 GCA_964430315.1 uncultured Planctomycetaceae bacterium
GAACCATGCTACATCGTCCCCCGATCCGTGGTCCAGTTTTTGGGGTCCACTATAGGCTGCATTGAAACCGCAGTGGCGGCAGATTGTGGTCGTGCAGGTGACGGTGTGGCTCCTGACGTTCTGCGAATGGTCCTCGATCAGCCGGATCAACGCGTGACCATCTGCCGCGTTCCTCGTGACCTCAGGGATCTTGTGTGGGATGAGCTGCGAAGCCATTTTCAAGAATAGCCTTTTCCTTACGTTTCGCAGCCGCGGGCGAACGGCGGCGTTTTCGTCATGTCGATACAGGGCCGTCCTGCCCCGGGGACTGCCAGCCGTCTTCATTGCATCGGGCGGACCCAGTGAGCGACCGTACTGCTCGGACCTTGCCTTTTCGCTCGGAAGCTGTCTAATGGCGTGTACAGATCCACGAATCTGCCGAGCGGCCCGGGGCTCGGTGGTGCGGAAGGCATTGGGTATGAATCTCAAGGAACTGACGAAGGTCGTCGCCAAGGGTGAGTCGCAGAAGGTCGAGTTCAAGGCCACTACCGGTCAGCGGACGGAAGGGGCCAAGGCGGCTTGCGCCTTGGCAAACGATCTGGGAGGGTTCGTCCTGTTCGGCGTGACGGACAAGGGCCAGATCATCGGCCAGCAGGTATCCAGCCACACGCTGGAAGAACTGGCCAATGAGTTACGCCGGATCGAGCCGCCCGTCTTTCCCGATATCGAAACGGTCGAACTCAAAGGCGGCAATACGGTGATTGCGCTACGAGTGACCGGTGGCGGTGGGCCTTATATGTATGACGGGCGACCGTACCAGCGGCATGGTCCCACGACACGAATCATGCCCAGGGAGGTCTACGAGCGGCGGGTCATGGAAAAGCTGCACTCCACCAGCCGATGGGAGAACCAGTCCGTGGCTGCCGGCGTGACGGTCGCTGACCTCGACGATGAGGAAATTCAACTCACGGTGGAAAACGCAGTGGAGTTGGGTCGCCTGGAGCCGCTCAAACGCAAGACCACGAAAGCGATTCTGACCGGGTTGGGATTGATCGTAGAAGGGAAGTTGCTCAACGCAGCCGTTGCCTTGTACGGCAAGAGTGAGCGTTTGCAGCCGCTCTATCCGCAATGCTCCATCCGGTTGGCACGCTTCCGGGGACAGAACCGCTTGGCCGATTTCAGCGATAATCGCCAGTATTGGGGGAACGCCTTTGCCCTGCTACGCCGTGCAGAGACGTTCCTGCGGGACCACGTCGCTATCGCTGGCCGGATCGTGCCAGGCCGAATGAAGCGGGAAGATCGGGCGCAGTACCCGCCGCTGGCCACCCGCGAGGCGATCGCCAACGCTCTGTGCCACCGCGACTACACAACGGCCGGCGGCGCGGTGGCGGTGGGCATGTACGACGACCACCTGGAAATCATCAACACCGGCACGCTGCATTTCGACCTGACGCCGAAGCAACTCACAAAACCCCACCCCTCGCGGCCGTGGAATCCGATCATCGCCGGCGTCTTCTACCGGGCCGGGATTATCGAGCAGTGGGGGACCGGCACCCTGAAGATCGTCGACTGGTGTCGCGAGAACGCCAATCCAGCCCCGGTATGGGAAGAGCAGAGCGGTTCGGTGGTCGTGACGTTCCGTCCGGCTCCCGGGTTTACCCCGCAAGTCACCCCGCAAGTCACCCCGCAAGTCACTGAGGCAGTGCCAAGTGAGGTTGCGAGGCTGCTCGTGCTTTGCAGAACGCCGCGGTCAAGGCAAGAATTGCTGACGGACCTTGAATTGAGTGATCGCGAGCATTTCCGCAAGGCGTACCTGCTGCCCGCCTTGGAGTCAGGTTTGCTGGAGCGGACCATCCCGGACAAGCCCCAAAGCAGCAAGCAGCGATATCGGCTTTCTGCGAAAGGGAACGCCTGGCTTCAACAGCAAGAGTCGAAGTGAGGAAGCAGTTGACCGGCCCGGTTCCGCCGGAAAAGCGCGACCGGTTTGGCCGTCTCGCCATGCACAAAATATGCACAGAAATCAGGCGAAACATGCGTGGAAAGCACTATATGCACAACTTGGCTGATTTCCGAAGTCGTTATCTGGCCGTAATTTAGGGTTCCTCGACAAGCCAGCACAGCGATTCGGGACCAAGAGGTCGCTGGTTCAAATCCAGTCGCCCCGACTTAGAACGTAAAACCCGCCGGTTCCTGAACTTAGGAACACCTTTCCGTGCCGGAAAGTGCGGCTCAAATGTCCGGGATTTCGTGGTAAGCGTACCACGAAATCCCTGGAAGGAGTCGTATCATGGCACGTCCGAGGAACAAAGTTCCTTCCTATCTGCCCCACGCACGCTCGCTCGGGACAGGCCCGCGTTCGTGTCAATGGACGCGATATCTACCTCGGTCCCTTCGGGTCGACTGAGAGCAAACAGGCGTATGCCCGGTTCATCGCTGAACATTACGGCAACGGGGAACCGCCATCACTCACTATTCCGACGGGGGAGAAGCTGTCTGTAGCCGCTCTGGTGGTCAAATACGATGACTTCGCCCGGTCGTACTATGTCAAGAACGGCGTGCCAACGGATGAGCGATACGCGATCAAGGCCGCCGTCGGCCCTCTGGTTCGGCTCTACGGCGAGACCCCGGCCGACGAATTCAGCCCAAAGCGGCTGAAGGCAGTCCGAGACCAAATCATCGCGGACGGGCGAAAGGGCAGGGGCAAGACGGAGCATCACGGCATCGACAAGTTCATCTTGCTCGGGCCGAAGGCCCAAGAAGTCTT
>CAYSGY010000611.1:0-2728 GCA_964430315.1 uncultured Planctomycetaceae bacterium
TTCATCGGCAAGGTGACGTTTACCTACGTGGTCAGCGACGGCGAGTTCGTTTCCGAGCCGGCCAACGTGACACTTGGGGTCCTCTCGACGAAGGGAGGAAGCCTGGTGCTGCGCCGCGCCGGCGGCAACAGCATCCAGATCGTCCAGGGGAGCAAGGTCCTGTTCACCCAGTCGCTCGCGTCGCTTGAGTCGTTGAAGGTGCTCGGCGCCATCGGCAAGGGTGACGCGCTGACGGTCGATTTCAACTCAGGCGGGGCCTTCTCAATCCCGGCCGGCCTCACGTTCGACGGAGGCTCGGGAACGGGCAACGACGTCTTGGTGCTCCGCGGAACGTCCGGTGGCGATACCTTCCAGATGCTCGGCGATCAGGTCGTATTCGCTCCGGGGACGACGGCTGAGCCGACCGTCTTCAGAGTCTCCGGCGTCGAACAGGTCCGTTTCGAGGGCCTCGCCGGCGACGACACCTACGTCGTTTCGTCGCTGCCGCTCCCCTTGACCCTCGTCGACAAGGCAGGCACCGACACTCTCGACTTCTCCGGGGCCGCGGCGGGAGTGACCGTCAGCCTTGGCACCACCTCGCCCCAGAAGGTCTTCGGCGGCTCCACCACGCTGACTCTGAGCGGGAAGATCGAGAACCTCGTCGGCACTTCCTTCGCCGACCGGCTCACCGGCAGTTCCGGGGACAACGTCATCTACGGCGGCGACGGCGACGACACGATCTACTGCGGCTCGGGCAACGACCTGGTCCTGGGAGGGGCCGGCGACGACACGATTTACGGGAACAATGGGAGGAACGTCCTCATTGGCGGCGTCGGGCGGGACACGCTCAAGGGCGCCGGAAACGACGACCTCCTCATCGGCGGCACCACGCTCTACGACGAGAACCTCGACGACCTCCTCGCCATCCTCTCGCAGTGGTCCTCGAAGGCCAAGGCGTCCGAGCGCGTGGCCAATCTCACCGCCGGGATTGCCGGCGCAAGCGGCATGGTCAACCTGGAGAGAGGCAACGGAGTGATCGACGACGAAACAGCCGACTCGCTCTATGGAGGCGCAGGCAGCGACTGGTACTTGTCGTTCGACTCCGACATCCTCCGCGACCAACCCGGGAAGAGCGACTTCACTTAGACCGGCCGTCGGGTTGCGTTCCGAGGCCGATCGCGTGCAACGGCTACTGGTGGGCAAGGTCCTTCAGGCAGCCTTCGAGATACGATCGGGCCCGGTTGATCTCGGCGGTGGATTCGGCCACGGTAGGCAGGATGGGGATGCCTCGCGGCGTCGGGTGCATGAAGATCTCGGTCCAGCCGCGATATCCGATCTTCTTGAGGGCCCCGAGCAGGGGCCGGAAATCGAGCTTGCCGCGGCCCGGCATCTGCTCGATCTCCTCGGCCTTTGGCATGGGCCGCATGCAGCCGCGGCCGTATTGCCAGGCATAGAAATGCGCCAGCTTCGGGCCGAGGTCCTCGATCAGCCCGGCGAGTTGCTTTTCGTCTTGCGGCAAGTGGTAGGGTGCCAGGGCGATGCCCAGTCGCGGCGAGGGCGACAACTCGCCGAAGTACCGGATTGAATCGGGCGTGGCGATCAGGGCGTTGGCGTGGTTCTCGATGGCGATGGTCACGTTCGACGCCTCGGCCACGGCCAGGTGCGGCTTCATCTGCTCGAGGAACTTGCCCACCGCCGTCTTGGCTTCCCTTCCGGAGACGTTCTTCGGCCCGACGCTCCCCGTGACGATCAGTCGCCCGCCGAGTTTCGCCACCAGTGCGATCTCGTCGCGCAGGCCGAACGGTCCCAGGTCGTACCGCGTGGTCATTCCCAGCCGGACCCGGTGCTTGGCCGCCAAGGCGACGAACTCCTCCATTCCCATGGCGTCGAACTGCTCGCGCTGGTTCCCGTGGGGCATGGCCCAGAGGTCGACGCAGGAGGTGCCCGTCTTCACAACCTCCGGCAACAGGTCGGCCAGCGAGGTCTTTCCGTACATGCAGGAACCGAGCACGTACTCCAGCGCGAAGGCGGTCGGAGCGGCGAACGCCCTCGGGCCCAACGCGGCCGCGGCAGCCGCGCCGCCAGCCAGGCGAAAGAAGGTCCTGCGCCCGCAGTGAAAACGACTCGTCGTGTGCGACATGGGTTTCTCCTCGCCGATGGGAGTCCTGGCGTCTCAGGATTCGTGTCAGAATTCCTCGGCCAATTTCTACGGTAGGGAACGCCCTCTGCGGCGTTCCGTGAATCGCCATGGACGCGGGTGCTCCGCGTCATGGAACGCCACAGAGGGCGTTCCCTACAGTCTCTCGCATGTTGAAGATAACGGTCCGAGAGCCGAACGTCAATTTCTCGGAACCCCGCTCCGGGCGGGACCCTCCCGTCGCGGCGCACGGGATGCTATACTTGCCGTGTTCTGCCGGTGCTGAGCCGCGTGCTTTTTCCCGCCTCCCCGGTCCTGTCCCATGCTCACCGACAACATCCTCGAACTGATTGGGAACACGCCGCTGGTGCGGCTGCGCGGCGAGAACGTTTACGCCAAGGCGGAGTTCCTGAATCCCGGGGGAAGTATCAAGGACCGCGTGGCCCTGGCGATGCTCGAAGGGGCCCAGCGCGACGGCCGCCTCCGGCCCGACTCGATCATCGTCGAGCCTACCAGCGGCAACACGGGCATCGGCGTGGCCCTGATTGGGCGGCTCAAGGGCTACCAGGTCCGCATCGTCATGCCCCAGGGAATGAGCGAGGAGCGTAAGAA
>CAYSGY010000612.1:0-2727 GCA_964430315.1 uncultured Planctomycetaceae bacterium
TTCCCCAACGGAAAGACAGTTCTTCCACCCCATGTACTTCGTCGGACGGTTACGTTGTTCGTTGTCATCGATCCCAGGCTCCGACGCAGGGATCGCAAGCCGTCTGCGTATCCCAGAGCCGAGCCGAGTGGCGAGGATCATGGTCGTGACGTTCGGCGCCGGCGTGACATCGCCTGGAGTCCTGCTTTTTTCTCTGGGGCTCGCGGCTCTTGCTGACGACTTGTTCGGCCTTTCCACGACCCCCTGGTTTCATCTTGTCGCCATCGCCCTGCCGCTGCCGGGGGGCTGCTCGCCTGGCGCGACCGGCTCGCCCTAATAGGGGTTCTCGTCTACGTCGGCGTTCTTGTCCTGCTGCCGTTCGTTGCGTGCACTCCGGGGAAGCCCTTCTGCCAGTTCTATCCGGCCATTCGCAGCCGCATGATCCGGGAGGATGTGAGAGGCGAGTTTGCCCGCCGGTTTTCCGTGAACGGCCACACGGCAGGAGCGTCTGTGAAGGGGCCGGTCGGGCGCGGGTTGTTCGCCGCTTCCCCGCATTTTGATTTGACGGCCTCGTGCCGATGGGGTATCGTTACCAGCCGCTGCACGGTCGGGCAGGGCGGGCAGGCATTCGCCGCCGAAGCCCGAGCGATTCGCCGCGCACGAGCGTCCGTAGCTCAATTGGATAGAGCATCGGTCTTCGGAACCGATGGTTGGGGGTTCGAGTCCCTCCGGACGCAGTCAAAACCCCGTTTTCACCATCGCCAACGCGGGTGGTCTGTGCTGATGCCTGCAGGGTAGTGCATGATGGAGCGACCAAAAGCGCCAAGTCTCGCGCCAAGTCATTCTTGCCGTTCGCGTGGCCGTCATCCGTCCCCGTGGCTCTCTTGACCTCGCAGGCACTCAGCGACAGGTCCGGCAGCTTCGCGACAGCCTCTGCTTCCCGGCCTCTGAGGCTGTGGCCGTAGCGTGTCATGGTCAGATTGATGTCGCTGTGCCGCGCGATCTCCTGGATCTGCTTGAGATGGACGCCACAGTCGGCGAGCCATGATCCGCGCGTGTGCCGCAGGCTATGGAAATCGAGATAGCGGCCCACGGCGTCGGTGTACGGGACTGCTTCGAGAACGACGTTACCCCGGTCGTCCTTTTCCGCGGTGGCCTCAAGATCCTCCTGGAGCATGTCGCTGGTCCTGTCGGTCAGCCTCACGTAACGCCCGCCGAAAGCCTTGACGCCCGGCATTTTGCCGGCGAAGAAGGCCCGCTCGCGGCCATCCATGCCGTAGCGTTCGGGGCCCTTGGCGGTGGGCGCCAGAAGCCGTCTGATCTCCTCAATCTCGAAGGCTGTCGGCTCGTGCTCCAAGGCCGGCTTGACGTTCAGCCGTTTGAGGTGCGCTATGGGTGATTCCATGGCCCGGCGGTTCTGGATCATCCAGCGGGCGAACTGCTGGCAGGCCCCGAGGTAGTGATTCCGTGTCTGCGCCGACAGCGGGTTGGTCGTCTTGCCCTTGGTGATTTGCATGCTCGCAAGACAGTTCTGGACGGCCGTGGCGGTGACATCCATCCGCATCGTGAACCGGCACTCCCCGAGGACTCTCGGGACACGTCCGGCGACTGTGTCGGCGTGCTTGCTGGTAGCCCCTGCGTTGCGGAGACTCTGCTCGAAGTCGTCCACGTCACCATTCTTGTCGGCCGGCGGCCGCCGCCGGCTCCCGCGTCTGAATCCCGAAGTGCCTTCGTGCGAAGGCCAGAGCCGCGTCGAAGTCCTTGATGATCCCCCACTTCTTCGCCGCCAGCTGGTCGTGCCGCTTCAGGGCACGCAGGACGTAGGCGTAGCACTTCCGCCGCTTGTCCCATCGGCAGTCCACGGTTTCCATTTTCCCCAGGATGACGTCGGCTGCGGGCAGGTACGTGTCTTGGCGTGGGTTTGAAAATCGTTCCCCCGTGCGACCATCGATCGCCTGCTCTCTGCCTGCTACTCACGGTTGACGGACTTGCTCTCCCTTACCAAGCGGTATACCTCGGTCTCCAGAACGGTACCGACAAGGGAACTCCTGGCTTCGGGGGCCGTATTAACTTAAATCGGTTTTGGTTTTGGCGTGGAGGCCGGTATGATGGGTGTATTCCCTGGGGGAATGAACAGGAGTGATCTGTATCCGCAAGGCTGGATTGGAAGGGGCCCGTGATGAATGTTACTCGTCGCAGCTTTCTCAAGTACTGTGTCGCTTCCGCATCCGCACTGGGACTGACGCCGGCGTCGCTCAAGCGATTGGAGGCGGCGTTGGGCTCCGGCCGGGCCCCGACGTTTCTATGGCTGCACGGCAGCGGCTGCCAGGGCGATTCGATCTCATTTCTGAACCTCTTCGCCGACATTCCGCCTGTCGGGCAACTGACCGTCGGCGATGTGCTGGTCGATCATGTCAACCTGGCGTACCACACGGTGCTCATGTCGGCTGCCGGTCCCGCGGCGGTTGCTGTGGCCAAGCAGGCCAGACAGCAGGGCGGCTACGTGCTTGTGCTTGAAGGGGGTGTGCCTACGGCGTTTGAGGGCAATGCGTGCCAGGTCTGGTCCGACGAACGCGGGGCCGTGACGTATCGGCAGGCCATTGAGGATCTCGTGCACGAGGCCAGCGTCGTATTGAGCGTAGGCACCTGCGCCTGTTACGGCGGCGTCGTAGCCTCGGGTCCGGACCCGTTTGAAGGCAATCCGACCGACGTGGTCAGCGCGACGAGCTTCGTGCGGCAATTGTCCCC
>CAYSGY010000613.1:0-2710 GCA_964430315.1 uncultured Planctomycetaceae bacterium
CATCTCGCCCTTCGCAAGATCCTCGCCACCCGCTACAATGACGAAATTGCCCAGGCGGTATGCCTCCAATATGGGGGGAGCGTCAAGGCTAGTAATGCCCGCGAGTTGCTATCCCAACCAGATATCGATGGAGCCCTTGTAGGCGGGGCGAGCCTCAAGGCCGATGAGTTCATGGGCATCGTGGCCGGGGCGCTGGCCTGAGCCGTATTGGAAGGCCCACAACCCATCGACTTCGTCGGACGCACCTCCGAAGTCTCGACGACTCCGGAGGTCTCCGCGGTGTTGCGGTTAGGTGGCCACTCAGTTACGAGAGAGAGAAAGCTCGACGATGCAAATCCTGCTGATGATCGTGCTGTTCCTCCTGGCAGTCTTCTTGATCGTGCTGGTGCTCATCCAGCGAGGAAAAGGGGGCGGCTTGGCTGGGGCCTTCGGTGGCATGGGCGGTCAGAGTGCGTTCGGCACCAAGGCCGGGGACCTCTTCACGCGGATCACGATCGGCGTGGCGGCCGCCTGGATTGTCTTGTGCATTATCAGCATCAAGGCGCTGACCTACTCGGGGCAACAACTGGATATTCCCGGGGAAGCCCCGCAAGGACAGCAGTCGCAAACGACCGAGGAGTCGGGGCAAGGCGCGCCGCCTGCCTCCGGCACGGAGTCTCCCGGGGGGACAGGCACCGGCGGGGGCGATTCCCCGGCGGTCCCCAGCGGCTCCGGAAACGCACCACAGCCGAAGTAGTGCGGCGACAGGAAACCGTTGTTCGTCCCGGAGGATTCCGCAGTTGCTCCTCAGCATGACCGGTTTTGGCGAGGCCCGCTGCCAGCGGGAAGGGCTGGCGGTGTCGGTGGAAGTGCGGACGATCAACAACCGCTACTTGAAAGTCTCCACGCGGACCTCCGAGGGATACGGGACCCTGGAACCGCAGATCGAGGCGCTGGTGCGCAAGCGGATCCGCCGGGGCACCGTGCAGGTGAACGTCCGCGTCGATCGGCTTCATCACGGCGAAGAGTACCGCCTGAATATCGCCGTCCTCCACAGCTACCGCCAGCAGATCGAGACGATCCGCACCGACTGGCAACCCGACCGGCACGTTCCCCTGGAGAGCCTCCTTCTGCTCCCCGGGGTGATCGACGAAGACACGGCCGCCACGCACGATGCGTCGGACTTCTGGCCCGTCATCTCCGAGACGCTCGAAGCGGCCATCGACCGGATGGAAATGATGCGCGCGGAGGAAGGTCGGGCCATGGGGGCGGACTTGCGGGCCAACGGGGCCGCGGCAGCCGCGAGTCTCGCCGAAGTCGAGCGGCGTGCCCCCTTGGTTGTCGAGGCCTATCGGACCCGATTGACGGAACGGATCCAGAGGGCCTTGGCCGAGTACCAACTCACGCTCGATTCAGGCGATTTTCTCCGCGAAGTGAGCCTGTTCGCCGACCGGTGCGACATCTCCGAGGAGATCGTCCGCCTGCGAAGCCATCTCGATCAGTTCGAAACGCTGCTGGACGGCGAGGAGAGTCCCGGCCGGAAGCTCGATTTCCTCACCCAGGAAATGGTCCGCGAGGCCAACACGATCGGCTCCAAGGCGAACGACGTGGAAATCGCCCGGCACGTCATCGAAATCAAGACAGCCATCGAGCGAATCCGCGAGATGATCCAGAACGTCGAATAACGATGGCCGAAGCCGGGCGCGGGAAACTCGTGGTCATGTCGGGGCCGTCGGGCGTGGGGAAGACGACGGTCCTGCGCCGCCTCCTGGCCACCTGCCGGCTGCCGCTTCGGGCGAGCGTGTCGGCTACCACCCGCCCGATTCGCCCCAACGAAGTCAACGGCGTGGATTACCACTTCCTCCGCGAGGAGGAGTTCCATCGCCGGCGCGAGGAGGGGGCATTCCTCGAATGCTATGAGGTGTATACCTCCGGATGGTGGTACGGCACCCTGAACAGCGAGGTGGAGTCTGGCCTTCGGGCTGGCAAGTGGGTAGTCTTGGGGATAGACGTCCACGGGGCGTTCTCCGTGGTCGATCGGTACGGTGACGCGATTACGATCTTCCTTCGGCCACGTTCCCTCGAAGAGCTCGAAAGGCGACTTCGAGGCCGCGGCACGGAGGACGAGGATTCCATCCGGCGGCGGCTCGAGCAAGCGAAGAACGAGCTCGCCCTGGCCGACTGGTATCGCTACCAGGTCGTCAACGACGACCTCGACCGGGCCGTGTGCGAGATTTGCGACATTCTTCTTCGGTGTGGAGAGAACCGAGATGTATGACGAATTCCGGGAAGAGGAAATCGTGAGGAAGGTGGGTGGGCGGTTCAAGCTCTCGACCCTCATCCAGAAACGCCTGGTGGCCTTGAACAAGGGCGCCACTCCGCTGGTCCACGTGGAGAGCCAGGACAAGATGACGGTCGTCATCCAGGAGATCCTTCAGGACAAGATCTACCTCGATAACGAGTCGAACGTCCGCGTCGTGGGGGCGGAACCGGGCCGGGGCGGCCCTCCGGAGCTCGATCTGGCGAACCTATGAACGGCCGGGAACTGCTGATCGGCGTGACGGGCGGGATTGCCGCCTACAAGACCGCGGCCCTGGTCAGCCGGTTGGTCCAGGCCGGGGCGGGGGTTTCCGTCGTCATGACCGAGTCGGCCGCGCAACTCGTCGGCCCCAAGACCTTTGAAGCCCTCACCGGGCGGCCTGTGCGGACCGACACCTTCGGCCCGGGGGCC
>CAYSGY010000614.1:0-2705 GCA_964430315.1 uncultured Planctomycetaceae bacterium
CGTTCGCCCCAACGAGCAACACCCAAAACACCCTTTTCGCAACAGAAACGAAATAGGAGAGCCCGGGGCAACGCCCTGGGGAAAGGGTTCCCCGTCGATGCCCAAAGCCCTGAAAGGGCGCAATAGGCGCAAAAGTCAGTCCCACACGTACCGCTCATCATAGGCGACCTGATAGCGCTTGAGGTAATCCCGGAACTCCTCCTGGAAGGTTCGACGCCGATGGTGCTCCTTCTGGTTGGCAATGTAGCGCTTTAGCGCCGGCAACTGGGATTGACCGATCGAAAACGCTCCGTAACCGTTCTGCCACGCGAACCGGGCGTACTGCGACCCTTTCGTCTTGATCCATTTCGACGAACTCCGCTTGATTTCCTCAAGAAGGTCGGCAACCGCGATGGTGCGGCCCAGCGTCAAGGTGATGTGCACGTGATCGCCGGTCCCGCCAAGAGCGTGGGCCGGCGACTTGCAGCCGCGACAGATGGAGGCGAGATAAGGGTATAACTCGTCCTCGATCTCCAATTCAATGAGCGGTGCGCGGTTCTTCGTGCTGAAGATGACGTGAACCAGGATGTTGGCCAGCGATTGGGGCATGATCGTGACCTCCGGCTACTATTCCGCCCCTTCGGGGCTTCGCCACCATCTCGCTACCCGTTCCCCAGGGCGTTGCCCTGGGCTTTCGTATTGCGCCCCTTCGGGGCTGACGCCGCCTACCTCCTCGCCTCCTCCTGGGCAATGCGGCACCATTTGACGACGTTTTCGGGCCGGTTGCCGATCGTGTGGTTGTCTTTCATGATCAGTTCCACCACGCAGCCTTTGGTCGTATCCAGGGCATTGCGCAACTGGCCGCGGATCGCTTGTTCGTCGATCTCGGGCACGGCCAGGGCGGCGGGGTTCGGCTTGAGCGAGAGGACGAATTTGTCTTCAAGGTGGTCGGCCATCTTCTCCAGGTCGGCCCAGGGGGAGCACGACACGCGCCGCAGCCCGTGGTGCCGGCTGACCGTCTTCCACCGGCCGTGCAACGGCTCGCAGCAGCCGTAGCAGGTCAGGCCGAAGCGTTCCATGATCGGCTTCTCGAAAGGAAAGATGAACTCCTCGTACATCGCCGGCGAGACGTTCACGGTCTCCTGGCTTTCGGTGAAGCCCCACAGATCGCGGCAGCGGACCTTGCCTGAAGGGGAGAAATCCTTGGCCGGCAGCTCGTCGGTGAAGCCGTAGCCGCCGGAGCCGACGTAGGTGCCGTCGTTGTTGAGGGCGAGCAGGCCGTTAGCCTCCAGATCGTCGAGTTTTTCGAGATACCCGCGCGAGATCAAGGAGAGGAGTTCCTTGAGTTCGTCGGGGTGGTCGACGAAGTCGATCATGATATTGCTCAGGCCGCGGAAGGTGGCGGCCGGCCAGGTCAGGCCGAGCGACCACCACCAGATGCCCTTCTGCCGCACGGTGAGAAGCCCGCCGAAGGCGTCCTCGGCGATCTGGAGCGTGCCGCGGGTCGTTTCCCAGTCGATCTCGAACCGGGGCGGGTGGAGCCGCTTCAGGTCGGTCTTGTAGTCGGCGATCGGGGCCTCCCAGACGTAGGAGCCGGCGGCCTCGGTCTTGTGGTAGACCGGCGCCACGCCCCAGTCGTCCGGCGAGACGGTGAAGGGGACGTCGAAGAAAGGCTCCACCGGCTTGTCGTCGCCCATCTCCTCGCCCCAGAAGATCTCTTTGCGGAGGTCCATCTCCCATCGCCGGGCGAGCTTGCCGCGGCACTCCATCTGGGCCTCGGTGATGATCTCGTTCCAGCCGTTCTCCGGGTCGCAGAAGACGACCGGGCGGGTCTTCTGGAGCGTATTGAGCCGCTTCCAAAGCTCGCGAACCTCCCGCATCCGCGTGCTGGCGGCGATTCCCGCCACCCGCTCCGCCAGACGCCGCAGGACCTGCTTGTCGTCTGGGCTCATCGCCAGGTCCGCAGGTACAAACCCTGTGGTGATTTTCCCGGCCGCCGTCTGATCCAGGCCCGTGGTCGGACCGTTGCCGTAGTGCTCCATCTCACTCCTCATGGGCCCCAGGGTCCGGATGGCGCCGGTGTGCGGTCCCACGGTCCCTATCCCCAGCGGAGGGCCATCCGAATTGCTAAACTGACCCAAAGGGCACGCACGTGTCAAGTGCCCCGTGGGACGGGTGAGAAGGAAGATAAGCGACGCTGAGAGACCAAGCCCGTACCAGCGTCAGTCCTTGCGCTGCGGCAGCGGAATCAAGGGGCCGGCCGGGCCCGTGGGGACGGATGGCTGCGGGCGCGACAGGTCCAGGCCTACCCCGCCCGGCTGGCTCTCCAGGCTTCCGTGGTCGGCCATGTAGCGTTCAAGCCGGGCGATCTTGTCCTGGATCGGGTTTTCGCCGGGGGCGTCGCCCATCGGGCCTCGGCCCCAGAGGATCCGGCTCCCGCCACGCGTCAGCAGGGCGAAGGTGGGCGTCGCGCGGAGCCCAATTCCCGGAGGCGTCGACACAAGAATGCACTTCAGCCCCAGCGTCTCCCAACGTTCCACCAGCGCGGCCGCGATCTCCGCGCCTCCGAGCACGCGGTCGTCACCCCACCGGGCTCCCGCAACTCCGAGCGGCGCTGAATCGATGCCCGCCAGGCGAGGGTAACGGCTCGCCTCCGGGGCCGTGAAGTCCTCGCGGGGCAACACGACTCCCTCGGCATCCACCGGGGTCAACTCGCCGGCGATCTC
>CAYSGY010000615.1:0-2681 GCA_964430315.1 uncultured Planctomycetaceae bacterium
CCGAGATGCGAAAAAGAGCGTGGGCGAACCTCCCACGCCGTCCAGCCGCGGCTAGGGCCGGGACGGGCGCGGACCGCTTGCGACCGGCGTGGTGCCGGCAGATTCGCCCCGCCGACAGCATGGCGGATAGTCGGTCGCCAACGGCTGGCGGCGGCCAGCCATCGGCCTGGGCAGATTTCCCAACGCGTCGGGAACGCCGGGAACCGGGTCTTGGGGCATTCCCAGCCCAGGAAACTTTGAAGGGGGCTGGCCCCTCGGCGGGCAGCGCGATGCCGGCTTGGAGAGACAACCGGCTACGCGGCCGGTAGCTTGCGGACCAGCTCCTCGAGCGGCAGGCGGATCTCGGGCCGGGGAAGAGTTCCCCCGCGTCCGCCGACGGGCCAACGGAGTCTGGCGAACCGGCCGCTGGGCCGTTGCGCCGCCGCGGAGGCGTTTCCCGGTTTCCCGGCCGATGGCGTTTCTCGCCGTCGCCCGGCGACGTCCTCACCCCCAGCCCGCGAACCCGCGAAAAATCGGCGCTGACGCATTTTTGAAAAGGGAGTACAACGGGGGCATGGACGTGGAACAACGGCGACAGGATGTGCGCGAGGGCCGCGTGAAGCTCGAATGGTTGGTCGAGTTGATCGCGGCGCAGCAGCGTCAGCTGGCGGAAGCCTACGCCCGAATTCGAGAACTTGAAGCAGCCCTTGACGAACTGCGAAAACAATCTTCCTCCACGGCGAAAATCGAGGAAGCGTTTTCCGTGAAAGCGGAAGAGAAGCGGCAAGCCGCTCGGGGACGCAGGAAGTCCAAGCAGAAGAAACCCCGGCGTCGCGGGCGGCTCCGGACGGCCGATAAACTGGCGCTGTGCGAGCGGGAAGAAGACGTCTTTCCGGAGGGCCTTGATCGGCAGCAGTGCAGGTTTTCCCATAGCCGGCCCGTGTGGCGTCTGATCGAGGGCCGGGCCGTGCTGGTTGCCTATCACGTGTACCGCGGCCCAGGCAACGAGTATGGCAAGATCCCCGGGACGCTGGGCCGCAGCGAGTTTGGCTTGGAGATCGTGGTCGCGATCAGCTATCTCGTGTACCTGGCCGGGCTGTCGTTCGACAAGGTCTGTCTGGTGATGAACTTTTTTCAGGGGCTCCCGCTCCGGAAATCGCAGGTCGATGCGTTGTTGCATCAACTCGCCCGGCATTGGCATCGGGAGTTCGATCACCTGTGTACCCTGCTGGCGAATTCGGCGGTAGTGCATGCGGACGAGACAAGTTGGAGCATCAACAGCGTCTGGGCCTTTCTCTCGGAAAAAGCACGGGTGTTCTTTTTCGGAGTGCATAAGGATAGCGAGACCTTGAAGCAGATTCTGGACGCCGCCACGTTCGCGGGGATCGTGATCAGTGACGATGCCGCGGTGTATGCCCAGTTCAGCAAGTCGCAGAAATGCTGGGCGCATCTCCTGCGGAAGGCGATCAAACTAACGCTGCAATGCCCGGACAATTCCGAATACCGGCACTTGGTGGATGAGTTATTGGATGTGTATCGCACGGCGGTCCGGGTGCAACGCGACGGCCGGCTGAGCGATGCCGGGCGGGCACGCAACGTGGACGCCCTGGAAAATCGGATTGTCGAGTTGTGCGGCCCGACGTGGTTCGCCGAACTGACTCCTCGGGACGGACCGGAGGACGCCTACCGTTTGCTGTGCAACGAACTGATCCGTCTCCTCCGAGAAAAGCAGTTGTTCACCTTTGTGACCGCAGCCGCGGTAGAAACGCCCTTGGGCGAAACGAAGCCCGTGCCGGGCACGAACAACACGGCGGAACAGGGGTTGCGCAACCCGGCGATGGCCCGCGACACGGGCCGCACGGACAAGGCGGTTGCCGGAACGCGACGGCGAACGGTGGTGACGAGTGTTCTGGAGTCACTTCGGCAGTACTTGCCCAGGTTCAGCCTGGCGACGGTGGTCGCGGAAGTCACACGGTGGACGGTCTGTGGCCGCAGTTGTTTTGAAGAGCTGTTAAGAAAACTGAATTTAACGTGCCCGGACAAGTCGATCCTGGACAGCCTTCTTCCCGTCCCGGCCGATTGATTCTTGACCTCGCTGCTGGTTGCGGGCAAGGGCTTCGCAGCGATCCCGCTCGCCTGCCGTGGGCCATGACCCTCCTTCTCGCACCAAGACTTATCAAGGCGACTTCTCCTGCCCTCGAACCGGTGAGCGTCAATACGATCTCCGGCCGTTCGTCCATGCGCCGTCTCTTCAGCCCCCTCCCATCTCCTGTTCCCACCTCGATGTTCCCATCAAGCCTCTCGGCGAACGGGGCCTCTCCTCTCCCTTCCATTGGCACATCAGACTTGCTACCTCGCGAACGCCGCGAGGCCGGCGAATAGCAGATAATCGACCTGCCGAACGCCCGCTCCTCGCGCACAGAATAGACGGCTACTCTCGACTTCCAGCTGCGGACCGCGGGCGGGACCGACGCGCTCTTCGAGCCCGCAGTCAAGGACCTGATTCCTGACATCCTGACATACCCTTGAATCTCCTTGTTTTCCTGGGAGGATTGCCCCGACTCTTGGGTCACCATTGTGGCGTGTCGTCCGGCGATTCACGTAGCCGCGTCTCTCCGAGACGCGGATGCCGGTCTCGGAGAGACCGGCCTACGTGGGGGTGAGCACGCCAACTGGCCCTGACCCTATGTCAGGATGTCAGG
>CAYSGY010000616.1:0-2680 GCA_964430315.1 uncultured Planctomycetaceae bacterium
ATGACCGACACGACGTAGATGTCTTCGGCCTTCCTGCCGAGCTTCTGCGCGTAGTAGGTCTTGGCCACCGCGCCGAACATCTGCTGCGGCGACTTGCAGGTGGAGAGGTTCGGCAGCAGGTCGGGGTGGAAATACTCCATGAACTTGATCCATCCCGGCGAGCAGCTCGTGAACATCGGCAGGGCGGCGGGCTGGGCGTCGACGAGGGTGTGGCGGAGCCGGCTCAGCAGCTCCGTGCCCTCTTCGAGGATCGTCAAGTCGGCGGCGAAGTTCGTGTCGAACACGGCGTCGAAGCCCAAGCGGCGCAAGGCGGCGACCATCTTGCCGGTCACGAGCGTCCCCGGCGGATAGCCGAAGCACTCGCCCAGCGCGGCCCGAATGGCCGGCGCGGTCTGCACCACGACGTGGTTGTCGGGCTTGTCGACGGCCTTCCAGACTTCCTCGATCTGGTCCCTCTCCGTGATCGCCCCCACCGGGCAGATCGCCGCGCACTGGCCACACTGAACGCAGGGGACCGAATCCAGATCGCGATTGAAGGCCGGGCCGATCACCGTGTCGAACCCCCGGTTCTGCGGCCACAAGGCGCCTACGTGCTGCATCTCCGCGCACACCGAGACGCAGCGGCGGCACTTGATGCACTTGCCGTTGTCGCGGGCCAGGGCGGGGGTGGAGACGTCGATCCGCTTGCGCGTCTTCTCGCCCACGTAGCTGACCTCGCGGATCCCCAACTCCGCGGCCAGCGCCTGCAATTCGCAGTCCTCGTTGCGGTCGCACGTCTGGCATTCGCCGTTGTGTTCCGAGAGGAGGAGTTCCACAACGGCCCGGCGGGCCTCGCGCACGCGGCGGGTGTTCGTGAAAACCTTGATCGCCTTCGTCGCGGGGGTCGAACACGAGGCCACGAGGTTGCGGTTCCCCTCGATCTCCACGACGCACACGCGGCACGCCCCGATCGGTTGCAGGCTCTCCACGTGGCAGAGCGTCGGGATGCGCACTCCGGCCTTCCTGGCCGCATGGAGAATCGTGGTTCCCTCGGGCACTTCCACGGAGCAGTTGTTGATCCAAAGCGATATCATGCCTAATCCCCTCTCTTCCCGTAATCGCAGCGGAGGCATCGTTTGGCCTGGCGCACGGCGACGGCCTCGGGCCACGGTTGCTCCACTTCGTCGAAATTCGCGCGGCGGCGATCGACCGAGATGAGGTTGAGCCGCTCGCGGGGCACGTCCAGCGGATCGGCGTCGGGGTCGAACTTCGTATCGACCGGCTTGGTTTCCCGCCAGAAGGCGTGGTTCTTGCCGGTCAGGTAGACGTCGATCCCCACGGCCGCCCGTTCCCCGGCGGCCACCGCTTCCACGACCGACGACGCTCCGCTCACCGCGTCGCCGCCCGCGAAGACCCATTTCTCCGAGGTCTGGCCGCTGACAGGGTCGATCTGGATGAAATCGCGGCCGCGGGTTTCGAGGGTCACGTCGTTGCACATCTTCTTCAATTCGAGCGTTTGCCCGATGGCCACGAGCACCTGGTCGGCCTTGACGACAAAGGCGTCGCCGGCCTCCTCGGGCCGCCGTCGCCCGGAGCGGTCGAATTCGCCCAAGCGCATCGGCAGGCACTTGATTCCCGCCACCTTCTTGCCTTCGGACACGACCTCGACGGGCGCCGTGAGGAGTCGCAACTCGACGCCTTCGTGCTCGGCCTCTTCGATCTCCTCTTCGTAGGCCGGCATGGCCTCGCGGGAGCGGCGGTAGACCACGGTGACTTTTTCGGCCCCGAGGCGCAGGGCGGTGCGGGCCGCGTCGATCGCCGAGTTGCCGCCGCCGATGACGACCACGTTGGTGCCCACCGGCACCGAGCCGCGGAGGTTGTAGGCGCGGAGGAAGCCGAGCGCGTCGGTGATCCCTTCCACGTCCTCGCCGGGGATCCCGAGACGCACGCCCGACGGCGCCCCGACGCCCAGGAACACGGCGTCGTACCCCGAGGCCCGCAGCGCGGTGAGCGTAAAGTCGACGCCGAGGATCGAGTTGGTGATGATGTCGACGCCCATCCGCTCGATCATGCGGACCTCGCGGGCGACGATCTCGCGGGGGAGGCGGTAGGCAGGAATGGCCTGGACGAGCATCCCGCCCGGCCGGGCCGTCCCCTCGAACACCGTCGGCCGGTACCCGAGGCGGGCCAGGAAGTAGGCGCAGGAGAGGCCGGCCGGCCCGGCCCCCACGATCGCCACCTTCCGCTTGGCGTTCTGGTTGTTTTCGATCACCTCGGGCAGTTGGACGGTCACCTCCTGGTCGGCCATGAACCGCTTGATGGCGCGGATCGACACGGGCGCGTCGATCGTGGTGCGCCGGCACTTGTCTTCGCACGTATGGAAACAGACCCGCGAACAGATCGCCGCGAACGGATTGCGCTCGCGGTGCAGGCGCAGCGCCTCGGCGTAACGCTTCTCGGCCACCAGCGAGACGTAGCCCGGAATATCGACGTTCGCCGGGCAGGCGCTTTCGCAGGGGGCGTGGACCAGCGACGGGCACACGCCCGCCCGGCACCGTTTGTCGCGGATGTGCTCGATGAACTCGAAGCCGAAGTGGCGGATCGTGGAGAGCACCGGATTCGGCGCCGTCTGGCCGAGGCCGCACAGCGAGGTGTCCTTGATCATCTCGCCGAGTTCCACGAGCCGGTCGACGTCGGCCTC
>CAYSGY010000617.1:0-2677 GCA_964430315.1 uncultured Planctomycetaceae bacterium
GGTCGGCGCCGCCTTGCCCGCCGCCGCGCACATGGAAATTCGTTCCGCGTAAACTTCCTCCGTGTTCAGCGGACCTCATTCCGGCTGGGTGGCGGCCGTTTTGTTAAGCGTTCGCTCGCGCAAGGCGGCGGCCAGCCGGCGGACCCAGGGATCGGGGTCGCTATCCGCGTGACGTTGCAGGACCGGCCCGAATTTGTCCGCGTAATGATCGGTGAGCATGCGCAGGGCCACGCCGCGGACCAGCCAGTGCTCGTCGCTCAACAGCCCCATGGCTCGTTGGGTACCGGCGGAATCGAGCACGAACCAGCGCAGCGCCTCGGCCACGCGGGCCCGGACCGACCAGTCCGGATCGCCCAGCCGGTCAAGGACCGCGCTTTGCAGGTTGCCGATATCCAGCCGGGTGGCATGGTAGTTCAAGCGGCCGGCAGCCAGATGTTGTTGTTCGGCCAGGAGCATGGCCAGCAGTTCGGCGGCCCGAATTCGATCCGGAATCGCCCCGCTTCGAGCGGCGCCGATGATTTTGTCCAGCGTTTGCCGGTTGACCCCCAACGCCCGGCGGCGGAAGCGGACCGGACCGAACTCCAGCCCACCCGGTCCCGCCCTCCACGCGGGTTGCCCCTGTGGATCGCTGGTCATGACCGGGGCCAGAATCGCCGACACGCTGACCTGATGATCCATCTGGGGCGTGCCGATCATCCCTGCGCGAATCGTTCCGATATCGAGCGTTTGCCGAAGGGAGACGCTCTCGCCCGGGGCCAGCCGCACCTTCCGGTTGAGCGAGACACGCAAGGTCGCGCCGGACGTTCGCCGGCGGTCGCCGGTGGTCTCGACGGTGCAGAGCAGTTCCGCGTCGGTCATCAGGACGGGCCCGAGCGTAATGGCGAACGGCCCGCGGTTCTTGATTTCGAAATCGCACCACCACGGTCGGCCCGGCAAAAACTCCGGTTCGGCGGGGCGGATGGTCACGAATAGGTATTTAGAGGTATCAAGAGGGTACTCAAGCACGGCGTGATCGAAGCCGTCGAGGGCGGCGCGGATATCGGCGGCCGCCGGTCGGCTGGCGGGGACGGAGGCCGACGCCGGCCCGCCCAGCGCGGCCAGGGCCGCCCATTGCTCGCCGTTGGCCGGTTGGGTGGTCAACCGCGTTAAAAGCGTCCGGGCCTCGTCGGATCGGGCCTTTTTTTCCAAGGATCGAGCCAGTTCAATGGCCGCCCACATATCGGTGTCGGCCAGCGGTTCGAGGAGTTTGACGGCCTCGTCGATGCGCTCGGTTTGCCGCAATGCACTGCCCAGGGCTCGCTTGGCAACCGGCGAGTCCGGCCGGTCCGCCAGAGCGGACCGGGCCAGTTTCTCCGCCTCGGCCGGCTGGGGATCGTAATGGGCGAAAAACCAGGCCATGTCCGCCACCAGGTCGGGGTCCAGCGGCGTGCTCGGCCCCGCGTTGGCCAGCAGGAATTTGATCTTGTCGGACGCCGTCTCGATATACCGCCGGGCGGTTGCGGGATCCCCGTGTTTTTCCGCCAGCCGGGCGTTAAGCAGTTGCCCGTCGATTCGGTCGGGATGGCTCTCGTTGATTTGACGCAGGATTTGCTCTGCCGGTTCGATTCGGTCGGCGTCGAGGAGGGCTGAGGCCCGGGCAAGCCGCAATTCCGGCGGGGCCGTGTAGGGCGGGATCCGCTCATGCAGGCTGACGGCGTGCCGATACCAGCGGTCGGCTTCCTCGGACAGGCCTTCCCAACACAGCAAGTCGGCCAGGCGTCGCGTACTTTCGATGTCGGCCGGGTTGCAGGCCAGTACCCGCAATAGATATTGCACATGCGCGGCCGGCCCGGTTGGCTTGGCCCGCAACTGTTCAAGCAGAGTCACCGCCGAAATGTTGCAGGGATAAGCTTCCACGGCGGCGGCCGCCTCCTGCTCGGCCGGTCCAAGATCACCGCGATTGAAATACAACTCGGCCAGGCGCCGATGCAGGTGGCTGAGCACCTCCGCCGGTTGCTGCTTTCGTTCCAGTTGTTCGCGGCAGAATTCAACACGCTGTTCGGCGATCTGCTGGTTCCGCAGGTTCAGATCGACCCAGTCCAGGTACGCGGGCTGATCGTCGGGTTGTAGCGCGACGTAGTGGCCCAGGTTTTCCAGGGCCTCAGGCTCGCGACCGAGGGCCGAGAGAAGATCGTACGACCAGTGACAGGCCTCGGCCAATTCCGGCTCGATCCGCCGGGCGGCCTCCATGAACAGCAGGGCGATCTGCCCATCTGTCTCGGACAGACCGGCCTGTGCCGAAAGCGGGTAATCTCTCCCGAGATCGACCAGCCATTTGCCGGTGGTTAGTTCTTGAGCCCCCGCCGGGGTGGTCAGGGCCGATATTATCGCGATCAAAGCGATCCACATCCGCGCACAAAATTTCATATCGTCGTCCTTCTTCCGCTGAATGATCGAACCCTCCCGCTCTCGCGTCCCATTGTACAGGCGTAAGCCAGGACAATCGAAACGCATGGATGATCGTTTTATCGGTGATCGGCCCTGCGCCCATCAGAAGCGATTCGGGGAAAGGGCACCTTGGCCCGTCCGAGACGCCGGAGGTCATTCGCCGGTTTCAATGCCGATAAGTTAGTGTTCACTATCATTCGTATCTCCCTACATCATAAGGTATTAAAGCGTTTTTTGGCGAGTTTGGCTT
>CAYSGY010000618.1:0-2672 GCA_964430315.1 uncultured Planctomycetaceae bacterium
CCTGCGTGGGCGGATACGCCCGGGCGATCGGCTCCTCCAGCGCCGGCAAGGAGATCATCTCCCCGCCGGCCTTCAGGAACCGCTTCAGTCGCCCCTGGAAAAAGAGGTATCCGTCGTCGTCGATCCGGACCAGGTCCCCGGTGACGTACCACCGCTTGCCGTCTTGCTCGACAAACGGATCGGGCCCCTCGTAGGCCAGGTAGCCCCGGAACACCGACGGCCCCGCGACCAGCAGCATTCCCGTGGTGTTGACCGGAAGCGGCTCATGCGAGTCCGGATTCACGACCCGGACCTCCACGCCATCCAACGGCGGGCCGACCGAACCCAGCTTCGTGCGCTTCAGGCGATTGCCCGACACGATCGGCGAACATTCCGTGATTCCGTAGCCTTCGAGGATCGCGGCGTCGGGCGAGAACGCCGCGGCCCGGGCGAAGAGGGCCTCCGGGCATTTCTCCGCGCCGGTGACAATGACGCGGAGCGACCGCAGATCGTCGGGCCCGGCCACGCCGAGCATGTAATTCAGAAACGTCGGAGTGGTGAACAGGAGCGTGACGCGATAGCCGGCCGCGGTCTGCACCAACGCGGCGGCGTTGGTGGGGTCCGGATAGTGGATGACCGGGATCGCCGCGAGGAGCGGCGCCAGCACGGTGCCGGTCAGCCCGAAACTGTGGAATGGGGGCAAAAACCCCAAAAGCTTGTCGGCGGGAGCCGCTTGCAGCAACACCACCCCCGCCCGAACGTTGCTGATGAGGTTCCGATGGCTCAGCGGGACGGCCTTGGGCGTGCTCTCCGAGCCGGAGGTGAAGAGCACGACCGCCGGGGCGTCGACGTCCGGCTTGGGCAGTCCGCGAAGGAAGCTTCCGGGCGCCAGGTACGAGGCCGCCAGCGTACGGACCGCCGCCCAACGCCCGATCTGCGGACGCAAGTCTTCGAGGAAGACGTACTCCGCCCCGGCCACCTCGATCCCCAACCGGTCGATCAGCTTCCGCGACGTGACGACCCGCGTGATGCCCAGCGACCGGACGGCGTGCGCCAGGTTGGCGGGGCCCGTGGTCCAGTTGAGCATCGCCGGCAGCCTTCCTGCGAGGTGCAATCCGAAATAGGTGAGGTCCGCGGCCACCGAGGCGGGCAGCATCACGCCGACCGTCCCGCCGGGAAGCCGCCGGAAGAGACCGGCCAGGAGGCTCGCGCCGACCAGCAGACGCCGGTAACTCAAGGCCCCGGAGAGCCCGTCGGCCACGGCCACGTCGCCGGGCTGACGCAGGGCGCGGCGAACAAACGCCTCGCCGACGGTCTCCGCGAGCACGTCATGTTCTCTCCCGCCTTGCCGCGGGCGGTCCCACAGGGCCGGGACTCGCCCGGCCGCCTCGCGCGAACCGCTCACCAGGCCCTCGGCCAACGCCCACAATGCCCCGAGATTCTCCGGCACCCGATCGGAGCGGAACCCGAAACGGTCTTCAATCTCCAGCGCAATCTCCATCCGGCCGAGGCTGTCCAGGCCGATCTCGTCCAACGGGGTTGCGGCCCGGCGCTCGTCGTCCGAGAGCGGGCGTCCGAGCCGGTGCTCGATCATCTCGTTGACGGCGGCCCTCGTGGCGGGCTTGATCTTCTCGGCGTCGGGCAACTCGGCGGCCTCAAGATCGGGAAAGTCGAACCGCCGAGGACCGAAGAGAAAATGACTGGGAACGAAGACCGGTTCCTCCCGGCCTTCTTGGTTGTACCAGTCTTCGAGACGCCGGTTCAGGTGCTCCCGGGTCAGGTCGGGGAGGGTGCTTCGATCGAGCAGTTCCACCGTCATGGTGATTTTGCGCCGGGGCGCGAAGAAGACCAGGTTCGCCAGGATCCAGCCCGCCCCGCGGAGCAGGCACTGCCCCAGCTTCGGTGCCTTGCCGGTCCGGGCGTAGGTGAACATGCTCCCCCAGACGCCCCGCGTGCGCACGAGGACAAGGTTGGCCTCGGGAAACCGTTCGAGGATGTCGGACACGGCGCGGCTAGCGCCCACCACCTCCACGCCCCCATGCTGGACCCGGCCCGCAGGATAGATCAAGAAACTCTCGCCGCGCTGGAGGCCGGCGACCATGGCGTCGATCATGGCCAGGGTCCGCTGGTGGGCCCCGCGGCTCTGCTCCGTCAGATTGGGCACCTCCAGGGCCTGCACCAGGCGCATGAACGGATACAGGATCGCCCGCCGGTACATGCCCGCGGTCACGACCGGCCGGACGGCCTGGCCAAAACGCACATGGGTGAGCACCAGCGGCGGATCGATGTAGCCGGGATGGTTGGGCACCACGAGCGTGGGCCCCGTCAGCCCGCGGAGCTTCTCCAACCCCACGACCCGCACCGAATAACGCAGCCGGAGCACACAGCGTCCGAACCACCAAAACAACGCTTGAGCCAATCGCAACATGTCGGTACTCACAATCCGTTCACTGCGGCTCCAACCTGTAGGGAACGCCCTCTGTGGCGTTCCGGTTGGGTGGCACGCCTCGTCTCAACCTCACCACGCCCTTGTCGGGGCGTGCCACTCGACCGCAAGTGTGCCACCGGCTGTGCCAGTGCCCTTGAACCCATCCTTGTGACGAGAGAATAATCACGCATCCATCGAAAAGACACTGGCACAGCCAGTGCTACCCAGCCGTCGGCTCCGTACGCTTCGAGTGTCCCTTGCCGGA
>CAYSGY010000619.1:0-2661 GCA_964430315.1 uncultured Planctomycetaceae bacterium
GCCTGGAAGTAGATCGGCTTGCCCACCGGGGCCTCGAAATAGACGCTGCCGTCCTTCTCGACGGGCACGGTGCCGAGCACGGCCCGGGCATTCGTGCCGCTGGCCACGCCGATCCGCGGCGAGTTCGCCCGGGGCGTGGTCTTCGGGAGCACGTGGAGGATCCGCAGGGCCGCGATCTCCGTCCCCTTGGGCCACGTGAAGTCGCTATCGTAGAGGTTCGTCACGGCGATCGTGGCCGGAGCTTCCGACGACGAGACTTCCGAAGTCTTGGAGACTTCGGAAGTCTTCAATAACCGCGTGCCGTCGGGGATCACCGGCGGCGTGGGCCGCGGCCTCAGCGGGATCGGGCTGAGGCTGGGAACGGCCGGGTCGCGGTAGATCAACTCCCGGTTGCCCAGTCGGTCGATCCAGCAAATCCCGTGGCTCTCGTCCAGCGAGCCGTAGGTGCAGAGGTAGTCCTCCTCGCTGAGCGGCCAGGGCGTCCCGTACGCCATGTACCGGCGGACCAGCTTCTCGCCCCCTTCGGCCTCGGGAAGCGGCACCTCCGGCGTGAGCCGCGTGACCTGCGACATGGCCCCGTCGTCCTCGATCCGAGGGTCGATCAGCACGAGCGATCCGAACGCGACCCCGTGATGCGCCGCCGCCGTGGCCACGTACTTCGGGGAGCCGGGCACCGCGCGGATGTCCATCTCCATCCACGGCCGGTCCTCGCGCCGCCGGGGGTAGTTGCCGTGGAACGAGCGCGGGTCGCGGCCGTCGGGATAGCAGGTCCAGAGGTGATGCGCGACGTTCGTATCGCGGTCCACGTAGTCCCACCGCGTGTAGACGAGCATGCCCCGGTGGTCCACGCTCGGCTGCCATTCCTGGGTCTCATGGAAGCTCAGGCACACCAGGTCGCTGCCGTCGCTCGCCATGGAGTGCAGCGTGTAGGTGGGCGAATGATAGGGGGGCGACGAGCCGCCGCACCGCAGGTAGCCCCCGCGGCGCTCGCTGATCAGGGCGATGCGGCCGCCCGGCAGCCAGCAAGGATCGAAGTCGTTCCACGGCCCGTCGGTCAACTGGGCCAGGCCCGTGCCGTCGGAATTCACCCGAAAAACATGAAAGCTCGCCTCGGGCGACCATTCGATCCCGCGCCCTTTGCACTGCGTGTAGGCGAAGAGAATCGTCTTGGCGTCGTAGGACAAGTCGGGCGAAAGAAAGGACCCGCCCACCAAGGTCCGGCCGCGTAGACGTCCGCTCTCGACGACCGACCCCGCCAGCAGTTCGCTCAACTTGGGATGCGACGAAAACGGGTCGGTCAGCACAAAGAGTCCCCCGCCCGGCTTCGCACCGAAACCGTAGAACTGGTGGACCATGTGGAACAGCCCGCCGGGATGGAGCCGCTTGAGGAAGAGGAGCCGGTCGAAATTCAGAAGCGGATTGCAGAAGGCGATCCGCCGCGCCGTCCATCGCGCCTTGAAATAGCACTCGCGGCGGCGGTCTTTCGGACAAATCCCCGCCCCCTCCAACGCGGCCACGTCCCACTCGATCCGGTCCAACTCACTCGTCAACGGACCCAATCGCGCCGGGTCGGCCTTGGACTGCAACCGCGTTGCCAACTCGCGGGCCTTGCGCACCACCTCCCGCGTGTGCTCCAGGAGAAACTCGGCCTCAACGGCCGGGGTTGGCGGCGGCGCGGCCACGCCGAGGATCTTCTTGTTGGAGTAGAACGACGGCAGGAGGCTCTTCTGATCGGCCGGCTTGTGCAGGGCGAGGTTCTTCTGCGGCGCGTCGGCCGCGTAGACCTCGACCTCATCCAGGGCGAAGGAGCACCGCCCGGGCACGGCCAGGCGCACGATCCGGGCCGACACGTCCTTGCCGCGGAAATCGACCACCAGCGGCTTGTTCTCCTTGACGCCGAAGAAGGTCTCGCCGTCGTGCTGGTAGACCCGGGTGAACGGCCCCTTCTCCGCGGCGTCGGACACGAGGACTTGCAGTCGCCGCGTGCGCGGCGCGGTGCCGCCGTCGGTCCGGTTGTAGACCACGACGCGATCGAGCCTGCATCGCCTCCCCAGGTCCACTTGCCACCAAGGGTCCTGCTCGTTGCTGGCGGTGTGGAATCCGCAGCGACCCGTCTTGACCCCGTCGCACCCGCCGGCGGCTGCCTGGGCGGTCGTGACCGGCACGCCCTCGCCGGTCGCAGCGCCTTCCTTCTTCTGCTCGGATCGCGGAGTGGTCGCGGCGTCAGTCTTGGAGGCCGTCCTGGCGGCCGTGAACAACCGGTCGCGCTGCGTCCAGTCGGCCTCCACCTCTGCGCGGATCCTCTCGCCGATGTCCACGGGCGAAGCGACGGTGCCGCACTCCTTCCCCGCGCCGGCAAACGCGCAGAGGGCCGAAAGAACCCCGAGCAAAAGGGCCGCAACGAAGGTCGAGCAGAAGGACCGATCGGTCATGGCGGATTCCTTGATGGGACTGTCTTCCCGCAATCATACTCACCGCCGGGAATCGACGGAAGCCGCGACGGCGAAGAGGTCGGGAGTCGTTTCCGCTCCTCTTCTTTCCTCGGCCGCGCCTGGGCAGTATTATGGGTCTGGAGTCTTGGTCCTCTAAGTGAGCTCGCACGATCTTGGGAGGCCGGGAGGGCGAGGCGACAGCCCAGCCGCACACGCCAGGGTGTAAAAC
>CAYSGY010000620.1:0-2652 GCA_964430315.1 uncultured Planctomycetaceae bacterium
AGTCGGCCGTCATGCCGGCCCGCATCTCCGAAGCCACGCGCGGCGCCAGGTCGCGTCCCAACGCCGTGGCCCCGAACATCACGATCTGCGGCTTGTGCTTCTCGACCAGCGTGCAGAGCACGCGGGCGTAGGGGGACGTTTGGTAGTGCGTCAGGCGAGGATCGTCGACGACGTAGACGTTGTCGGCGCCCTGGGCGATCAACCGGCCCGCCAGGTCGCGCACCCCCGCCCCCGGCAACACCGCTCCCATACGCACGCCGAGTCGGTCGGCCAGTTCCCGGGCCTTGCCGCACAACTCCAAGGCCACGTCGTGGAACGACCCGTCCTCTTGCTCGGCAAATACCCAGACTTCACCCTGACGATTGACTTCGATCATAATGGCTCATGCGGCGTCGGCCGCAATCCAGGGATGTTTCTCGTGAAGAGGCAAGTCACTGTCAACCTACGCGGCAAAGGCCTCTTCGCCGCGCCGTATTCGAGGCGCCTATCCCAGCGTCCGGTCCACCACCAACTCGTGGATAAGACGCTCGACGCCGTCTTCCGTCGGCGGGATGTCGGTGAATCCCTGCTTGGTCAGCACGATGGCCTGCACGCGGAAGACCTTGGTCGGCGAACCCGCGATGCCGCAACGCGACAGGTCGGCCTGCACATCGTCGAGGTTCCACTGCTCCATGAGCAGCCCCGCCTCCTTGAGCGCGGCGGCGCGCCGCTGGCTCTCGGCCGTCCGGCCGGCCTCGTCCGCCTCCGGCAAATCGCGCTGCACTTCGGCGGCGACTTCCGCCGGAACGCGGGCCGACTTGAACCGCATGACCCGCTTCGCCGCCGAGGGCCGCGGCCGATTCGCCGACTCCAACACCGTAATCAGCACCGGCAACCGGGCCTCGACAATCTCCCAGCCGTGACCCACATTCCGCCGGATGCGAACCACCCCGTCACCGAGGCTCACCAGGTCTTCCAGGTAGGTTACCTGGGTAAGGCCCAGTTTCTCCGCGGTCTGAGGCCCGACCTGGGCCGTGTCGCCGTCGATCGCCTGACGGCCACAGAACACCAGATCGTAGCGACCGATGGTCCGAATCGCCTGGGAGAGGATGTAGCTGGTGGCCAAAGTGTCGCTGGCCGCCGCGCGACGGTCGGTGAGCAGAATCGTTCGATCCGCCCCTCGGAAGAGACACTCCCGAAGGACGTCGCCAGCCTTGGGGGGGCCCATGGTCACTACGGTTACGGTGCCACCGTAAGCGTCCCTCACTTGGAGGGCCGTTTCGAGGGCACGGAGGTCTTCGGGATTGAAAATCGCCGGCAGGGCCGCGCGGTTTACAGTCCCGTCCTCTTTCATCGCGTCGGCCGTAACATTGGCCGTGTCGGGCACCTGCTTGACGCAGACGATGCTATCGTAGGGCACTTCCAAATCGCTCCGAAGCGGCAGGGTAAAACCGCGGAGGATATCAGGCCCCGTCAAGGCGGTCAACCCCCGATCTGTGGAGGGCCAGGAAAACCGCGACGAATAGGGGCTACAGGACGAGCATCCGGGGGCCCAGGCGCCGCGAGATCGGGACTTACTTGGCGAACACGCGTCGATCTGATTCCGTAAGCCCGGGTAGCATTGTCTTATGAGCACCGGTACACTGTTGTCGTATGGATAACGGCCCGTCCCACCCGGTCATTCCCTGAGGTGTCAGCCTATGAATTCGGACACCACCCATGACCATGCCCTCTTGGATTCTATCCGCGAGAACCCCTCGCTGGCGGCATGTGCGACCGAGTTACTTTGGCTGGGCGGTCGCGCGACCTCGCCGTCCAGCTTTTTGGCCGACGCCCTGCCCACCCTCCTGCTGACGGCCGGAGGATGCTATGTGGCCGTCGCCCAGCCGGGCGACCGACGATGGCTCTCCGTGGCGGAGGCCGGGGCTCGGCAAGTCCTGCCGCGCGAGTTACTCGCCGAGGTACTGGATCGGGAGGAGGCCGGCAGCCAGGGCGATTGGGTCGCCGCCCCGTTTGGACTCAAGAAAGATGTTACCCAGGCGATTGTCCTCCGCTGCGCGCCCGGGACGCAGGCCCGTGCGGCGATGGCGATTCTCGCTGCCCTGGCTCCGGTGATGGCCGAACAGGTGCAAGCCATCGCGTCCCGGGACCGGGACCGCCAGCGAATCCGCCGCCTCTCGACGATCCTCGAAATCGTCCAGCGGTGGAATCAGACTCGGGAGTTGGAGCCCCTGCTCGTCCGAATGGCGGAGGCAGCCTGCCAACTGTTGGACGCAGACCGGGCCAGCATCTTCCTTTGGGACCGCAGGGCCCACGTGCTCATCGGCCGACCTGCCTTGGGCGTGCCGGGAGGCGAGTTGCGGATCGCCGACGACCGCGGCGTGGTGGGCGGCGTGGTTCAGAGCGGCCAGCCGTGCCGCGTCGACGCCGCCGTCGAGCCCCAGCGGATCGACCGAAAGGTCGACGACGCGTTGGGCTACCGGACCCGGACGATCCTGTGCGTGCCCTTGCGGGGAAAGTCGGGCGAATTGTTCGGCGCCTTTGAGTTGCTCAACAAGCGGTCGGGCAACTTCACGGCCGACGACGAAGCCGGCCTGGTCGAATTGGCCGCACACGCCGCCGTCGCCCTGGAAAACGCCCAGGACCGCCAGGAATTGCTCTCCGCCAGCCGGC
>CAYSGY010000621.1:0-2650 GCA_964430315.1 uncultured Planctomycetaceae bacterium
TCATCCTTCATCCTTCATCCTTCATCCTTCATCCTTCATCCTTCATCCTTCATCCGTCCCTCTCCTCATCCGGTACACTTGACGACGTAGCGGGGATTGATCACGGCGGCTGCTCCGCGTTCGCTGGCCTTGAAGCGGACGACGATGTCCTGGTTGAAATCGGCGTCGCTCCCCAGCGGTGATTGGGTCACGGTGATCGGCCAGTTCTCCATGTAGGCGAAGGCCCGCTTGAAGTCGCCCAGGAACCACCACTTCTTGGCGTCGTCGGCCGCCACGCCGGAGGCGACGATCCGGCGATAGATCAGCCGGCTGTCGGCCACACGGTAGTTGCTGAGCGGGTTGCGCGAGTAGGTGGTCGTCGGTTGGCCGCTGGCGGTGTAGTGGATTTCGGCGGCGTGGATCACCCGGGCCGCCGCGTGACGGGACGCCGGCATGACGAGGACCGTGTCGGGCTGGACGAGGACCGGCTCGCCGGTGTTGGGATCGAGGATGTCGGCGAAGAGTTGCTCGGCGGCGTCGACGTCGGTCCAATCGACCAGTTCGTTGCCGGCAAGCTCATTGACCCACGGCCCGCCGTCGCCCGAGGCGTAGTACGTGTTGTAGGTCGTCCCTTTCCACTTGTAGTTGTTCGTCACCCCGATCGCGAGGTCGACCAGGCGTTTCTCCTTGTTGAGGCCGAGCACTTCGCCGACCTCGGCGGCCCGGCTCAGGACCAGGTTGGTCCGGTCGAAGAAGATCGCCTCGCGCGTGACCGCCACGATCAGCCCGTGCTTCGTGGTCGAGGGCGTCTCGATGTAGTCCTCGCCGAAGCCGACGTGGGGATAAGGCATTCCGGGCGGGACTTCCGTGGCCTCGTCCTTGATCGGCCCGACGCCGGGGATCTTCTCGCCGTCGAGCCGCGTGGGGATCGTGCTGACGAGCTTCGAGACGACGAACGCCTCCTGGGTGTACGCCTCGAGGATCTTCGAGTAGATCACCTGGCCGGTGACGTTGAGGAACGCGGTCACATCGACCGCTTCGCCGGCCTCCAGCAAACTCACGCCGCCGGGGTTTCGGGGGTCCATCGTGCGGACCCATTCGTGCCCGTCGGGCACCAGCCCTTCGGCGAGGTCGCGGATGCTGAAGTCGTCGGGCTTCAGATCGCCCTTGGCGAGGGCCTCGCTGAGGTGCCGGACCGTCTTCTCCGGGCCGTCCAACTGGTACCGGCGCCGAAGCTCTCGATAACGAATCGTTGTCACGGAGTATTCTCCTTGATGAGAAAGTGGTCGGTGGTCGGTGGTCGGTGGTCAGTGGTCAGTGGTTGGTGGTCGTGGCGTATGGTCGGTTTCTTAGGGTCTGGAGACGGGTGGTCACCTCGCTTGCCGACCACCGATCACTGACCACCGACCACTAACCACCGACCACCCTCTCCCTCACACGCCGCTCGGGCTGGAGCCCTCGACGCCGCCGGTCATGACGGTCGAGCGGATGTCGACCAGCACGGCGGTGGCGGCCGAGGCAGTCCGTTTGGCCACGCGCCCGACCGCGTACTTGCTCGCCGAGACCTTGTCCACCTGTTGACTCAGGAGGGCGTCGCCGGCCGTGTTTTCGTCGGCGCCGAGGAGGTCGCCCAGCTCGAACGTGCCGCTGGGGCATTCGAACTCGAACACGCCCGTCGTTGCCACGCGAATCGGGGCGGTGTCGCCGGTTCGGCTCCGCTGCATGGCCACCCCGAGGAACTTGTCGGCAAACAGCTCCTGGTTGGCGGTCTCCGAGCCTTGATCGGCCTGGGAGGAGGCGGGCTTCGCGTCGTCGGTGTCCTGGTAGATGAGGTCGCCGATCTCGATCACCGTGGCCGAATCGACGGCGGCAACCACGGGGTTCGTGTCGCCGTACCTCCAACGCATCTTGTCGCTCATGGATTTCTACTCCGAATCAGGGGATAGGGGACAGGGCCCGGGGATCGGGGATCGGGGATCGGGGATCAGGTCTTGAACGTACTCCCGCGTAGCGGGCGGGCTTGCCCGCCGTTCGGTCGCGCCCGCCCCTCTTCTCACGTAATCGCTGCCACAAAGGCCTTCGCGTCCTGGGGGCCCGCGAGGTCGAGTGCGAGTTGATCGCGGGAGAGTGGCCGGGCCTCGGCGAATCGTTCCGGCGGGGCGAGCGCGGCCATGCTGCGGGCCAACGCCGCCCGGTCCTCGACAATCTGCCGCATGGCTTCCTCGTCGGGCGACTCCAGGAGGGTCTGGAAGAACCGCGGGCTGACCAGCACCTTGGCCCAGCCTTGTGCCCGATCGGGATCGGGCAGGTGGAATTCCTTGAGCAGTTGCCTTGCCCGAGCCTGCTTGTGCCGGAAGGCCTCGACCGCCTCGTAGCGGCTCACGTCCTCCCGGAGCCGGGCCACCTCGTCGGCGGTCTCCCGGCCGATCGCTTCCACCAGGTCGGGGCGACGCTGCCGGAGCGACTCCAATGTCAGCTCGGCAATCGGGTCGGCTTCGGGCGACGCAGTCGATGCTCCCGCGGCCTGGGGGCTATCCAACGAAGCAGCACAGCCGGGGGCGGCTGTGCCACAGGGGCCGGGGGCGGATTCAAAGAGCCCGCGCGTCGTCGCCGGGTCGGCCACCAGATCGACGCTCTCGACGCGGAGGATCGCCTCCACCACCACCTGGTC
>CAYSGY010000622.1:0-2612 GCA_964430315.1 uncultured Planctomycetaceae bacterium
CCGCCACGACGGTCTCCATGCCGACCCTCGGCTGCGCCGAGTGACGGCATGCCACACGAGCCGCCGGTTCTTACTCCCGCGACGGCACGGGGCCGGCCAGGAGTTCGTATTCGTCGAGGGCCGAGGTGTCGCCCGAAAGGACCTGCTGGAGGTTCATCGCGATGACCGGCAGGTGGCTTTCGATGAATCGCTTGGCCACACGTTTCTTCCGGTCGTTCGCGGTGCCTTGCCTCAGGAACAAGTGGCCGATGATCACGGCGATCGCGCAATCGACGATGCGCCGGCCGGAGAGGTCGAGGTAGGCCGTCGACTTCGCCTTCACGTACTGAACGGCCTCCAAGACCCGCTGCCTGGCGTCGATGAGCTTCTGCTTCAGCTCGGCGGAGAGCGGGTCGGCGTATTCGGTCTTCTCGAACTCCGCCACGAAGTTCTCGAACGCCCCGGAGGTGACGCCTCGCACGGCTGCCACCACTTGAAGCTGGCTCGTGCCTTCGTAGATCGTGGTGATGCGGGCGTCGCGCAGGTAACGCTCCGCGGCGTAGTCCTTCATGTACCCCGAGCCGCCGAGGATCTGGATGGCGTTATTCGCGACCCGGCATGCCATCTCGGAGCAGTAGTACTTGCTCATCGGGGTGAGCATGCCGTTGATCCGCTTGAACTGCCGCGAGGCTTGCTTGCGTTTCTTCTCTTCGTCCTTGTCACGGCTCAGGCCGGTTTCGAGAATGCGCAGGTTGTTGTTCTCGTGGTCGCAGACGCGGGCGGTTTCGTAGGCCAGGGCCCGGGCCGCCTCCACGTCGATCTGCATGGTGCTGACCATCTCGGCCACGGCCGGCAACCGCTCGATTGGTCCGCCGAATTGCTGCCGCGTATGGGCATAGATCCTCGCCAGCCGGAACGCTGCCTCGGCCACGCCGAGCGACTGGGAGGCGATGCCCACGCGGGCCCCGTTCATCAGGGCCATGACGTAGGTGATCAGTCCCCGCTGCCGCTCGCCCACGAGCTTGCACGGCAGGTCCTCGAACACCAGCTCGCAGGTCGGCGACCCGTGGATGCCCAGCTTCTCTTCCAGGTGGCGCACGCGGACCTTCTCCGACCGCTCCGCATAGAAGAGGCTCAGGCCCCGGCCGTCGCTGATCTCCGGCTCGCTCCGGGCGAGCACCAGGAGGACCTCGCCGCAGCCGTTCGTGATGAACCGCTTCACGCCGTTGAGATACCAGTCGCCCTTCTCGTCCTGGTACGCCCGGAGCCGCACGGCCTGAAGATCGCTCCCCGCATCCGGCTCGGTGAGGACCATCGCGCCGGTCACTTCGCCGCGGGCGAATTTTGGCAGGATGTGGTCCTTGATCTCGTCGTTGGCGAAGGCGTAGATCGTCTCCGCAATGCCTTGCAGCCCGAAGAGGTTCATGAGCGAGCAGTCGGCCCGGCTGATGATCTCGTTGGCCATCGTGTAGACGAGGCACGGGCAGTTCAGCCCGCCGTACTTCCGCGGCAGCGTGAAGCCCATCAAGTCGGCCTGGGTGAGCCGTTTCAGGTTCTCCTGCACCCGCGGGTGCAGCGTGACCGTGCCGTCGTCGTTCAGGGTGTTCCCTTCACGGTCGACCGTTTCGGCATTCTCCGCGATTGTCTCGGCGGAGATTTGGCCCACGATCTCCAGCACGCGGCGATAGTTGTCGACCGCATCGGCCGGGTCGGCGGGGCCGTAGTCCGGATCGCCCGGAAGCGTCCGATCCTCCTGCAGCCCGGCCAGTTCCGCCAGGTTGATGTGGCTGAAGAGGAACTGGATGTCCTGATTGTCAAGAAAATAATTACCCACGGAGAACCTCGCGGTTAATCACATCTCCGCGACCGCTGGTCGCGGCTTTGCACCCCCAACTCCGAACCCCCAACTCCGAACCCCTCTTCCGTCACTTCCGCTCCTTGAGCGCCTTGACCATCATCGGGATCACTTTCTTGAGGTCGCCGACAATGCCGTAATGGGCCACGGAGAAGATCGGGGCGGCAGGATCGGTGTTGATGGCGATGATCTTGGCCGACTCTTCCATCCCGGCGCGGTGCTGCACGGCCCCGCTGATCCCGGCGGCGATGTACAGGGCCGGGCGCACGGTCGTGCCCGTCTGCCCGACCTGGTGTTCCTTGGCGACGAACCCGCTGTCGACGGCGGCCCGGCTCGCCCCGACCGCCCCGCCGATGGCCCCGGCCAACTCGTGGATCAGCCGGAAGTCGTCCTTGCTCCCCACGCCGCCGCCGCCGGCCACGATGACCCTCGCCCCCTTCAGATTCACCTTGCGCGGCTCCAAGTGCCGCTCGATCAGCTTCACGGCGAAGAGGACGTCGTCGAGTTCCACCTTTTCTTCGATCACGTTCCCGCGGCGGCCCGGGTCGGCCGGCGTCAACGGCATCACCCCTTCTCGCACCGTGGCCATCTGCGGCCACTGGTCGTAGTTGACGATCGTGGCGATGATGTTGCCGCCGAACGCAGGGCGGATCTGAAGCAGAAGGTTCTGGTGGACGATCTTGGTCCGCGGGTCCGTGACGTCGCTGATCTCCAGGTCGGTGCAGTCGGCCGTCATGCCGGCCCGCATCTCCGAAGCCACGCGCGGCGCCAGGTCGCG
>CAYSGY010000623.1:0-2592 GCA_964430315.1 uncultured Planctomycetaceae bacterium
CCGACCCGGCGTGAACGCCGGGCCTGCAATGAACAAGGGTCGTGAACGACCCTGTCCTTGTGTGCAACAACAAGGGCGTTGCCCTGGGCTTTCCAATGCTGCCCCTTCGGGGCCCAGCGGGACCGTGCTCCAAGTCTGTCCGGGGTCTCCGAGGTTCTTCAAATCCTCGATTGCTGCTCCGCCACGCCTTCCGGGGCGTTGCGGTTGCTTCCCAGGCGTCTTGGCAGGAGTTATAATCGACGGCGGGAGTCGGGGTGGGGGACCAATGCCCACCCCGGCAGCGCCCATGGTTGCCTGCCGCTTCTGCCTACCCGCCGAACTCGCAAGTGAGGTCCTGCCATGCGAGGCGTTCGATCGCTTGTGGCGTGCGGTCTAGCCGTTTCCATTCTCTTGGGAGCGGGTCATCTCCTGGCGGCCGAAACGAGCGGCCCGCCACAATCGGCCAAGGCCGTCGACGTGGGGGCGTCGCGCGAAGCCCTCGTGCAGGCCGACTGGATCGACCAGGACCGACGGTTTGCCGCAAACGCGGCCACCGCGGACGCGGCGAAGGCCCCGCCGGGGACCACGGCCGAGGACGCGGCCGGCGGATTCTCGCTGGCCCACACGCGGGACGTCATCCGCCGCGGCCGGCAACTCGCCGAGCGGCTTGCCGCCAAGGCCGCCCCCGCGCGGTTGGCGAGACTCTCCTCGGAGTTGGGGCAGTGCGAGACGCGTCTGAAGGGACTGGAGGCCCGGAAGGATGTCGCTCGGGAGACGCGGCGAGAGGTCTATCTGGCCGCCCGGCGCACGGTCCGCGACATCGCCTTCTGCAACCCGCTCTTGAACTTCGACGCCCTTCTCTTCCTCAAGCGGCACGACGCCGCCGGTGTGTTCCACATGTGCGACCAGTTCTACGGGTGCAACGCGGTGCCGGGCGGAGGGCTGTACGTACTCCGCAATCCGTTCGGACCGAATCCCAAGCTGGTCAATGTCCTGGAGAATTCCGTCGTCGAGCAGGGACGGATGAAAGGCCGGAAGCTGGAGGGTGGGTCGTTCCTCTCGCCGGAACTCTCGTTCGACGGACGCACGATCCTCTTCGCGTATTCCGAGGCCAAGGCTTACGCCAAATCGCAGGGCAAGGAGACGTATCTCTGGGCGCCGGAATACAGCTTCCATATCTTCAAGGTGAACGCCGACGGCACGGGACTGGTGCAACTGACCGACGGCGCGACCAACGACTTCGATCCGTGCTTCCTGCCCAACGGACGGATTGCCTTCGTTTCGGAGCGTCGCGGGGGATATCTCCGGTGCGGGCGCCACTGCCCGGTCTACACCATGTTCTCCATGCGGCCCGACGGCAGCGACATCGTGTGCCTGAGCTTCCACGAGACCCACGAGTGGCAGCCGAGCGTGGCCAGCGACGGGATGCTGGTCTACACGCGGTGGGATTACGTGGACCGGGACACGAACGTCGCCCACCACATCTGGTCGTGCTATCCCGACGGACGCGACCCGCGGAGCTTCCACGGCAATTATCCGTTGCGGCGCGAGAGCCGTCCGTGGATGGAGATGGACATCCGCGCGATTCCCGGCTCGAACAAGTTCGTGGCCGTCACCGGGGCGCATCACGGACACGCGTTCGGCTCGCTGGTGCTGATCGACTACCGCGCGGTGGACGACAACGCGGAGTCGCAGCTCACGCGGCTCACGCCCGAGGTGCCGTTCCCCGAGGCCGAAGGGAAGCCGACCGATCCGTACATGATCTACGGCACGCCCTGGCCGTTGAGCGAGGACGATTACCTCTGCGTGTACGATCCGGAGGTGAAGAACCGGGGGATCTACTGGATCGACCGGTTCGGCAACAAGGAGTTGATCTACCGCGATCCGGCGATCTCGTGCATCAGTCCGATTCCACTCCGCCCTCGCCGCATGCCCCCGGTGATCCCCTCGCAGACCGTACAAACGGCCGAAGACCTCGCCCGGGCCGGCGGCAAAGCGCCTCCGGCGACCATCGCCGTGACGAACGTGTACGACAGCGATTTCCGCTGGCCGACGGACACGAAGGTCGCGGCGCTGCGGGTGATCCAGGTCTTGCCCAAGTCGACGTACCCGCCGAACCAGCCGCGGATCGGGGTGGCCGAACAGACGAATGCCCGGGCCGTGTTGGGCACCGTGCCCGTCGAGCCCGACGGAAGCGTCTACTTCCGCGCCCCGGTCGGAAAGGAACTCTACTTCCAGGCCCTCGACGCTGACGGAATGGCGATCCAGTCGATGCGGTCAGGGACTTACGTTCATCCGGGCGAGCGGCTCGCGTGCCAGGGCTGCCATGAGCCGAAGCACCGCCCGCCGTCGAAGACGCTGGTGACGCCCTTGGCGCTGCGGCGGGCACCGTCGGAGATCACTCCCGACGTGGAGGGCTCGAATCCGTTCAATTACGTGCGGCTGGTGCAGCCGGTGCTCGATGGCCATTGCGTCGAGTGCCACCGCCAGAAGAAGGCCCTCGATTTGACCGGGAAGGTCGAGGGGGGCTACGGCTGGACGCGATCCTATGCTAATCTGTTTCTGTTGCGGAAGCGATTTCGGGTGGTTGGGGGCCGACCGGGGTTGAACAAG
>CAYSGY010000624.1:0-2562 GCA_964430315.1 uncultured Planctomycetaceae bacterium
ACACGGGCGTGCTGGTGCGGACCTACTGCTACCTTCGCACCCTCGGGGCTCAGGGGTTGCGAAGCGCGTCGGAAAACGCCGTGCTCAATGCCAATTACCTCCTGAGCCGGCTCGAACCGTTCCTGGACATCCCCTACGGCAACCGGTGCATGCACGAGTTCGTGGCCTCGGCCTCGAAGCTCCGGTCACAGCGCGGCGTGGCCGCGATGGACGTCGCCAAGCGACTGCTCGATTACGGCATCCACGCCCCCACGGTCTACTTCCCCTTGATCGTCAAGGAAGCGGTGATGATCGAGCCGACGGAAACCGAAAGTAAGGCCACCTTGGACGCTGCTGCTGCGGCCTTCGAGCGAATCGTCCAGGAACCGCCGGAACTCCTGCACGACGCCCCCCATTCGACCCTCATCTGCCGCCCCGACGAGACCCGCGCGGCGAGGAAACCGGTGCTGAAGTATGAGTGATGAATGATGAATGATGAATGGGGGACTGCGGAGCGATGGTGTTTCGGTAGATTCGCCGCGAGTGCGGCCGGGGTCCATGGCGGTTCATCACTCATCATTCATCACTCATCATTCTCCCAATGATCTCCTGCCGCCTGCTGATCGATCCTCCTGCCGCCGGGGCCTGGAACATGGCGGTCGACGAGGTCCTTTGGAACGGGGCTGGCGGCGAAGGTCCCTGGTGCCTCCGCTTCTATCGCTGGGCCGAGCCGACGCTGTCGCTGGGTTACTTTCAGGACTACGCGGACCGGCAGCACCATGCCGCAAGCACATCGTGCCCGGCGGTGCGGCGGATCAGCGGCGGAGGGGCGATCGTCCACGATGTGGAGCTGACCTACTCCCTGGTCGTTCCAGTCCGGCATCCCAAGGCGGCCCGGCGAGGACGCCTTTACGAAGCCGTCCACGCGACGATCGTCGAGCTTCTGGCCGGCTTTGGGATCGAGGCCTCGATTCAGCCCGCGGTGGAGTCGCCCCCGCAGCAAGCGCAGCCGTTTCTGTGTTTCCAGCGGCGGGCGGCAGGGGATGTGTTGGTGGGGCCGTCCAAGGTGGCGGGCAGCGCGCAGCGGAGGAACCAACTCGCCGTGCTCCAACATGGGAGCCTCCTGCTCGCCCGCTCAAAGGCCGCGCCGGAACTGCCCGGTTTGCAGGAGATCGCGCAGCGGAGCCTTGCGGCGGAACCGCTCGTCGCCGCGTGGCTCCCTCTTCTTTCCGAACGTCTGGGGCTTCACTGGGTGGAGGAGCAACTGTCCCTTGATGAGCGGGGAAGGGCCACCCAACTGGTGGAAGAGAAGCATGGGGTGGAGGCGTGGGTGCGGCATCGCGGGCGCGGGATTTCATCGAGATCGCCAGACGGATTTGACACGGATCGCCGCTCCCGTTAGGATCACGCAATCGTCGTAAAATATCCCGCTCTCATGTTGCATCTTCGTCGGATTCGTTCATACTAAGGGGTGATGGGGAGGAGGCTCTGGCTTGGTGCGGACGGCCGATCGCTCGCGTGCGCGTCCGTTTTCCCCGGCTCTTCTGTTTCATGGGAGTGGTGAAACGCGATGGAAGTCAAATTAGTGGTCGTCCATGGGAAGCACGCGGGCCAGGAAATCCCCATCCAAGGCCCCAAGTTCTTCATCGGCCGTGCCGAAGACTGCAACCTCCGGCCCCACAGCGATCTGGTCAGCCGGCACCACTGCGTGATCATGGTCGAGGAGGGGTTCGTTGCCGTTCGCGACTTCAATAGCAAGAACGGCACCTTCGTCAACGGCGAGAAGCTCGCCGGAGAGGCGGAGATCAAGTCCGGCGATCACCTGAAGGTCGGACAGATCGAGTTCGAGGTCCAGATCGCGCCCACGTTGGCCGGCAAGAAGGCCCCCAAGGTCAAGAGCGTCCAGGAAGCCGCGGCCCGGACGGTCCAGTCGGCTCGGCCCGGATCGGACAAGGGCGACTTGGACCTTGGCGAATGGTTCGACGACTCGACCGGCAGCGCGCTCAGCGATACGACGACCATGCTGCCGAAGAACCTGAAGGACCTGTCCGCAGGGGAGCAAGGCGAGGCAGCCCCGCCTCCGGAGGCACGGAAGGACGAAGAGCCGCCGAAGGAAGAGGAGCCGGCGCCCCCTCCCCCGAAGTCCGACGTTGCCAGCACCCGTGACGCCGCAACCAAGGGACTCAAGGACCTGTTGCGACGCTTCTGACGCCGCAAGCCCGAGGCACCGCTCCGGCGGCCGACAGACCGATCCCACGCCAGGATTCTCTGCGCACGGCTGAACCGACGAGGAAACCATCGCGTGAAAGCCAATCGCAAGCCCAAGTCGTCGGCAATTCTCGGCATGGCTTTCGACAACGAAGATGGGCACACCCGGTTGACTCGGGGGCAGAACTTCGTCTTGATGGGCGGCAGCCAGGATACCCATGCCGTCATGCAAGAGACGGCGATCAAGGTCAACGAGCGGATCGACCGAAGCGGAAGGCGATTGGACGATGTGCCCGTGGGAGAGCTTCGCGAGATCTTTCGCGAAGTGACTGAGTCGATCGGACACGGGCAGAAGCACGCCGACCCGCGAGAATC
>CAYSGY010000625.1:0-2555 GCA_964430315.1 uncultured Planctomycetaceae bacterium
GAAAGCCGTTCCGCTCGGTTCCTGCGGGTGTGCTCCGGCCGGCTCGAACGAGGACTTGGGCGCACCGCAGCCGGGACAGCCCCAGTCGTCCGGCAGGTCGCTCCACTTCCGGCCCTGCTTGGTCTCATCGTAGACATAGCCGCACACGCGGCACTCGTACGAAGTCATGGTGTCCTTCTCCGGGGCGGGCCCGGTCTCCGATCGCCACGCCGATCCCCTGAAAGGAGCGGCACGTCTTGAGGGGTTTCCCGACGATGTCCTCCCGACGAAATGCTCACTCACCGCCTCTGCCGATGGGGAGCGGCGCAGGAGACTCCGGCAGTCTTGTTTCCCCTCAACGGCCCTCTTGGTGGCAGACATGAGCTGCATGTCGCCCAGCAGAACCGTGCCCACCAGACGATCCTCATGGAAGACGAAGCGGAAGTAGCCGCCGTCTCCCTCCTGGTCGATCGCCTGGAAGCCGGGGTTCTCGGGCGTGACCTGACCGATGATGAACATGTCGAGCCCGAGGACCTTGAGCGTATTGGATCGCGGCAGGCCTCCGAACTCTGCGTTGCCTCCAGCGATCACATCTGCAATCTGCCTTTACAGCAATCCTTTCAGGAATCGGATCTCGCGGGCGACGATCTCGCCCTGTTGGGAGGCGGGGTGCTTGCCGAGCGATTCGTCTTCGATGCAGAGGTCGTTGGCGTATCCCGCCTTCTCGAGGGCGGCGACCAGGCGGCGGAAGTCGATGTCGCCCTCGTCGACCGGGCAGTTGTACTTGCCATACTCCCAGCCCCGGGGACGCTTCTTCTCCCGCTCCGACTCCGGATAGCGGATGCTCTTGCAGTGGGTGTGGACCACGCGGGACGCGAAGGTTTGGAACAGCTCGTGGACTTTCGAGAGGGGGTGGCCGAACCAGTAGAAATTGCCCGTGTCGAGCGTCAGGCCGAGCCGCGGGGAGCCGACGCCTTGGAACAGCGCGGCAAGGAACTCCGGGTCGTTCGTGGTGCCGCCGTGATTCTCGATGCCGAAGGCCACGCCGGTCGATTCCGTGGCCTCGATCACCTTCGTCATCATGTCGGTGGCGAAGGCGAGGAACCTGGCGGCGGGGATCTTCTGGGGCCAGACGTCGATCCGAATGGCCTTTGTGCCCAGGGCCTTGGCCGCTTCGGCCGCCTTGGTGGTCCACTGGAGCTCGAAGTCGGGCCGGGCGTCGAAACGGTTGGCCATGCAGAGGGCCGTGATCGGACGCTTGGCCGCCTTCATGTCGGCGACGAGCTGCTCGATGCCCTCGGGCGTGGCGACCGTGTACTTCTTCGTCGGATGGAACAGGGCGGGCAGCGAAAGATCGTCGGCCACGCTCACCTCGACGCCCCGGGCCCCGAGCTTCGCCATGGCCGACCAGCAGTCCTTCTCGCCCGCCGTCTTCAGATGCCCGTCGCGGCACGTCACGCAAATCGCGGCCCGCCTCTCCTCTCCTGATGCCATGCCCGGAAGCTGGGAGACCGCTGCGGCCCCGGCCAACAGACCGCAGGACCGGACAACGAACCGACGGCGAGAAATTGAGTGCTTCATGGGTTCTGACTCCAGGTGGGACGATGTTTGGAAAGCGATATCGCGGAGGGTAGTACGGGCAGCAGGGGAGCGTTGGGGAAAGCGTTGTTACCTTGCCCGGCCCCGAAGCCGGGTCACAAGGACGGAGAGAAGATACAGCCCCGCCGCCGCCAGCACGATCGCCGCTTCCGGGGTGATCTGCGTCCCGTACACGGCCATGCGCGGCACCGTAGTGAGCACGAGGCAGATGCCCGTCGAGGCGGCAATCAGCGGGGCCATGCGGGACACGTGGTGCGCGGCTGCGGCGGCCGGCAGGCTCAACAGGGCGATCACGAGGATCAGGCCCACGATCTGGGTCAACACGATCACCGTCAGCGCCACGACGCAGAGCAGCGCGATGTTCGTCGCCACGAGTGGGATGCCCTGCAACTGGGCCTGCTCTTCGTCCATGCACAAGGCGAGGAACCGCTTGTGAAACACCAGCACGGTCCCCAGGATGACGACGTCGAGCCCCAGCATCAGCCGCACGTCGGCCCAACTCACGAACACGATGTTGCCGAACAAGTAACTCATCAGCTCCGTCTGATAGCCGGGCGTGTACTTGATGAGGAGGATGCCCGCGGCCATCCCGATCGACCAGAGGGCGCCGATGAGCGTGTCCATGCGCTCCGCCACGCGCTGGTGAATGAGCCCAATGACGACGGCGCCGGCCAGGGCCGCCAGGATGGCGCCGTGGATAGGCTGGAACCAGCCGAACGATCGGGGCGCCATCGTCGCCAGAAACAACGCCGTCCCGACGCCGCCGACCGCCATGTGGGCAATCGCCCCGCTCAGGAAGACGATCCGCCGCGTGATGACGTAGGGCCCGATCACGCCGCAAGCCAGGCTCGCCAGAAGCCCCGCCAACAGGCCTCGGACCAGAAAACCGCTATCGGCCATGTCGCGAAGGAACTGGAGCATGGGGCGGGGTTCAGGGTTCAGGGTTCAGGGTTCAGGGTTCAGGGTTCAGGGTTCAG
>CAYSGY010000626.1:0-2550 GCA_964430315.1 uncultured Planctomycetaceae bacterium
GCATCGGCTTCGCCATCCCCGTGAACCTGGCCAAGTGGGTCACCCCGCAGTTGATTGAGCGGGGAAGCGTCCAGCGGGCGTACGTGGGTGTACAGATCGACAAGATCGACGCCGACCGGGCGAGTCAACTCGGCGTGCGGCCCCACGAAGGCGTGGTCGTCGGCAAGGTCTTTCCAGACTCGCCCGCCCAGCAGGCCGGATTGCAGGCCAACGACGTCATCCAGGCCGTGGACGGCCGCGCGGTCAGCAGCGCAGCCGGCTTGCAGGAGATCATCGAGCGTTTGGCGCCGGGCTCGACGCACCAGATGCGAATCCTCCGCGCCGGCCAGCCCTTGACCGTGCAGGTCACGGTCAAGGCGATGCCGGAGACCTTCGGCCTAGCCGGACCGGGTGAGGCACTCCGCGGCCCCGCCTATCAGAATGCCCAACTCGGGTTCGCTGCCATCAACCTGACGCCAGGGCTCGCCGAACAGCTTGGGTACGCTGCGGCCTCGGGAGTGGTGATCTTCCACGTGCAGCGCCAGGGGACCGCCTACCGCGCCGGCCTCCGCGATGGGATGCTGGTGGTCCGTGTAGGAGACCAGCCGATCAGGAACGTGGTCGATCTGCAGCAGGCCATCCGGGCCGGCTCGCTGGACAGCGGATTGGCCCTCCACGTACAGACCCGTAACGGCCCGCAGGTAATCGTGTTGAAGAGACCCTGAGGGAGTTGAGAGGGGAGAGTTGAGAGGGGAGAGGGGAGAGCTGAGAGCAGAGAGTCGAGGGTCTAGAGTCGAGAGCCGGTACTCCCGAACTACGCCTCCACCGTTCTCAATTCTCAACTCTCAACTCTCCCCTCTCCCCTCTCAACTCTCCCCTCTCAACTCTCACGCGGCACCCGACTCCTCGGGCTTGATTCGCCGTTTCTCGAGCAGGACGCGGTTTCCCGTCTCGTTGTACTCCACGCGAGACATGAAAGTCCGCATGAGCAAGATTCCTCTGCCGTGGGGATTTTCGATTTGCTCGGGGTCGGTCGGGTCGGGGACTTGGGTGGGGTCGAACCCTTCGCCCTCGTCCTCCACCTCCACGCGGAGCAGGTCGGGGTTCATCTCGCAGCGGACGCGGACCTTCTTCGAGGCATCCATGCGGTTGCCATGCTTGATGGCGTTGACGAGGGCTTCTTCCATGGCCAACTGGATGCTGAAGATGTCGTGTTGCTCCCAGTTGTGGGCTTCGAGTTGGTGGAGAAGCTCTTCGACAAAGCAACTGCCGGCCCCGGTTTGGGTAGGCAACTCGCGGTCGCATTGCCAAGTCCAACACTTGTCTACCATGGATAGGGCCTATCCCCGCTAAGGGCCAATTGCTGCAACCCGGCTGATCAGAAGTCCCCCAGAGCGTCCCCCTCTTCGTTCTTGATGTCGAAGAGGCGGTTGAGCTTGGTGATGGCGAAGACTTCGTAGATCTCCCGGCGGATATTGCAGAGCCTGAGCTTGCCCCCATGGGTCTTGACTTTCCTGTCCATGGTAATCAGTTTTCCCAGGGCAGCGCTGGAGAGGAAATCGACCAACGCGAAGTTCAACACGATCTTCTTGCGTCCCTCGACTTCCACGAGATGGAACAGCTCCTGCCCCAACTCTTGGATCCCCATGTCCTCGATAATCTTATGGTCACGGAAGTGGACCACGGTGACGTCGCCGACCTCGTGGACTTCCAGGCGTCGGTATGCGGCCATTTAGGCAACTCCTCAGGCGCTTCTTCAGCTCGGCTGGCCAATGGCGCCGACCGTCCAACCGAAGTAAAACAGAACGGAATTCCCGGTCGGACACAGATAGACCGCACGGGCCGGCATTTCAGCCAATGCTCTCATCATATTTCCAACGGGGTAGGTGTCAATACGAACGGCCCGCTTAGCGGCCCTCGCGAGGCTCCGCCCGGGACCTCAATATCGCCCGCTCCACCAGGAAGTAATTCGCGCCGCTGTACTCGGTGACCGTGCCGCTGACCTTCCACTCGAGCTGATCCGTGCTGTCGGCAATGGCGCGGGCGATCCGCTCCAAGTTCAGGTTCTCCAGGCCGACCATGGACATCTTGTTGTCCAAGGTAGAAAAGATAACACGGTCCCCCGCGATCTTGAAATACCCCGTTTGATCCAGCAACTCGGTTCCTTCGCGGAGGCGGCGGTCCACAGCGGGGGGGTCGGAATGCGGGGTGGCCGTGGGCCGTGAGTGGGGCGTTGTCGGCAATTCGGCGGATTTGGCCTGGTCTTGGCCCGCTTTGGGGGCAACCTGCCCCTGTCCTACGGCCAAGGTCACGCCCAGCGCCATTGCCAGGCCAGAGCCTGCCATGGTCCAAAGCCACACCCGACTCACCGGCGATCGAGAGGCAATGCGAGACCCCACCACTAGCCCTCCGCAGAACGGTTGATTGGAGTTCTGCTCTTGTAGTCGGAGCCCGGCACCGGCGACGTGATGCAATTCCCCGCAGGCCCTATTCTCGACACCCCCCTCACCACCGGGCGTGCAGACCCGCGATCGTTGGGCGCGGTTGACTTCGGGAAACACTGATGCCGCG
>CAYSGY010000627.1:0-2546 GCA_964430315.1 uncultured Planctomycetaceae bacterium
ACTCGCCCACCCTGGCCGGGGCCATGGTCGATGCCCTGCCGTACCTGGTCGATTATCCCTACGGCTGCACCGAGCAGACCCTCAGCCGGTTCCTGCCCACGGTCATTACGCAGAAGGTGCTCGTCGACATGGGCGTGGACCTCGCGGAGGTCCGGAAGAAACGCACGAACCTGAACGCCCAGGAGATCGGCGACGATCGTGAGCGGGCCGGGCAGTGGAAACGTCTCAAGGCGAACCGCCCTCACCCCAACCCTCTCCCAAAGGGCGAGGGGGCTGATGACAACCCGGTATTCGACCGGCAGGAGGTCGAGCGCATGGTGAAGTCGGGCGTGGAGCGGCTCACCGAGATGCAGCTCTCCGACGGCGGCTGGGGCTGGTTCTCCGGCTACGGCGAGCATTCGTCGCCGCACACCACGGCCTACGTGGTCCACGGCCTGCAAATCGCCCAGCACAACGACGTGGCCCTCGTGCCCGGCATGCTCCAGCGCGGCGTCGATTGGCTCCGCCGCTACCAGGAGGGCGAGGTGCAGAAGCTCCAGAACGCGCTGAAAGACCCGAAGGTCGAGCCGTGGAAGGAGCACGCCGACAACCTCGACGCTTTTGTTTACATGGTCCTGGTCGACGCCGGGGTGAAGAACGCCGAGATGCACGAGTTCCTGTACCGCGACCGAACGAAGCTGGCCGTCTACGGCCTGGCGATCTACGGCCTGGCGGTCGAGAAACTCGGCGACCGGGAGAAGCTGGCGATGATCCTGCGGAACCTCGGCCAGTACGTGGTCCAGGACGATGAGAACCAGACCGCCTGGCTCAATCTGCCCGAGAGCAACTATTGGTGGTATTGGTACGGCAGCGAGTTCGAGGCCGAGGCCTACTATCTCAAGCTGCTGGCCAAGACCGACCCGAAGGGCGAATTGGCCCCGCGCCTGGTCAAGTATCTCCTGAACAACCGCAAGCACGCCACCTACTGGAACTCGACCCGCGACACCGCGGTCTGCATCGAGGCCATGGCCGACTTCCTCCGCGCCAGCGGCGAGCAGCGGCCCGAGATGACGGTCGAAGTGTGGCTCGACGGCCGGTTGCAGAAGGCGGTCGAAGTGACCCCGGCCACGCTCTTCACCTTCGACAACAAGTTCGTCGTCGAAGGCGAGGGGCTCAAGGCCGGGCCGCACACCGTGGAACTCAAACGCAAGGGCCAAGGGCCGCTCTACTTCAACGGCTACCTGACCAACTTCACCCTCGAAGACCCGATCTCCAAGGCCGGCCTCGAAGTGAAGGTCGAACGCAAGTATTACCGGCTGAAGAAGGTCGACAAGACCGCCAAGGTGGCCGGCTCCCGCGGGCAGGTGGTTGACCAGAAGGTCGAGAAGTACGAGCGCGAGGAACTGTCGAACCTCGCCATGCTCACCAGCGGCGACCTCGTGGAGATCGAGCTGGAAATCGCCAGCAAGAACGACTACGAGTATCTCGTGTTCGAGGACATGAAACCCGCCGGGTTCGAGCCGGTCGAAGTGCGAAGCGGCTACAACGGCAACGCCCTGGGCGCCTACATGGAGTTCCGCGACAACCGCGTGGCCTTTTTTGTCACCCAACTCGCCCGCGGCACGCACAGCGTGGCCTACCGCATGCGGGCGGAGACGCCGGGCAAGTTCAGCGCCCTGCCGACCAAGGCATGGGCCATGTACGCCCCCGAGCTCAAAGCCAACTCCGACGAGATCAAGCTCCAGGTGAAGGACTGAGGGAGCGGAGGTCGGCTTCTCACCCTGCTGGGCCTATCCGCCAAGGACTACGTCGGCCGACGTGCCGGCGCCCGGGAACTCTTGGAAAACCAAGATTCGATCTGCAGGAAGTGCGCTGAAGTGTTGCGAAAAGGCACGGACGCGATGGCGTTCTCAGTCCGCCCCGCGGCGGACAAGGAATGCGGAGTTGTCGCCGACGCCGAAGAACGGCTGGAACGGATCACGGAAGACTTCTCGGGCAGCCCGGCCGGGATACCACACCAGGTTGATCGTCACGCTCCAGGTCTCCTCGCGGAGCCCGCCGTTGGCCGCAGAAGTCTTGGGAATCACGTAGACGAAGTTGTTCTCCAACGCCCAACTGGTCCCGAGGGGGACGGTGGCCTCGCCGCCAACGATCGCCTGTCCCGCGCCCGTCGCCCCTGCCCACAGCCGCCCCTGCCCGCCGCCGGAAAAATGCCGCCGGTAGAACGCCGCGAAGATGTCGTTCGGCCGGAAGGTGAGCAAACTGGTGGGATCGCTGTGAATGACCTGGAATCGCTGCCGGTTGATCCCGTAGGCGCCCCAATACCCCAACTCGGAGACACCGTTGGGGAGGACCAGCGCGGTCTCGCTGCGAATCTGCTGGAGGTCTGCCTTGTCGTAGGAGCTGTCGTGGACGTAGTCGAAGACCACACCGCTCTGGAATCCGTGGCCCTGGGCCCGGCGGAAGATGCCCCCGCTGAAGAAGATCTGCTGGCGGCTTTTCGACCCGGACTGCGCCGCTCCGATCGCGTTGATGTCGAACCCGGAGAAATCGCTGTGAACGGCCTG
>CAYSGY010000628.1:0-2506 GCA_964430315.1 uncultured Planctomycetaceae bacterium
CAACCCCGGTCGGCCCCCAACCACCCCGAAATCGCTTCCGCAACAGAAACTAATGCAGCGGATCGTGGGAGCCCGGAGCACCTTGGACCACCGTGAAGGACCTGGAAAACGGAAACGACCAGACATCGTTTTCGGCCTGGACGCTCACATCGACGGCAATGGTTCCGGCCATGTCGGGAGGCCTCCTGCGTTACATGCTGTCGATCTTGGCCCCGACTTGGATCGTGCCTTCGCCGGACGACTCGCCATTCGAGGCCTGGACCGACGCCACCGTTTCGCCGGCCAGTGGGTTGGTCACACCCTGGTCCGAGGCCCAGTAGAATGGCTCGCCGGCGGGCAGGTCGCGGGAGAACAACGCCGCGCCGCCAGAGTCCTCGAAGGTCAGGCGGACGCGCCGCTGTTTGCAGCAGGCGATCAAGAGCTTGAGCGTGTTTCCCGCGAAGGACACGTCGATAGGAACACGCTTTGTGACGACCAGCGCCGTATCCTCATCGGGCAGGTCGTCGCCGCCGCCGCCGTCGATCGTGACGTCGGTGCCGTCCACGGTGGCGTCCATCCCGTAGCGGCTGCCGCCGCTCCAGAAGACGTCCACCTTGTCGGCCGTCTCGATCCCGTGGCCCGTGCTCAGGGTGGCCACGCCGGTGTTGGCGTCGGTCCGTGTCGTCAGCGAGCCCGCGTTGCCGGCCGGCAGGGTGCCCTGGTCCGTGCGCGAGCCCTCGTAGTCGCGCGACAGGGTCGCGTCGAAGGACAAGTCGCCGATCTGGGCGACGATCTGGACGCTTCCAGCAGCCATCGTCGTTTCCTCACGCTGGGATTAGGGATGGGGGATTGGGGATTAGGGATTGGGGATTAGGGATTGGGGATTAGGGATGGGGAGGATCTGGGTTCACTGTGGTTTCCAGCCTCTAATCCCCAATCCCTAATCCCTTCTGTCGTCACACGAAGGTCGGGGTCTGCCCGATCGTGGGCTTGATCGAGACGGCGGCCATGATCCCATTCTCGATGTCCTCATTCCGCTCGAACTTCACCACCTTGAAGTCGGCCTTGAGCCCCTTGCCGTTCGCCTTCGAGAGGCACTTGAACGCCCGGGCGGCCTTGGTGATGAAGGCCGTCCAAAGCGCCAGGAAGCTGACGTTCGTCTCATCCCAGAGGAGGTCGAAGTCGATCGACGCCTGGAACAGGACCACGTCAGTCAGCTCGAACTGCGACGCACGGAGCTTGACCGTCGCCTCGCTGAGCGCGAGGTTCAACTTGGCGTTCCCGATGATGTCCAACTCGGTGGACGGGTCACTCGCGGCCGCACCGTGGTACAGTTTCGCATTCAAGCCAAGGGTCATTTCCATGGCGTGTTTCTCCACAAAGGGGTGATCTTCCAGGCTTCAGGCGGCCCTGACCGAGTTGGCCCACATCGGCGGCAGGAGCCCGAGGTTGGTTCTCAGGGCCGGACCCATGTAGGGCCGGGCCTCGATGTGAACCGTACGCCGACGGACCGGCCTTTTGCGGTACCCGCTGAAAACGTTTGTCCTTCCGCCGCTCAAGGCATCGACCTCGGCCCCAGCCCCGCGCCGCCGGAGGTCGCGGCGGACCCAGCGGTAGCCGTTCCACTCCTCGAGGAGTGTCACCTGGCCGCCATGTTCCAGCACGCCGGGGACCGTGCCCTTAACCGGACGCATCGCGTCGGTGAAGAAGACCTGGTTGGTCTTCTCCGGCCCCACAACCAGGCTCTGGCTCCGCGGGTCCCAGGCGAAGTTCAGGGACCGCCGCAGGCTCCCCTCGTGGGACCGGGGCGGTTCGCCCGGCTTGGAGATGATCCCCTTCTTGCCCCCAGGCCGGATCGAACTGCGGGCGGAGCGCCTGACGTAGGCCCCGAACTTCGACAAGACCCCCGCCCGGGCCTTCCCGACGGCGCGGATCACGGCCGGGCGGTCGAAAAAGCCCTGGCGGGATTGCCGAACGGTGAGCGTGATCATGCGGTGCCCTCCGGGATAAAGGTGTGCCGGCGGATCGCCGTGAATGTGCGGAGCTCCACGATGTGCTGCGGGGCGTAACCCGGGTCGGAGCCGGGTACCTTGGCGACGCCGATCCACTGGGCCGGCGGTGTGGTCGCAAGCCGCAGGAACTTCATCGCCTGCTCGATCTCCCAGACCAAGCCCATCAGGGGATCGGTTTTCGTGAGATCATCCACGTCAACCTTCTGCTGGACCGCCACGTCGACCAGGAAGGACCGCTTGGTCGCACGCCGGCCGATCACCGCCTCGTCCCAGTCGGCCGGGACCACCGAGACCTGGCAGTTGGCCAGGTCCGGCAGATCGAACCGCACCACCGAGCGCCGGGCCACGGTAATCGGCTGGCTGAAGGTTTGGGCCTTGAGCCAAGTGGCCAGGGCATCGGCAACGTCGATGATGGGATGCATGGGAAGGGACTAGGGATTGGGGGTTAGGGATTAGGGCTGGAGATCGGGGATTCGGGCCTCGGCAGCGTTTCTAATCCCGAATCCCTAATCCCT
>CAYSGY010000629.1:0-2497 GCA_964430315.1 uncultured Planctomycetaceae bacterium
GAATCACCCGCAAAGACGCAGCGAGCCCCGCCTATCGCCCCCAAAGACACCCTATCGGCCGGAAAAGTTCACGGCAAGCCGGGACTTTCTTGGATTTTCTTGCCACCAGGGGGTGAGAATACACCCATGGTAACTCCCCTCTCCCTTTGGGAGAGGGGTTGGGGGTGGGGCGTGCTGAAGCGAGGTAGGTATCGCATTGATCTCGACGCGGAACAGCCCTCACCTGCATCCGATTCGCCTGGCAGGGGGGGCCTATCCTGATCCACGGCGTGCCAGAAGTACAGGTCTCCCAGGCCACCAAGGTGTCGCATTTCAACACCGGCTCTTCTCCCTGAGTGGGGGTTGTGCGGGTTCTCCGCGGATTTCTGGTGGCGCAAGATTTAATCGCACTTCCTGAGCGACCGATCCTAGCTAATAGCGCCGTGAGGCTCGGGAGACGGCCCCAGCCGCGCGCGGGCCGAGTTGTTTTCCCAAGGAGGGGGATCGTGCCGATGGGTCAGAAGGGAAACGAGCCAACCTGGCCGCTCCTGTGCATTCTTCTATCGCTTTTCGTACTTAGCGCGACCTCCCCGAGCCTTTGGGAAAGGGCGGCCAGGAGGCGGGCATCGCAATCGGCGGCCGACAAGCCCCAGGTCGCCATCCTCCCCCAGGAGACCCCACCATCTGCCACCGCGGCAGGAGGATCCGAAACGGAAACCCGCGGACTGGGCGGTTCGGAGATCCCTGCGGTTCCCGTGGCGCCGGCCAGCGAAGAGACCTGTCCTGCAGTCGATACGGCCCCGCCGACAGTGAGGCCGTTCTCCGTGCCCGCGGTCTCCGAAGCCGGTCAAGCGGCGGTGACGCTCGCTTCCGTCCCGGCCGCAGCCCCGGCAGCGCCCGCCTCGCAACCCGAGTCGGCCGCGTCGCCGGCATCGGCCGCCCCGCCCGAGATGGCTTCCCCGCCGGAACTCACGCCCCCACCCAGTGATCCGCCTGCCGTCGCCGCCAGTGCCCTGGAATCGTCCGCTCCCGTGGATCCACCTCCGGACACGACCGCGGTCGCCAACCGGCCGATGAAGCTGACCACGCCTGCGCGGGATGTCGAGACATTGCGCTCGCTACTGCTCCCCACGGAACCGCTAACGGCCGAAGCTCCCGTCGCCGCCGACAAGCCCGCAACCCGGAACCAACCCGCAAGCGACAAGCCCGATGCCGTGGCCGACCATCCGGCCGGGACTTCCTCCCGCGGCTCGGAGACGGATCACGAGAAGCAGCCCGCTCCGCGGAACGCCGCGGGCGATCCTCCGCCGGCCAACGATCGAGCGCCGTCGGTCGCGGAGAGCCTCTGGCCGAAGCCGGAGGCCCTCTTCGCCCAACTGGCCGGGCTTCTCCACGAGCCGGAGACCCGCGATTGGGCGTCAGAGGTCGACAAACTCGTGCGGAAGCTCGGCCCGGCGATGGCCGACGGCACTCCCGAGGCATTGCCGCTGGCGGCCAGACTGGAGCGGTTGAGCGAGCAGGGGAGGCAACTGGCGGTGGACCTCGGGACGCGTCCGGCGGCGGCTTCCGTGCGTCGGGCGGTGTACGCGCTCGACCGGCGTTTGGCCGTATGGAAGCCGATCGTTCGGGCAGGCGGACTGAAGTCGGACCCGAAGGAGTCGGGCACGGTCGATCTCGGGCGATTGGCTGCCTCGATGGCGGAAGTCGGCGAGTTGCTGGCCGGCTCGCCGGACGGGCCTGGCTGGCGGCGATTCCTGGAGTTGGACCTTCTCGGCAAACTCGCGGAAACGACCGCGGGATCCCAAAACGTCCAGACCCGCGAACTCGCCAGCAAGGTTCTCGACCGCATCGCCCGGACTTCCCTGAAGGCCCAGCAGCGGCGGTTCCTTGCCGAGGGGCCCATGGGGACGCTGTGCCGGGAATTGAAGCGGCTGGCGTCGGGGCCGGTTCCGTTTGTCGAGGTGGCCCGGCACATCGAGCAGTATGAACAGGAGGGCACGCTCGCGGACGCCCGCTTGTTGGCCCAGGACTGTCAGCAGTTGCTCTTCTCGGCGGCGTCTCAGAAGCAGGCGATCGGCCAGGAACTCGAAGGATACTATCGCAACGCCAACGTGCGGCTCGTGGCGACGGTGGAGTTGCTCAACCGGTTCATTCCGGAGCGTCCCAAGGAGTATGGCGACGTGAGCGACGTGGTTCTCGGCAAGCCCGTGTACGGGCGCAGCCTGACCGCGACGCGCGTCAGCTTGCGGCTCATCCCCGATCCCCAGAACATCCACGTGGCCTTCGACGTCAACGGCGTCGTGGCGGCCTCCACGCACTCGGTGGCCGGTCCGGCGACGTTCTACAGCGACAGCCAGTCGGTCTACCGGGGCTGGAAGGAGATCGAGATCGGGCGGGAAGGGATCCACCTGCACCCCGCGAGGGTCGCGGTGAACAACGACCTCACCCTGCGAGGGCTCCAGACCGACTTCGACGAGTTGCCTTTGATCGGGGCCCTGGCCCAGGAAGTCGCCCGCTC
>CAYSGY010000630.1:0-2490 GCA_964430315.1 uncultured Planctomycetaceae bacterium
ACTTCACGACCCTGGCCCTCTCGTACGACGCCAAGACCCTGTACTTCGGTTTTGCCGAGCGGGCTCCGGCCAAGCCCGACTACTATTCGCCCGAGCGACGCTGCTTCCACATCTGGGCGGTGAACGTCGACGGGACGAACCTCCGGCAGCTCACCGACGGCTGCAACGACGACTTCGATCCGTGCCCTCTGCCGGACGGCGGGATCGCGTTCATGTCCACGCGTCGCGGCGGGTTCGGACGTTGCCACAATCCGTGGGAACCGCTGCCGGCCTACACGCTGCACCGCATGGAGGCCGACGGCACAAACGTGCGGACGCTCTCCTTCCACGAGACGAACGAATGGCACCCGACGGTCCTCAACGATGAGCGCATCCTCTATTCCCGCTGGGACTACGTCGACCGCTCGGCCGCCAACTATCACGGCCTGTGGGTGAGCAACCCCGACGGGACGAACCCCTCCATCCTCTTCGGCAACTACACCCAGCGAATCAACGCCTGCTACCAGGGCAAGGCGATCCCCGGTTCCCGCCGGGTCGCGTTCATCGCGGGGGCACATCATGCGGATGTGGGCGGCTCGCTCGTGCTGGTCGATCCGGACAAGTGCCGGCTCGATCCCGTCACCGCGGAAGATCGCTTCGAGTCCATCGAGACGCTCACGCCGGAGGTGTGCTTCCCCGAGGGCGTCGGCTGGCCGGGCAGCTACTTCCACAGTCCCTGGCCGCTGTCGGAGGACTGCTTCTTCGTCGCGTTCAGCTTCAAGCCGCTGCCGGGCATGGGCCCCAACGTCAAGGACGACAACTACACGGGCCTGTACTACTTCGACCGCTTCGGCAATCTTGAGCTACTCTACGCGGACCCGGACTTCTCCTGCATGTACCCGATCCCGCTGGAGCCCCGGCCGGTCCCGCCGCTGGTCTCCAGCAGTCTCGAATCCGGCCTCAGTGACGAAGGCGAGTTCATCCTCACCAACGTGCGAGAGAGCTTCTTCCCCCTGCCGCAATCCCGGCCGATCCGCGGCCTGCGGATCTTCCAAGTATTGCCCAAGACCTCCACGCACGTCGCCAACCAGCCGCGAATCGGCTACGCCAACGCCGAGAGCGCCCGCATGCTGCTGGGCACGGTGCCCGTCGAGAAGGACGGCTCCGCCTACTTCCGCGCCCCGGCCCGCAAGCCGCTGTATTTCCAGGCTGTGGACGGCGACGGCCGCGCGGTCCAAACCATGCGAAGCGTCACCTACCTCCAGCCCGGCGAGCGGCGAAGCTGCGTCGGCTGTCACGAACCGCCGGGCACGGCATCGCCCGCCCGGCCGGACCTGCTGGCCCTGCGCCGCGAGCCGTCCGCCATCGAGCCCGGGCCCGAGGGGACCAGGCCCATGAGCTTTCCCTTGCTCGTCCAGCCCGTCCTCGACAGGCACTGCGTCCGCTGCCACGACGGCAGCCAAGGCGAGTTGAAGGCCCCGCCGGTCCTGACAGGCGAGCCGGAGGGCACGTTCACCAAGTCCTATGTGAACCTGAAGCCCTACGTCCGCTGGTACGAATGGGGCGACAAGTCGATTCGAGAGATCGGCACCGAGCCCGGCCACGGCGGCGCCGACGAAAGCCAGTTGCCCAAGATCCTCCTCGACAAAACCCACTCCAAGCACGTGACCCTCTCGCCCGAAGACGACCAGCGGCTGACTCTCTGGCTCGACGCCAACGTCCCCTTCTACGGCACCTACGAAAAGGAGTCCCAACTCGCTCAACAATCCGGCCGCTCCGTCCCCCCGCCCAGCGTGCAATAGCATCCGCCCGCGGTGATTCTGTGCGACCGATGGGCTTGGTTCGTCGTGACGCCGTAAGGCGTTATCTTCCACGCTCCTGGCGCGTACAGCGTCAAGAAGGAGACAATATGCCCTTACGGGCCATAGCACCAACAGATTCAAGTGCAATCCTCGCAGCTTGCCGATGGTCTTCCTCCCGCAAGTCACCCCAGACAAATGCTGGCAAACAGAGAATCCCGCGGACGCTGTCAAGGTCCCCTTAGCCTGGTTTCAATGCCAAGACGCGATCTACGCCGCCCTCCACTTCCGCCAAAGCAGCGAGTCGTTGGAGTGTGTCCCGAGTGTAGACCTTGGGAGTCTCTTGTCGCACTATCGCCTACCCGACCATCCTCGACGCAACGTACACAAACCAATCGCGACAAGAGCAATCGAGGCAGGAGGGGAATAGTGTCAGACCAGGAGGGGAATAGTGTCAGACCTACACATTTCACATTCTGAGCGGAGCGGCCGGGGTGGAATCGGGGTTCTTGGCTTACGCAGGGCCGAGGTGGAAGGACCTCTCGCAGAGGCGTGAAGAGAACGCTTGGGCTGATGCGCCCACCCTACCTCTGCGTCTTGGCGTCTCTGCGCGAGACCCAATCTATTTGTCCCACGATAGGCGGTGGGCGGAGCCCACCCTACCACTGTCGTCCGGTCGTTGGTCCCTTTTGTATGCCATCTCCCGCGTGCG
>CAYSGY010000631.1:0-2473 GCA_964430315.1 uncultured Planctomycetaceae bacterium
GCTATCTTCCGTTGTACATTTTCTGCGGCGAGCATCTGCTGTGCGCCAAGCTGCGGCCCTCGGACATTGACGGCGCGGCGGGCTCGGTGAAGCATCTGGCGCGGATCGTGGCGCAGGTGCGAGAGCGTTGGCCGCGGGTGCGGATCGTGGGGCAAGAGTTGCACGAGGCCAAAGTGCTCTTCGGCGAGACCCGGCAGGCCACGCGGGTCTTCAAGGACTTCGTCTACCAGACGAAGAAGAGTTGGAGCCGCCAGCGCCGAGTGGTCGGCAAGGCCGAGCATTTGTCCCAGGGGAGCAATCCGCGGTTTGTGGTGACCTCGCTTTCGGCGGAGCGGTGGGATGCGCGGGCGTTGTACGAAGACCTGTACTGTGCCCGGGGAGAGGTGGAGAACCGCATCAAGGAGCAACCGTTGTGCCTTCATCCAACTCCCTTGCTTCCTCCTGCGGTTCGCCGAAGAGGAGGAAATTGGAGAACGCCAACTTCTCCGGTTCACGCAGCTTGACCGGCATTACCTGCTGCAACTGCTCGTGGTAGAGACTCGCCTGGTCACTGCCGATCTTGCGGTCCACAAGCGTGAGCTGCCGTGTGTTCGACCGGAATGTCTCCCCGACGAACGGTTCAATCCGGCCTGAGGAGTAGCCGAAGGTCACCGTGTAACTTGCAGATGCGGTCTCAATCGTGATTTCGATACGATCGTCCGGAGCAGCGCCATCCCAAAGAACTCCGATCCCGTGGTGTCGGTCGGAAGCGGCCTGGTCGGTGCCGCGAATCGCGCAATCGCGGACAAACCAAAGGGCGTCCAGGAACGTGGTCTTTCCAACGCCGTTCAGACCGAACAGCACGTTCACGGGCCTCGTGGCAAGCGAGACGTCCCGCAGGCAGCGGTAGTTTCTGACTCGCATGCACTGAAGCCTGACAGCCATGTTGATCCCACCTTCTTAAGCCCGTCCGCCACCGCAAGCCAGGCGACAACGACGCGCACACGCTGAACCGACTACTTCGGGGCCAGCGTGCAGACGATGCGGCGGCCCTGTTGGGAGGGAGTGGCTTCCACCTTCGAGCAGTCTTCGAGCTGCTTGAGGATGCCGTCGAGGACCCGGCGGCCCTCTTCCACGTGCGCCAGCTCCCGGCCGCGGAACATGACCGACAGAAGGACCTTGTCCTTGTGGCTCAGGAATTCCCTCGCCCTGGCCACTTTGACGCCGATGTCGTTGTCTCCCGTCTTGGGCCGGACGCGGATCTCTTTGATCTTGATTTGGCGGGTATGGGCCTTATGCTGCCGCTTCTTCTGCTGGTACTTGAATTTCCCAAAGTCCATAATGCGGCAGACCGGCGGTCGCTCGGTCGGGGCCACCTCCACCAGGTCGAGTGTGGCCGCGCGCGCCGCCGCCAGGGCCTCGTCGATCGGCAAGATCCCCAACTGTTGCCCATCTGCTGAGATGACCCGAACGGGCGAGGTTCGGATCTGCTCGTTGATCCTTTGCTGTTGCTGTTTCGTTTCGATAGCCGGCATCCTCCTCAGAAAAAGGTTTGCCCCTCGCAAAAACGACCGTTCTCACCGGGCACCGAGACCCGTTTGCACCCGGGCCGCGGACACCCCAGTTTACCAACGTCGTAGTATTCCCGATCCGGCCGGGCGAGTCAACAGGGGCCGAGCCCGACGGACCGTCGATTCACTGAATCGTCTTCTGCCGAATCTCCTCTTGAAGCATCGCCAAGGCCGCGTCGAGGGCCATGCTTCCCCTATCCCCCTGGCGGCGGTGTCGGACGGAGACCGCCCCAGCCGCCATCTCCCGCCCCCCCACGACCAGCATGTAGGGCACGAGTTCCAACTGGGCATCGCGGATCTTGGCCCCAATCTTCTCCGGGCGGTAATCGCCCGACACCCGCAGCCCCGCCCCCGCCAGCCGGGCCTCCACCTGCCGGGCGTAGTCTTCGAACTTCTGGCTCACCACCAGCACCCGGGCCTGCTCCGGCGCCAGCCATAGCGGGAAGGCCCCGGCAAAATGCTCGATCAGCATCCCGGTGAACCGCTCCAACGAGCCGAACGGGGCGCGGTGGATCATCACCGGACGGTGCGGTTGGTTGTCGGGCCCGACGTACTCCAGGTTGAACCGCTCCGCGCTGGGGAGGTTGTAATCGAGCTGGACCGTGCCGAGTTGCCACTCCCGGCCGATGCAGTCGGCCACGACGAAGTCGGTCTTCGGCCCGTAGAAGGCCGCCTCACCCCGCTCGACCGAGACGTTCGCCATGCCCATTTCCTGGCACACCGCCTCGATCGCCGCCTCGGCCCGCTGCCATGTCTGGTGGCTGCCGACGTACTTCTCGCTCTGCGGATCGCGGAAGCCCAAACGCACGCGGTACTCGTTCAGCCCGAGGGTGCTGAGCACAAGCTGGGTCATCCGGATGCAGCCGCGGAACTCCTCGGCCACCTGCTCTTCGGTGCAGAAGATGTGCGCGTCGTCCTGCGTG
>CAYSGY010000632.1:0-2436 GCA_964430315.1 uncultured Planctomycetaceae bacterium
CTGCCCGACATGAGCTGGTCACCGGGATGCTTGGTGACGAGGTCGGACTCGCCGGTGAGCAGCGACTCGTCGACCTCCATGCGCCCCTCGCCCACCATGGGCCCGTCCACCACCACCTGGTCGCCGCTGCGCCCGATCCGCGCTTCCACGTTGTGCGATAGGCCCACGTTTTCCGGGCTGTGCTCGGCGTCCCAGATCAACTGCTCCGCCATGGCGTGCTTGGGATTGAAGTGCAGGTCGCCGAAGAGTCCCTCGCCCGGCCTCGACGCGACGTTGCGGAGGACGCCGAGGCGGTCCTGGTAGTCGCGTGGGGCGTGCGGACCGCCCTTGGGGTGATTCACGTTCACCTTGGCGTTCTCGTAGAGCGGGGCTGCCTCGACCAAGGCGTCGGGCCGATACGTCCGGCCGTTGCGCGACTGGAGGCCGAGGATCTTGACCCCGCGAATGACGCCCGCCGCACGATCGACCCGGACGGCCACTCCGCGCGAGTCGACATACTCTTGAAGCATCTCCGGCATTATTTTGTCCTCAATTCCAGGAACAACAAACAAAGAGGCCCACCGGGAACCGGTTCGGTTCTCGATGGGCCCTTCCCGATACCCGCCGCAAGGCAGGCTCGTCGGATACCCGGCGTGAGGAATGCTGAATGCGGAATGATGAATGCGGAATGACGACGGTTCAAGGCCGTCTCCTAGGGCTCATCATTCATCATTCATCATTCACCTCTCGATCCTCTCCACCTTCCGGCGGATGTGCTGGATGGTTCCGTCCTGGACGCTCAGTTCGATCGCCGCCGTGCCGTGGAAGCCCCGCCGCAGCACTTCGGCGAGGATTTCGCCGAGGGCCGCTTGGAGCAGGGCCGCCTTCTCCCGGTTGCTCGGCGTGTGCGTGAGCGTGGTCGTCATGGGGCCCACGATACGGAAACGGTGGCCCATTTTTCAAGAGAGAATTCCGGCCGTTTGCACGGCAATCGGAGACGCGGTATGCTGATCGTCCAGCCAAGGGGGCTTGCTTTGGATTCGTAGGAGGACTGTCGATGACCGTGAGCGGCAACGAGGCGGGCCGGGCGGGCGGCGGTGCGTCGCGGCGGCAGTTCCTGAAAACTTCCGCCGGCGCCTTCGCGGCCGGCGTGGCGGCGAGCAACACGATCGCGCGGAGCGCCCATGTCTCCGGCGAGGAGACGATCAAGGTGGCCCTGATCGGCTGCGGTTTCCGCGGCACGGGAGCGACTTCCCAAGCGCTCCTCACCAAGGGCCCGGTGAAGCTCTGGGCCATGGCCGACCTCTTTGCCGATCGCCTGGAGACGAGCTACAAGAGCCTCGTCGGGGGATTCAGCGCGGAGTATGAGCGGGAGGCATCGTCGGGAATGGCGGACCGGATCGACGTGCCGCCCGAGCGGCGGTTCGTCGGGTTCGACGCCTACCAGAAAGCGATCGACAGCGGCGTGGACCTGGTCATCCTGGCCACGCACCAGCATTTCCGGCCAATGCACTTCGCCTACGCCGTGAAGCAGGGCAAGCATGTGTTCACCGAAAAACCCTTGGGCGTCGACGCGCCCGGCGTCCGGCAACTGCTGGCGGCCAACGCGGAGGCGAAACGCAAGAATCTGAAGGTGGGCGTGGGGCTCTACATGCGTTACAGCCGCCGCGTCCAGGAGACGATGGCGAGGGTGAAGGACGGGGCGATCGGCCCCACGTCGCTGATGTCGTGCTACTTCAACATGCCGGCCCTGCGCGACACGCCGCCGCGCCCGCCCGACATGACCGAGATGACCTACCAGCTCCGCAACCCGTATCATTTCGTCTGGCTCAGCGGCGACTACCTCGTGGATGCCGTGGTCCACTACTTCGACCTCTGCCTCTGGCTTCACGGTGGCCATCCGGCCACCGCCCAGGGACAGGGCGGCAAGCAGGTCTACCTTCCCACACAGCACGGCGACACGTTCGACCACCAGGTCGTCGAGTACACCTTTGCCGACGGCGTGAGGATGTTCGCGCAGACGCGGCAAATCTCCGGCTGTTGGACCCGCTCGACGGCCGAAATCTACGGCCCGAAGGGCCGCGCCGATCTCTACGGGGGAAAGATCGAGGGCGCGTCGCCTTGGCGCATGCGGGGAACCATGCGCAACCCGTACCAACTGGAGCACGACGCCCTCATGGACGCGATCCGAAACAACAAGCCGCACAACGAGGTGGACCACGCCGCCACGGCGACCCTGGTGGGGATCATGGGACGCATGGCCGCCTACTCCGGCCAAATGGTCACTTGGGAGCAGGTGATCGGCTCCCAAAAGGCCCTGGTGCCCGAAAGGTACGCCTTCGACGCCGTCCCGCCCGTGGTGGCCGACGCGACGGGCCGCTATCCCGTGGCCGTCCCGGGCGTCACGAAAGTTCTTTGATCACTATTCTCAAGTCGGAAGGAGATCTGTTGGATGAT
>CAYSGY010000633.1:0-2407 GCA_964430315.1 uncultured Planctomycetaceae bacterium
GGCTAACGGCCGGCACTGAGCCTGCGGTGGCCCAGTATTCCGACTGGGCACAGCCGGCGGGCGTTGGCGCGACGGTTGACGATGCGGTGCAGCCGGCGGCGTACCGTGGCGGAAGACGCTGCCCCTGCCCGCCGGGTTGGGTGGAAAGCACTCCGACCGAAGCAATTCCCGGGGCACCGGCGACGTCCCAGAACTTCATTCCGGAGAACGCGCTGGCCCGCGCGGTCATGATCGGCGACTTCCTCGGCGGCAACGCTCGGTTCTTCGGCGAAAGCACTCTCTTTGAAGTCCAGCACGCCTCGGTGGGCGTGGCGGGCGGTGACCGCCGGTTCAAGATCGCCGACGACCAGAACCCCATCCCCGTCGATCGGCTCATCTTCGACTACAACGGCTTCCAGAATCCCCTGCTCGACGTTGCCGGCAACACCCGGAATCTCCAACGGTTCACCTTCGGGATCGAAAAGACCTTCCGCGACGGGCTCTGGTCCTTCGAGTTCCGGGTCCCCTTCACCACCGACTACAACTCGACGCAGTCGACCGTGGCCGGGGCGTCCCTGTCCGGCACGGAGTTCGGCAACATGGTGCTGGTCTTGAAGCGGCTCGTGGTTCGCCGTGAGAACTTCGCCGCGTCGGTTGGCGTGGGCGCCGACTTCCCCTCCGGGGCGGACTTCCGGATCGACGACGCCACCGGCACGGCGGTCGAGATTTGGAACGAGAGCATCCATCTCCAGCCGTTCGTGGGCGCGTATTGGACCCCGACCGACCGGCTCTTCTTCCTCGGCTTCGCCCAGTTGGACTTCGATACCCGCGGCAGCACGGTGCTCATGCGGGACGGCGGGGGAGATCTCGCCCGGGCTGGCCGCTTCACCGATCAGACCTTGGCCATGCTCGACCTCAGCGTCGGGTACTGGCTGCACCGGAATCCCAATGCCCGGTGGCTGACCGCCCTCGCACCCATGGCCGAAATCCACTATACCAGCACCTTGCAGGACTCGGATACGGTGACGGGGACGATGGGGACGATCGGGGCCTCCGCGACCGGCGATGCGGGGCGGCGCGACGTGTTGAATCTCACCGGCGGCGTCTACATGCAGCTCGGCACTTGCTCGGATCTCCGCCTGGCCTACGTGGCCCCGCTCGGGGACGGCGTGGACCGGGAATTCGACGGCGAGTTCGTCGTGCAGTTCAACCGGCGGTTCTAGACCGTACCTGCCGCTGAAGGTAGAGCGAGGCCAGGCCGATGCCCAACGACATCGGCCCTTCGCTTGCGCTCCAGAACCAAGGCACTCCCGCCTGAAAGTCGATCCATAGGACAACGACCCCGAAAACCGCCATCGCGCTGGCCAGGTACGTGACCAGGGCCGCGTAGCGCCGCACGTCGGACGCGGCCATCCACATCACCCCCGCGTGGAACACGTACATCGCCGAAAGTGAACGCGTCAGATACACGATGACGGGTAACTCGGGCAATTCGCCCATCGCCATGCTGCGGTGGCACCAGTCCATCCACCCGTGGGGCATGAATACCGGCACCACGGCCAGGGCCGCGGCAATCGCGACACCTCGAAAGACGACGACGAGCCATCGCTCCGCACGCATCGGCGACATGTCACCCTCCTGATCCCTCGGACCCGGTGCAAACCTCGACGCAAATCGGGGCCGTTCCTTCCTCGGCACCGGGCCAAGGCGCTGTGCCTGGTCAACGTCAACTCGGATTTCCGCCGCAAGGGTGCCTATTGTACCAGCGCAGCCGGGATCGGTCGCGGCCCGGACACATCTTCTTTTTCTTGGTCTTCTTTGCCGTCTGATCGACGCGCGGACAGATGGCCGGGCACGGTCTTGCGTATTCTTGGGGCCTCTGTTGTCACGGGCTCGCGGCCGGCCCTGCTGTCGCCCGCCGCCGGGGCCGAGTACAATCGCACCCACGGCGTGTCCCCATCCCCGTGCCCACCGGAGTCCGATATGCAGAACCGGTCCTATCTTCTCGGCAGTACGGTGATCGCCGCCCTGGGCGGCTTCCTCTTCGGGTTCGACGCGGTGGTGATTTCCGGGACCACCGACGCGCTGCGCACCGTCTACCAATTGGGGAATTTCGCCCTCGGGTTCACGGTCGCTAGTGCGCTGATCGGAACGATTCTGGGGGCCGTCCTGATCGGGCCTCCGGCCGATCGTTACGGGCGTCGGGCCGTGCTGACTTGGATCGCCGTGCTCTATTTCATCTCCGCCGTTGGAAGCGGCCTGGCCTGGGACTGGTATTCGCTGCTCTTCTTCCGGTTCCTCGGCGGCCTGGGGATCGGCGGGGCCTCCGTGGTCTCGCCGATGTATATCGCCGAGATATCTCCCGCCCGGTTGCGAGGACGACTGGTGGCCGTGACCCAGTTAAACATCGTCTTCGGCATACTCCTGG
>CAYSGY010000634.1:0-2406 GCA_964430315.1 uncultured Planctomycetaceae bacterium
ATCTCTTTTCGCCATTGCCTCCAGCCCTCCACACTACCACATTTGGTGGCCGACGCAATAGGTCCCTGGTCGGTTGACCACCAATTGTCTCCCGCTCGGTCGCCCGGTGGACATGGCCGACTTGCCGATGTCGCAAATCGCTCCGCGCTCGCCGGTCCACAACCCGGCAAGCCCGTGCGTCCAGAGGCAGGCAGGCGACTTGTAACCGAAGAAAGGCCCTGAGGAAAGGCCAGTTTCGTGACGGGGGCCCTGATGCCACCCTAAGCATTGCCAACCGGAGCGAGGTCCAATGCCCGGCCTCAGGCTAGCCCCCACCGTGGATTCCTTCTCACGCCGCTCTGCGGTAGGTCGCGGCCAGGGACTCAATCCGGTCCAAGGAGAGGACTTTCGCCGCGCTGGACGCCCCATCTCGCGATGGCTCCTCGAGCAACACCAAGGAGCCGTCATGCAGCAGACGGCGAAGGTAGTAGGTGGCCCGAGGCAAGAGTGCGCGGTCCAGTGGCCAGCCAATGAGCACGAGGTCGGCGACCCCCAAATCGTTGGCCCGGGCAGAGAAGACTGAGAGGGGGTCCCCTGGGACGAGTCGAACCCGAGCCCCCGTGGCGCGGAGCAGCCGGTACGCTTGCTTCAAGGTGAGGCCCGGCCCGTGCCCGGCATCGCGGGCCTCGAACGGGTCGATGCCTGTGTAGGAAATCTGACTGGCCGGGAGATGCTGGCAGGCCACCTCGATCAGACGTGTGGCACGCTGTCCGGTGCTCACGCCGAGTTCGATGATCCGCTCGATGCGCCTCCGGTAGACCGCCTGATAGATCGCGCGGTCGGAGGGAGGATTGGAGAGATGGAGAAGATAGAGCAACCTCAGGCGGTTTCTAATGGCCAACGCCGTCCTCCATGACAGACGCAGTCGCCGATTCGTCACGGTCTAACGATGCGCTAGCACTCCTTTCGACCGCGCCGACGTATCGAATCGAGAGAAACTCCGCCCTTCCTGGCCCAGGCATTGGGCCTGAAGAGAGACATCGCACTACCGGGCACCGAGGACACGTACGCCAGCCTCCACGGTCGGGGGGGCACGGCGAGCAAGTGCGGTTGACCTTCCCCCGGGACGTGGGTAACTTGACTATCTTCGCACAAAATGCTCCAGCATTGCACCGCTCTTGGGAACCGCGGAAGGTCCCCGCTGACGCGCCACCAGCGCAGGAATCTGCGATGAAATATGCCTCGGTAGGCCCCATTGCAGCCTACTTCCCTGACACGGTCGAAGACAACGAGTACCTCGGCAACAAGTTCCCGAACTGGGACATGGAGCTGATCTACGAGAAGACGGGCGTGCGAGTGCGTCACATCACGGACCGCAACGAATGTGTCTCGGACCTCGGGGTGGGAGCGGCCAAGCGGCTTTTTGAGAACTACGGGATCGACCCCGCTTCGATCGACTTCCTCCTCTTCTGCACGCAAACGCCCGATTATCCCCTGCCCACCACGGCGTGCCTCGTGCAGGACCGCCTCGGGCTGAGGACCTCGATCGGGGCGTTGGACTTCAACCTTGGGTGTTCGGGCTTTCTCTATGGTCTGTCGCTGGCCGACGGCCTGATCCGCAGCGAGGCGGCCCGCCGGGTGCTGCTCATCACCTCGGAGACCTACTCCAAGTACATCCATCCGACCGACCGTTCGCTCCGCACCATCTTCGGCGACGGCGCTGCGGCCACCCTGATCGATGCGGCCGACGAGCCGTGCCTGGGCCCGTTCGTCTTTGGAACCGATGGCCGGGGCGCCGACACGCTCATCGTGACCGAGGGCGGGGCCCGGCCCAAGGATTCGGCCCTGCAGCCGCGCAAGCGAAAACGTTGGCCGAGCAGCCTCGTCATGGACGGCCCGGAACTGGTGAAGTTTTCGCTCGACGTGGTTCCTCCGACCGTCGATCAGGCCCTGGCCGCCGCCGGCTGGAGTCGTGGCGATGTGGACTTCTACCTGATGCACCAGGCGACGGCCCTCCTGCTCTCCCGCTTGAGGGAAAGGCTCGAACTCGACGGCGACACGATGCCGATCGACCTCGAGAACTACGGCAACACGGTCTCCTCGACCCTCCCGATCCTCATCGACGGCCTGCGCCGTTCCGGGAAGCTCATGCCCGGGAAGCGGAGCGTGATGATCGGCTTCGGCGTGGGGCTCTCCTGGGCGGGCTGCACCTGGACCGAGACCTGGCAACAACCCTAGATCGTTGCGGGGACTTGGGATTCGGATGACGTCGCGTGCCCCGGAGGGGCACTTGAACCTCGCCCGGACCGCCTGGTTCCATCGTCCTCTCAAAGCGACGCAACCGTGCGTGCGTCCTCTCGCGAACGCATCATCCCCCCCCCGAAATGCCGTTGACCCTTCGGCAAGAAAGTCCTACCCTCACGCCCC
>CAYSGY010000635.1:0-2403 GCA_964430315.1 uncultured Planctomycetaceae bacterium
CTGAAGATGTCGCTCCCGGCGCGAATGAGGGCATTGCGGTCGGGCCGGGTGTCGGTCGCCCGGCAGAACTCTTCAAAGAACTCCTGCGTCGTGACACGTCCTCGCTCGTAGTCCTTCTGGAGCGGGTGTTCCAGGAGGACCTGGTACACGCGGGCCGGATCGATCCCCGCCACCTCGCCCATCTGCCGGCACATCACGTCGACGTCGAAGTTCACCAGCACCATGCCGAGATCGAAGTAGAGGAATCTGGGGGGAGTCATGCGCAAGGGAAGGAGGTCGGAGGTCGGAAATTGGAAGTCCGCTCCGTGGCGTGCTCTGGGAGCACCACAACGGCTCGTGCCACGGTGCTCGCAGAGCACCCTACAAGCTGAAAGGTGATTGCCGAAAGCAGAAAGTTGCTTCTCACAGCTCCTTGATCGCGATGTCCTTGTACCACGCCTCGCTGGGCGGACCGCCGTGGATCTGGAGGCCGAGGATCCCTTGACGCGGAATGGCCGGGTCCTTCTCCGTGAAGTCGGCCGTCTTCCGGCCGTTGATCCAAAGCTGGACGTGGTCCTTCTCGCAGCGGATCACGTACTCGTTCCACTGGTCGCGCTTAAGGAACCTGGCGACCTCGTCGGCCGAAGGGGGCTGGGTGAGCTTGCCCCGCCGGCTCTCGTCGTAGAGGCAGCCCCAGTAGCCGTCGGCCAGGTCGGCCTGGTAGCCGATCACCTCGTGATGGTCGGGCTTCCGCTTCGTGCGGACCTGCACCCCCGCGTTCGCCCCCTTGCCGAGGATCTTGAACTTCAGACGCAGCTCGAAGTCGCCGTACTGCCTGGTGGTGCAAAGGAACTCGTTGTGCGCGAGCGGCTTCTCAAGGCTCCCTCCGACGATCGCCCCGTCCACGACGCGAAAGACCTTCAGGTTGCCCTCCCAGCCTTGAAGCGTCTTGCCGTCGAACAAGGAGACGAACTGGCCTCGATCGGCCGGCTTCTCCCCGGCCAACACAACGGCAGCCGCAAACGAGATCAAGACCCAGACAACCATCGATCGCATCTTGCTTCTCCTTCACGATGGATACAGCTCAAACACGGCCTTGCCACTCGCGCGGATCGCGGCTGCTGTGAAAGACCGCGATCACGCTCACGCGCCCCGGTTTGACCCGATAGAACACCGCGTAAGGGAAACGGCGCACCACTCCGCACCGGATGTCCTTGTAGACCAAACCGTGCATCTGGGGCGCAGCCCCTATTCGTTTCAGGGCTTCCTCAACTCTCCGTCGGAATTCTCTGCCAAGCCCGATGCGCTGTCGTTCGTACCAGTCGACCGCCTGATTGAGTTCCTGCTTGGCTTGCCGACGGAGCTTAACGGGCAGGCTCATTCCCCGAGCCTCGCTTTAATCTCCGCGTTGACCTCTTCCCACGGCACCTCGTCCTCGGGCGACGCTTCGGCGTCGGCCAAGCGGCGGTCGAGTTCTCGCTTCTGGGCCTCGGTCAACTCGGGAACCGGCTGCTCCGCCTCAATTCCTTCCCAAATCGCATCGACTAAGCGGATCCGGTCGTCGATGTTCATGGCATTGATGGCAGACAATGCTTCGGCGAAATCCACGGGCGCACCTCCGGAGCGGTCCTCTCGGTGCCCATTCGAGCGGTCGTTCCGCGAAAGACACCGACCCCACAGGCAATGATACCAAGAGGCGTTCCCCCCCGCCACTGGCGAGTCCGGCGACCTTGACCTAGAATGATGGGTTTGCAGCTTCCACGAGGACGAAGGACCCCTACCATGCGATCCGACACCATCAAGTTAGGCGATGCCCGAGCCCCCCATCGCAGCCTGCTCCGCGCCACCGGCGTGACCGACGACGATTTCCGCAAGCCGTTTATCGCCGTCTGCAACAGCTACACGGACATCATTCCCGGGCACGTCCACTTGGACAAGGTCGGCGAGTTCGTCAAGCAGTGCGTGCGCGAGGCCGGCGGCGTGCCGTTCGTGTTCAACACGATCGGAATCGACGACGGCATCGCGATGGGCCACAGCGGCATGAAGTTCTCCCTGGCCAGCCGCGAGTTGATCGCCGACTGCGTCGAGACGATGCTCCAGGCCCACTGCTTCGACGGCATGATCTGCATCCCCAACTGCGACAAGATCGTGCCCGGCATGCTCATGGCCTCGGTCCGGTGCAACCTGCCGACGATCTTCGTCAGCGGCGGCCCGATGGAGGCCGGCCGCATGCCCGACGGCCGCACCGTCGATCTGATCGACGTCTTCTCCGGCGCCGCGGCCAGACAGCGGGGCGGCATCTCGTCCGAGGAACTCCTGGCCCTGGAGAAGGCCGGTTGCCCGACCTGCGGCTCCTGCTCCGGCATGTTCACGGCCAACAGCATGAACTGCCTCTGCGAGGCATTGGGCATCGCACTGCCCGGC
>CAYSGY010000636.1:0-2398 GCA_964430315.1 uncultured Planctomycetaceae bacterium
CCGCCCTCGGCTATGCGGAACTCCCCGGCACAGCCGAGGGCGGCTGTGCCACGTTATGGGCCAGGTTCTTGGTCGCATTTCTTCCGAGGGTCCTGGGCGGCCGGCAGCCGGCCGTCGATGGCGATCACCGCCTGGCGTTTGCGGAGGTCGAGGGTCACCACGATGTAGTCGTCGATCTTGGCCTGTTGCTGGCGCAGGAACGCGCCGAGCCCCCAGGCCCGGCCGTCCTTGGCGGCCAGGACGCCGACGCGGCGCCCGTCCGGAGCCAGAAGGTCGAATTTGCCCTCGACCACATCCTTCAAGGCTGCGGGGACGGTGACGACCGCGTAGGTGCTGGCGGCCTTGGAGAGGCGGTAGGCAAGCCAGATCCGGCCGTCCTCGGTTTCGCCGTGCCGGTCGAGTACCTTGGTCGGGCAGCGCTCGGCGCGATGCCTGGCGATCAGCGACTTGACCCACTCGGGGGCGACCGCGGCGCCCAGAAGCCCGTAGACGCTGTGCCCGTATTGAGCGATGACCGGCGATGAGGCCAGGAAGGCGTGGAAACTGAACCGGTTCATACCGCTTGCCACGCAGAGGTCCTCCAGCGCCCCGCGTTCCATGACGGGCCCGTGCGCCTTGAGGATGCCGACGAGTTGGGCCTCGACGCCGGTGAGGGCCTCCCGCCAGTCGCGGGGCGGGTCGGCCGCGATCCATTCCCCTTCGACGCGGAGGCCGTCGCGCTGCCGGCAGAATTCCAGGAGCACGTTCTCCGGCGGCGGAGAGCGCCACACGCGCCGGTTCCTCGTGACGGCTGCAGCGAGGTCCCCGACTCGAATCCGGCCCGCCACCGCCAGGGCCTTGTCGATCGCCTTGGGAAGTCCGTGCTTGGCAACCGAATCCAAACAGAACCACCCCGATGCGCGATCGAGCCACCGGAACCCCTCCATCAAGTGAAGCGTTTCCGTCGCCAGCGCGGCGTCGACACATCCCGGGAATCTGGCCGACAGGAGTTCGACCAGGTGGCCGACCGTATTCGCCCCGTGATAGTAGATCTCCTTCTTGGCGGCCTCGATCACGACGGGTGGCACGCCGGCCTGCGACGGCTTGACCGCCAGCCGGCCCCGGGGACACGAAACGACGCGGAAAGGCACTACCCGGCCGAGCAACTCCGCCGAAGTCTGGATGTTCTCCAGCCGCAAGTCGATGCCCGTCAGTCCGGCGTCGCGCAACGCGCGCTCGAGGACCTCGACCGCACACGGCAACTGCGATTCGACGAATGCCAGCGTCCGATCCATGACCGGGGCAGGGACTTTCGACGGCTCGGCCCGCCGGACGAGCTTGGCGCAGATTTGCCGGGTCCGCTCGCGGGTCATGCCATAGCGGGCGCCGATCTCCGCCAGGGTATGACGTTGGCCGTCGCCCCAACCGTAGTAGCCGATCACGATCTCCCGGTTCCGCTCGTGCGCCGTCGACGCGAAGATCTGCTTGAGTTCTTCCTCAAGCGGCCACTGGGGCATGGCCAGGATCTGCGCCCGCAACTGCCGGATCTTATCGGTGACGAATTCCGGATCCGGAGGATCGGCTGCCCGTACCAGTAGCCGATCGGCCAATTCCCCGGCCGTTTCCGCCCCGATGTCGATCTCGGCGAGGATCGGTCCGAAACGAGGATCGTCCCTTCTGGCCAGGGCCGCCTCGGGCAAGTCGGCCAGAGACTCCGCCTCGGTCGTCAAGGATCGGCACAACCGCTCGTTCCGGGAAGCCACGCTCTCCAGGGCGCTCAACAGGTCCACCAGGCAGCGGGGACCAAACGCCCGAATCGCCAAGATCCTGCCGATCGTCTGATCGCCCAACCGCGCGGGACTTTCCTCAAATCCTTCGCGAGCCAGACACAATCGCGTTCGGTGCTCCAGGCGGACCTGATGCAGACGCAAACCCTCCGGCGGCCGAGGAAAGTGCCGATGTTCCAGGGCCTTGCGCGCGCTGCCCGTCGAAACCCGATCCACCACCAGTTCGGCGAGTCCTTCGATCAACTCACGAGGGAGCTTCTCCCATGTTGATTCATCCAGATCGGCCAGCCGAAGTCCCGCCGCCGGTGTCCCGTGTACCAAGCCGTCCGGAATCTCCTCCAACAGGACTTGACTCAGGGTGGCCGGGGCGATCCGTTCTCCAGGTCGTGGATAGCGGTTGACCCCCTTGCGGATCGGCATGGTGACACAACCTCCGCCTCATTCGACGTGACGTCGCCATCGCATTGTAATTAACACCAGGCGCGATGGGAAGCGTCAGGCTAGAGAAGTTGATGCCCGAGGGTCAATTCCCACCAGAAAGAGTGGGTGTCGTTACATCGAAGAGGCGGGGCGTTGTCCGGGCAGGGCGAGGCTCCTGCCGAGCCTGCGCGCGGGTAGAACGGCTCGGCAGG
>CAYSGY010000637.1:0-2389 GCA_964430315.1 uncultured Planctomycetaceae bacterium
GAAATCACCGTCCCGCCTCCCAAGCAGCCGCCCAAGCAGGCCAAGGGGGCCGTGTTGCCCGGCGGGTCCGAGCCCTTCGGACAAAGCGAAGCATCGCCGGCTTCTGGCGTGACGACGAGCAATGGGAAACATGCCGGCGCCGGGACGACCGACATCTCCTTGCCGCCGGGAATGCGACCCGGTTCGACCGACCGAAACGACGCCGCCAAGGCCGGCAAGAATGGCAAGCGGCCGTCGTCGGCCTCGCCCGACGACGTCACCCCCGAGGAGCCTGCGCCTTCCGAAACGGCTGAGAACGATTTCCTCCCGGCCGAGAGATTCCCCTATTCGACCTTTTCGCTGGAGTCCGACGCGAGCGTCTACCCGGGGATCGCCCGGTTCCTCAGGGCGGGGCGTCTGCCGCCGGTCGATCGGGTGCAGATCGAAGACATGGTCAACTTCTTCCCCTACGACGACCCCCAGCCCAAGGGCGACCTGCCGTTCTCCGTCAGCATCGAAACGGCGGAATGCCCCTGGGCTCGTGGGCATCGCCTGGTGCGGGTCGCCATCGTCGCCCGGCGTGCCCCGGCGAGCGAACCGGAGGCGGACGGGGCGGGGCAGGGCAGGGCGGCCCAAGGAACTACGGAGGCGACGCTCCCGATCGCCAACGACGTGCGCGTGCAACTCAAGTTCGCTCCGGCCCGCGTGGCGAGCTATCGACTCCTCGGATACGACGGTCCGCCCGCCGCGGCGAAGACGAACCAGGGGGGGGCTCCTGCCGGGATTAGCGTGGAGCCCGGCCACACGGTCACGGCGCTCTACGAGGTGATCCCCGCCAAGCCCCAACCCCCGGAGCGTTCCGCGAGCGAAATTCGCGTGTCCAAGTCCCACCGCCCGCCGGACCGCGATCTGACAGCCGTCCCCCGATCCGAGGAGTTCCTCACGGTGCGACTCCGTTACCAGCGGCCGGGGGCCGAGCAGTATTGGCTGCTGGAGTGCGTGGGAACCGATTCCGGCCAGTCGTTCGCCGCAGCCTCGCGCGACTTCCAGTTCGCCGCGGCCGTGGCCGCCTTCGGCATGGAACTCCGCAGGTCGCAGTTCCGCGGCGACATCTCCCTGGAAGCTGTGGCGCAGATCGCCGATTCCGCGCGGGGCGAAGACCCCGGAAGGCTGCGCGCAGGATTCGTCGAGTTGGTCCGCCTTGTGCGACAGCTCGAAGCTGGCCGGTAGGGCACCGGGAAGAGGCATCCTACTCCCTCCAAATCCATGAGGGACGTCTCTTGGCATCTTTGCGACGGAGGGACCGTCCCTCCCCAGGGTGCCCGTCTGGATGTGCGCCCCTAAGTCATTTCTCTGACATAGGTTACGTCTGAGGGACTTGTCGAAAGGGCGGCGATCGCAACAATGGTGATCGAGTATCCGGGAATTCGACAACTCAAGCACCAAGGATAGGATCTGCCGTGGCCCCGCGGCCCGGCATTCGCCTACGAAAGGAAAGGTCCATGTTAAGCAAGAAGATGCAAGAGGCGCTCAACAGCCAGATCAACGCCGAGTATCACTCCTCGTACCTCTATCTCGCCATGGCCGCCTACTGCGAGCGGCTCAACCTGAAAGGGTTCGGCAACTGGTTCCGGGTCCAGGTTCAGGAGGAGATGGTCCACGTCATGAAGTTCTTCGACTACGTGCTGGACCGCGGCGGCGAGGTGTCGCTGACGGCGATCGAGGGGGTCCCGGCGAAGTGGGCCTCGCCGCTGGCGGCCTTCGAAGGAGCGTTGGCCCACGAGCAGATGATCACCGGGCGGATCAACAAGCTGGTCGACCTGGCGATCGCGGAAAGCGATCACGCGACCAATGCCCTGTTGCAGTGGTTCGTGAACGAGCAGGTCGAGGAGGAATCGTCGGCCGACCAGATCGTGCAACAGTTGAGACTTGCCGGCGAGGCGCCGACGGCCCTCTTCATGATCGACCGCGAACTGGCGCTGCGAGTGTTTACCCCGCCGCCCGCTGCGGCGACGCCGTAGGGACGCAATGGAATAGATGTGACCGCTTCAAGCCCACGGGCTGCAACCCGTGGGCTTCCCGGCGTGGCAAGAAGTCAAGCCGTTGCGTTACCGCATCTCAGAAGCGGAGGCGGTGCGGGACGAAGTTCTTCAGGCGGTCCATCAGCCCACCCGACCGCTCGGCCTCTTGCGGCGTGCGCGGGCCTCGGGCGGCTGGTTCGTCGCTCCGCGCGAGCGGAGAATCGGCCAGGCGCACGTGCTCCAGCAGGAACAGCGGCCAGTAGCCCTCCAAGAGGTGGATGCAGTCGGCGACCTGTCCGTTCTGAAGCTGCACGTCGGCGGGTGTGATCAGTCGCAACAGTCCTTGTTGCTCGCGACGACTGAAGGCCAAGTCGCAGAGCTGCACGTCG
>CAYSGY010000638.1:0-2315 GCA_964430315.1 uncultured Planctomycetaceae bacterium
TTGGCGGCCGTCCAGGAATCACTCCGGGATTTCGTTGGCAAGTCCCCTCACCCCCGGCCCCACTCCCCTCGAACGGGAGAGGGGGGTCATCCCTGGGCAGCCGCTCCGTCCCTCCGCTTTTCGCACTCCGCTTTCGGCTTTCGGCTCTCGGCTCTCCGCTCTCCGCTCTCCGCTCTCTTCCGCGCATAGGATGCCGTCGTCAAAACTGGCCGCCACGCGGCGGCCGGGCGGGACGACGAGGAACCGGTCGTCGTCCCAGGGGCCGTCGACCAGGGCCTGCACCAGCGACATGTCGCCTTGGAGCTTTTCGAACTTCCAGTCCCGCTCGGCGGCTTGCTCGCGGGCACGGCGTTCAAAGCGGTCGTCGGGCTCGATGCCCATTTCGAGAAACGTGATCGCGCCGTAGTTCCGCGTCATATTGCAGAGCTGCTCGTAGAGGAACTTGGCGTTGTCCTCGCCGTACTTGGCCACCAGTTCCTCGTAAGTCTGAACCATGCCGCTCTTGGTGGCGATCGAGTCCGCGTTGTACTGGTGCGTGTTCTCGCCCCGCTCGATCCAGCCGGTCGTCTTGAAGTACACGCCCGGGTGCGACTGGAAATACGCCATGTACCGCTCTTTGCTGCCGAAGAAGAGCGTGATGCAGTCGTGGGCCCGGGGGATGACCAGCGGGATCGACGGGGCCGTGAGCCCCACCAGCCCATTGCTGCACAAGGCATAGCCGAAGAGCACCGCCTCGTAGGCCGTGGGATCGACGGCGCCCAACGCCTCCTGAAGCCGGCGGCCCATCCCCTCCTGCCCGATGTCGTGCAGCCCCTTCGGCAGGAATTCGATGTCCACCTGGTTCACACTCCGGGCCACCGCGGCGCAGAGTTCCCGGTAGAGGATCTCGCAGGCAATGAGCTTCAGACGCACGGCAACACGCACCCTGTTCGCTGGGATACAACGCAGGCCGTCAATTATAGGCGACCGGTGCGCTGCGTGCTACCCGCGACGGCAACCAGCCCCGACGTGGGTTTGCGGCTTGACAAGCGGACCTCCCCGCCGACAATGGGAAGGGAGGCATGAACACGCGACGGAAGGGCAAGTGCTATGTCCGGATCGCTCGACCAATTGAAGTCGGATCTATTGCAGCTTCCAGCGGATCAGCGTGCAGAGCTGGCCCACGTGCTCATTCACTCCCTGGATGAGGGCGAGGATGCCGATGTGGAGACCGCCTGGGACGCCGAACTCGCTCGGAGGATGGAGCAGATCGATCGGGACGAAGCACGCGGTGAGCCTGCCGAGACCGTATTCGCCCGGCTCCGCGAGAAGCATCCGTGAAACCGGATCCAGATCGCAGCCGTGGCCCACGGCAAACGCAAGCCCGGCTACTGGAGGGGACGGACGCCCGATCGCTGGTTCGCGCAGGACCGTCAGCGAAGGGACTGTCCCCTGGCCGCGTCGAACAGTGCGATGACGTTTTCCGGCGGGACGTTGGCCTGGATGTTGTGGACCGAGGCGAGCACGTAGCCGCCGCCGGCGCCGAGGATGCGGACGCTCTGGCGGACCTCTTCGGCCACTTGTTCGGGCGTGCCGAAGGGGAGCGTGTGCTGGCAGTCGCAGGCCCCGCCCCAGAAGACGATGCGGTCGCCGAACTCGCGCTTGAGTTTCACCGGGTCCATGCCGGCCGCGGTGGTCTGCACTGGGTTCAGGATGTCGACGCCCATCTCGATCAAGGTCGGGAGGAAGCTGGCGATCGCCCCGTCGTTGTGCATGAAGACTTTCATCTTCGTGTGGCGATGGACCCAGTCCAGCCCGCGCTGGTAGTGCGGGAAGATCCGCTCGCGGAACATGCGCACGGAAAGGAACGGAGCGTCCTGCGTGCCGAGGTCGTCGTTGAACTGGAGGATCTGGACCCGATCGCCCACCGCGTCGGCGAACCGCCGCAGGTTTTCAAGCCACGCGTCGGCAATCCGGCTTAAGAGGGCGTCGACGTACTCGGGCTCGGTGGCCAGCGTTATCATCCAGGACTGGAAATCGCCCGTGCCCAGGCCGAAGAACAGCTCGTAGGGCGGGCCCATCGCCGCGATGATCGCGTAGTCGGTGTTCTGCGAGTACGCCTCGGCCTGGGCGTGCAGATGGTCGCATTCCTCCTGCGAGAGGAGCGGCGGTTGGAGCGACTCGGGATCGGCGTGGGCGGCCCCGGGGTACTTGTCCAGCCGGTCGAAGTAGTAACCGCCCTTGGGCATCCGGGCCATGGGGGAAGAGGGAGAGGGGGAGGGGGAGAGTGGGAGAGTGGGAGAGTGGGAGAGTGGGAGAGTGGGAGAGTGGGAGAG
>CAYSGY010000639.1:0-2273 GCA_964430315.1 uncultured Planctomycetaceae bacterium
CCCGCTGCAAACTCAAGTCCGTCTCTCCCAAAATTAAGCTGTGACAAAGCACTAGCCTGTCGAGGAACAGCCAGGATGGCTGTGCTACGGTCACTTGACCGGATACGTCCGCTTGGGGCCGTCCTTGCCGACCGACACGGCGAAGCCGTCGGCCTTGGGCCCGACCGATACCTTGATATACTTGCCCGGCGTCGAGTCCTTGCCGTTGGCGAGGAACTCCAGCGGCGGGTTGCCGCGGTCGCCGTACCGGGTGTTGTAGTGGATCGCGTAGATCGCCTTCACGCCGGGAAGCTGCTGCATGGCACGGAAGGCGTTCGGGTCGATCCCCTTGTTCGGACCGTTCATGGCGATGCAGACCGTCGGGTTCAGTGCCTTCAGCAGCGCGGGATGGTTGCTCTGGTCGAGCCCGTGGTGCGTCACCTGGTAGAGATCGACCTCCCCGACGAGGTTCCTCGGGCAGGCCAGGCGGCATTCCACGTTCCAGGTGATGTCGCCGCCGGCGAACAGGTCGAACTTCCCGTAGTGCAGCACCAGGGCGATGCTCCTGGCGTTTTCCGAAAGGTCGGGCTTGCGGATCTCCTGGCCCGGCGTCGCGGCGTCGATCTCGCCCTGGAACCCCTCGATCTGCCGCTCGGCGGCCACGCAGTGCAGCCGGAGCCGGGGAAGACGCCCTTCGGGGTCGTTCTCGAGCGGGATGTCGTCGCCGGCCTTCAGGACCGCGAGTTTTCCTTTCGTGGCCTCGCAATACCGGGCGTAGAGCATCTTGAAATGGTCCCGCTTCTGCTCCTCGGCCTGCGGCAGGTGCCCCTTGTCGAGGAACTTCCGGATCGGGATCCGCTTGGAGACTTCGAGGATGCCGCCAAAATGGTCGGAGTGGAAGTGGGTGGTGACCAGGTAGTCGATCTGCTTCAAGCCGGCGTCGCGTGCGGCGGCGAGGATCCGCTTGGGGTCGCGGTCGGCCGGGCCCATCGAGCCCGTGTCGATCAACACCGATTCGCCCAACGGAGTGACGATCAACGTCGAGGCCCCGCCCATCATGTCGAGGAAGTAGATGTCCAGCGGCCGGGACTCGGACGCCTGCCCCATTCCGGCCGGCGCCGCGAGAAGGACCACGGTCAGGCACGCAATCCAGATCATTCGTTGCATAAAAGAACTCCTTGGAAATCGACTCGGCAAACCGGGTAGGGTGGGCATCGCCCACCATTTCGTTGTTGTGTTGGGTGTTGCCGATTTGGTGGGCGTTGCCCACCCTACGCGATCAGCGTCCCTATTGGAACGCTCGCGACTCCGGTTGTCAAATGCAGGCAGACGCCCGCGCCGCCGATCGCTACAATGCCAGGACATGACGCGATCGTGCGGTCTCGTTCGTTGGGAGCTAGGCATGGCGGACTCTCCAAATGGGCCTTCTCAATCCTGGGAGGGCGAGGCTCCTGCCGAGCCTGTGACGAGGGTGCGTTCTCGCGGGTGCCTCTCGGCCCGGCAGGAGCCTCGCCCTCCCAGGATCATTCAAGGCTCTTCAGGGAAATGGCGTCCGGTTCTCGCGTCGGTGATCGCCGGAGTCCTCTTCGCCGCGGTTGTCCGCGACGAGGCTCGGGCCGGCGGCGGGCCGGAGAACGTGGCCGTGGTCGTCAACGCCGACAGTTGGGCCTCCCTGGCGGTGGCCAACGAGTATGTCGCCCTCCGCCGAATCCCGGAGTGCAACGTCGTTTATCTCTCGGCAGTGCCGTCGAACCTCACCGTCGACGTCAACCAGTTCCGCGACCTGATCCTCAGGCCGGTCCTCGACACACTCGAGCGTCGCGGACTGAGAGACCAGATCGACTGCATCGCCTATTCGGCCGACCTGCCCTACTCGGTCCGCGTCCGGGCCGACCTTGGTGCAAGGAATCTGCACAAGGTCCTCACGCCCGAGGCCTCGATCAACGGGCTCACGTATCTCTACGAACTCGTGCTGGCCAGGGATCCGCGCTACCTCGCACTCGACGTGAACGGCTACTTCCGCCGGCGGCTCGGGGCGGCCGAGGAGCAGCGGCTCCCTTCCGGCCAGCGGGAGGAGTTCGGCCGAGCGAGCCGTCTGCTCGGCGAGAAGAAATGGGCAGAGGCGGAAGAGAAGATCGAATCCACCCGCTTCGAGACCCAGCCCCCGCGCGCCTTCCACCACTCGGTCGGATGGTCGGCCGCCGGAGAGGCGCGCCCGGCAGACCGGGGGATGCGCTACCTGCTTTCCACGATGCTGGCCGTGACGAGCGGGCGGGGCAACTCCGTGCGCGAGG
>CAYSGY010000640.1:0-2267 GCA_964430315.1 uncultured Planctomycetaceae bacterium
CGAGGCACAATCGTTGGACCCGTCGCTCACACCTTACGTGGGGTACGTCGGAAGGGGGTGTTGCACCGTCCAGTACCGAACCACAAGACGATCCCGTACGACGTGGTACGTCTACTGCCGTTCATGACACACTTTCTTCCTCGCTGCAACGGCCTTCTTCCTAGAATTGTAGGGTGGGACAAGCGCAGCGCAGTCCCACCAACGACGATTTGCCCCGTTTCTGGTGGGACTGCGCTGCGCTTGTCCCACCCTACAATCTACCCATCAGTCCCTTGGGCGCACAGCCGGCGTATGCTGGCAGTCAATTCTCACGTGGCGTCCTGCCTGGGCAATCGAGAGCCGTGCGGCCTCCGTGACCAGTTCGTTGATCGCGCTGTTGGCCGGGGTGGCGAGGATGGCGCGGCAGTCGATCTCCGCGAGCACTTGACGCCGCTGCTGGAGTGCTTCCTCGCCGGAAAGCCCTTCGGCTGTGGTGTTCACGCGGATCGCCGCCTGCAACAGGGCTTCGACGGAATCGTAGCCGTAGCCGACCGGCTTCAGACCGTCGCCTTCCCAGGGCACCAGTCGAAAATAGTCGGGACTCACGTAGCGGAACGCAGCCCCGGCCTTCCGGTCGGTATAGCCGTAGCTACAGCCGCGGTACTGGTCGTCGTGATGGAGATAGGCCCCGCAGTCGGCGCCTTCGCAGAACATGCAGAGGCCCTGGTCGTTGGTGCCGGCCGCTTCGTCCGGATAGCCGAGGCCGTTGGTAACACTCAGGATCGCCCCATTCTCCCAGACCACCTGGCCGGCCGACCAGAGGTAGCCCAAGTTCCCGTTGGGGAACTTCCCCTCGACGCCCCGCACGGAAACCTCGACCGGGCGCAGGCCGGTGATGAAGTAGACCAGATCGACGTAGTGGCAGCCGATGTAGGTGAACGGGTCGCTGTTTTCCTTGGTGAACCAGTTCTGGAAGTTCGAGTGGCGGTAGTAGTAGGGCTCGACCAGCTTGGCCTCGCCGCAACGGAACTCGCCCAACCGGCCGCGGCGATACTGCAATCGGGCCTCCAGGGCCCGGCGGTCGAACCGCTTGTGGTACTCCACGCCCACGAAGAGCCCTCGCTGCCGGGCGGTCTGTTCGATCTCGACGGCCTGGGCGTGCTTGAGCACCAGCGGCTTGACGGACAGGACGTGCTGATCGTGCGAGAGGGCCTCGCGGATGACCGGGTAGTGCGCGTGATCGGGCACGGCCACCACCACAAGCTGATAGGGCGCCATTGCGGCAATCGCGTCCTTGTAGAGTCCTGGGAACATCTGCTCGCGCGGCCGGTCCAAGGCCGGGAGCGGCTCGAACCCCTGGCCCGGAAACGCCTCAGCCAGTTGCGTCGCCCCGGCCAGGGCCCGCAACGGCGCCGAGTTCAAGGCCGCCACGCGAATCGTGCCCACCAGGCCGACTCGCTGCAAGTGATAGATCGACGGCAAAATCTGATCGTGCGTGATCATCCCCCCGCCGACAATCAGGACGTCGAGGTGGGGCTGCGACGAGGTGGACATGAGTGAAACTCCCGAATGAGTACGCAGTAGGCAGTACGCAGAAAGAAATTGTGAACGGATGACTTTGCCGCCCGCGAAGCCCACGGGTTGCAACCCGTGGGCTTCTCCGAGGCAACGAGTGATCAACCGCTCTTGTTACAGTACGTGAGTTGCGATCGTCAAACGGTATTCAGGCCTTCACGTTCGGTCTTCTGCTTTCGGCTTTCCGCTCTCCGCTTTTCTCCCATTCTCCGCCCCCCGAGCCCTCCCCCTACTTCCCTCCGATCGCCTCTTCCAGCACTTCCTCCAGCACTTGGATGCTCTCGCGGAGTGGTTCTTCGGTGATGACCAGGGGCGGGGCGATCTTGACCGAGGCCCCGGCGTAGCCGACGGGCGCGAACATCAGGAGGCCCTTTTCCACGCAGCGGCGCACGATGTCGGCGGCCAGGGCGGCGTCGGGCTCGATTCCGCCCGGCTTAACCATGTGCAGCGACGCCACAAGACCCTTGCCGTGGACCGCGCCGACGTGGTTCGGGTACTTCCGGCCCACGCGGCGGAGTTCCGGTTGGAGGATCTCGCCCATGGCCCGGCCGCGATCGACCAGGTTCTCCTCGCGGATCACCTCCAAGTTGGCCAGCACGGCCGCCGCGCAGATCGGGTTGCCGGTGTGGGTCGAGGTCATGGACCCGGGCGGGTAGAGGTCCATGATCTCCGGCCGGCCGATCACCGCCGACATGGGCATCCCGCTCGAAATC
>CAYSGY010000641.1:0-2261 GCA_964430315.1 uncultured Planctomycetaceae bacterium
GTTCGCCCGCAGCTTGCATTCGGGAGAGTCCCTCCAGAAGAACAACGGTGATCGACGTGAACGGATAACGATATTTTGGATCCTAACGGACCTGGGATCGCACTCGAGCGGCGGGCAAGCCCGCCCGCTACGCGGGACTTCCTTTGAATGAACTCTTGTACAAGATGCTCGCACGGCACGCAACGCTATGACAGAGGATGCTGAATCGTCATCCCATACCCCCGCGCCCCAACCCCCGTCCCCCAACCCCTCTCGTTCTTCTCGCCCGGCGTGCAGCCCTGGTGGCAGCCGGGGTCTGCCAGCGGGCATTGCTGCTGATGTTGCACCGCGCGGATTGGGGCATGATACGTCGCGGCAATCACCTCGCGGGAGATTTCATGGGCGGCGTGGCAGCTCAGGCGGCGGTTCAGGCAGGCCACGCGCTGCAAGTGCGTGGAGACAAACGACACATCGTGGCTCACGACGACGATCGGCAGCCGCTCGTTCAGGCGATGGAGCAGGTCGGTGAGGCTCTGCTCGACGCGGGGATCGATGCCGGCCGTGGGCTCGTCCATGAGGAGCAACTCGGCGTCGGACGCGAGGGCCCGGGCAATGAGCACCCGCTGCCGCTGCCCGCCGGAGAGCGTGGCCAAGGTGCGCCCGGCCATCGCGTCCATCTCCGTTTGCGCGAGGGCTGCCATCGCCGCTTCGACGTGGCTCTTCGGGAAGCGGAAGCCCCAGGAGGATCGCGCCAGGCGGCCGGTGAGCACCACGTCGAGCACGCTGGCCGGCACACTCGGATCGATCCTGGCGTGTTGCGGGACGTAGCCGATCCGGCAGCGGACCTCCGCGGGCGCACGCCCCAGTACCCGCACCGTCCCTCGCTGCGGCACCAGCAGGCCGAGGATCACCTTCAAGAGCATCGTCTTGCCGCCGCCGTTGGGGCCGATGACGCCCAGGAAGTCGCGAGGCGCGATCGAAAGCGAAACGTCGTCCAGCACGGGCTCCGAACCCTGCGGCGGATAGCTGAAGTCGACGTGCTCGATTTCGACGACGGATTCCGGCATGGTATTAGATGGCAACGCGACGGGAAACCGGGGGTACGACAGACCACTCCAACGATCCGAAACCAATCACCGATACGAATCCGCGATGGCCCGGGCAACGCGCACGAGGTTGTCGGGCAGGTCCGGCGCCAGGGGGTCGAGGAGTCCGACCCGGGCCCCGACCGCCTGGGCGATGGCCTCGGCCCCGCGTCCCGCAATCTGCGGCTGAACAAACACCACCTTGACCCCCTGCTGACGAGCCAGCTTCTGGAGGGCCGTGGCCTCCTGGTCGCTCGGTTCCTTGCCTTCCGCCTCGATCGCCACCTGTTTCAGGCCGTAGTCGTCGGCGAAGTAACCCCAGGCCGGGTGAAAAACGAAGAACATCTTGCCCCGGCACGGTTCCAGCACGCGGCGGATCTCGCGGTCGGCCGCCTCAAGTCTCTCCTCCGTGGCCGCGAGATTCCGGTCGTAGACCTTCTTGCGCGCGGGATCGAGCTCGCCGAGCGTCCTGGCAACCGCGCGGGCCTGGATTTTCAGCAACCGCGGGCTGAGCCAGATGTGCGGGTCCTTGCCCTCGTGGGCGTGGCCGTGCGAATCCGCCTCGTCTTCTCTGCCTTCTCGCTCGTGGTTGCCGTGCGACGCCTCGTCGCATCGCTCCAGCGCGGTCATCTCGCGGAGCGGGATCCCCTCGCCCGTGTCGACCACGCGGAACCGTCCCTGCGCAAGGAGCGAGCTGAAGGCCCGGCTCCGCTCGAACGGCACGCCCACGCAGAATAACGCGTCTACGCTCATCAACCGGCTGACCTGCGCGTCGTTGGGCTGGAAGGTCTCGTGGCTCTCCCCGGGGCCAACCACGGCCATCACCTCGAACTGGCCTCCCCCGATCTGCTCGACCAGCCACTGCTGCGGAATGATGCTCACGGCAACGCGCGGCTTGGCACGCGCAGGGGTGGCACGCTGCCCCTGGCAACCGGACCAGGTTGCCGCGAGCACCAGGATCGTCGAAATCCACTTGACGTCACGCATCGCTCGAATCTCCCTGACCTACGAAGACCCTTCATTCTACCTTGGATGGGCCGCCAAGGGCAGAGCCCCAAGAAGGCCCCGGAACGGTCGTGACAGGGGACCGCGGGCCGGCTAGAATAAAGGTCCCCAGGTTCCCGCCCCCCAGCCCCATGCCGAGTTTCGGAGGCGACCATGGCCGCGATGCGTGTCAGAATGGTGTCGGCCCTGTTG
>CAYSGY010000642.1:0-2238 GCA_964430315.1 uncultured Planctomycetaceae bacterium
TCAGGCTCGGCGTTGTCACGGGTCGCTGCTCCGCAAACCCCTTGGGAGCCCGGGGGCCCCATCCAAGATATCGAATCCATTGTACCGCAAAGGCCAGCACAAATCGAATGGATCCTCAGCGAACTCGCCTCGCAGCACCTGCATGACGGAAGGGGCTCGGATACCGACCTTCACCGTGCGGCCCTCGATGCGGCGAACCCTGAAGACGGTTCGCTACTCGGGCACGACGGCCACGAGTTCCTCGTGGATCGATCCCAGTTGGACGGCGGAGAGCGTCTTGCGCTGCTCGGCGTAGCCGATCAGCAGCGCCAGATCGGCCAGGCGGTTGATCCGTCGGGGAAGGCCGTGCGTCAAGCGATGGATCTCCGCGAGGGCATCGTCCTCGAAGACGCCCGGGTCGCCCCCGGCCGCCTGGAATCGATGCGCGACATACTGGGCGGTCTCGGCCCGTGTCAGAGGACGCAGGAGGCATTTCACGCCCAATCGCTCCTCCAACTGCGGGATCCGGTCGAGCGTGGGAAGGACGCCCGTCTGGCCCACCAGGAGCAGGGTAAGTCCAGGCCGGCCGGCACACTCGAAGTTCATCAGCAACCGGAGCGTTTCCCATGTCCTGGCATCGTCGATCAGGTGGGCCTCATCCACCACGATGGTCGCATGCTGGCCCCTCTGGACGTTCCCGGCCAGGCAGTGCTCGATCTGCCGCACGCTTTGATGGAGCGCCGGCGTGCCGTTGACGGAGGGGTCCCCGCTCAGTTCCCCGGCCACATAGGCCAGAATCTCTTCGGCCGGCATTTGGGGAAACACCAGGTGGACCACGGGCGTACACTGGGGTCCGAGCACCTCGCGGAGCATGCCCACCAGCAACGTCTTCCCGGACCCGGGAGGGCCGGCGAGGATCGCCCCGCCCCGCTGGTTCTCCACCGCGTAACGCAGCTTCAGGAGTGCCGCCTGGTGCGACTCCCCCGGGAAATAGAACCCCGGGTCGCAACAGTTCTCAAACGGCTTCTGCGTGAGGTGCCAATAGGATTCGTACATCGGTCAGACAAAGTTCTCGACAATGGCCAGTCTGGCCTTCCCGGATTTCGTGAGTCGCCTACAGACGCGGGTCAGCTCCTTGGCTTGGACTTCCCCGACATGGTGGACCACGAGGACCCTATCCAAACAGGCCCGCAACGAAGCCAGCGTTGCGGCATCGCCGTCCTCTTGGCCATGGGGGCCGAGATCCACGAGCACGAGATCGTAGGTGCGGCGAAGCGGCTCCAGCACGGGGGCCGGATCGAACGGCCCTTCGGCGGATGGCTCCGTGATCTCGGTGGGGCCGCACCACGGAACCAGAACGACGCCGTCGCGGAGCGATTCCACCACCACTTCCGCCAGAGGCACACGGCCGGCGGCAGCCTCTTCCCAGCCGACGGAAGGACTCAGTCCCAGCCGACGCGCCAAGCGCGGGTGGGCGATGTCGGCGTCGACCACAGCCACCTTGAGTCCCTGCTCCGCCAAACGCCGGGCGACGGCCAACAAGAGGGTCGAGCAGCCGTCGCCGCGGCGGCAGCCCTGCCATCCGATGACCTTCTCATTGCGTTGGGTGCCGTCCAGCACGCTCCCGCAGAGCTGTTCGAGGCCCTCGGCTGCGGCGACCGCGAGGTTGTGGATGGTCTTCGGCCAGAGGTACGCGTCGACTTCCAGGAGGGGCCGGAACCGGCCTCCGGACTTCGTCGCCTCGCCCCGTGATGCCCGGCCCGCCTTGGCCGACGCCCGTTTCTTCCGCGACGATGCGACACGGTGCTTCCCGGCACGGGTGGGCTTGCTTCGGACCGGGTCGGCCGCTTCCACCGAGGCCGAGGCAACCTGCGGGGCCCTGGCGAGCGTCTCCGCCGGCACCTCTTCCTCTTCGAAAGGAGCCACACGGCTCGCATCCGAAGGCTCCCTCCGCATCGCCGGCGACGGCTCCCCCGGAGAATCGGCCTCTGCGGCAACCGGATGTCCGTAGGCTCTAACGAATGCTTGGTCGAGTGCGCTCATAGGAGGTCCTGGCAGATGGTTTCTCAATCGTCCCCTCGAACTGTGCCGCTTCGTAGTCGGCGCTCTGGACGGCCGTCCCCGCGCCCGGTCCCGTCCCGTAGTCCCTCGGCGGCCAACTCTCCCTCGCGGTGTATCCGGTCGCCGGATAGGAGGGGGCCGAGGTGGTCGGGTAGGCCGAAGTCGACCCCGACGGATATCCGGTCGGCGCGGACGACC
>CAYSGY010000643.1:0-2158 GCA_964430315.1 uncultured Planctomycetaceae bacterium
CAACAGGTCGCCTCCAGCATTCTCTCGTTCCTCTGCGTTCGAGGCCAGCGGACCCGTCGCCAGCGGGGAAACCGGTGCCCGGGCGCCCCTCGCCAATCGGGCGGCCGTATGATACGATGGCCTCTTCGCCCGACCCCTGTGGTCGGGTTTTCGTTTCCTCATTTCTCGGCGACGTGCTCCTATGCCCCTGGATGCCTACTCTCCATGTCCCGGCGGGACGGGTAAGAAGATCAAATTCTGCTGCCCGGACCTGTTGGGGGATTTCGAGAAGATCGAACGCATGCTCGAAGGCGAGCAGTATCAGGCCTGCCTGAGCCATGTCGAGCGGCTCGAACAGAAGCATCCGGGGCGGGCATGCCTCTTGGCGACCAAATGCCTGCTCTTCCGGGCCACCGGCCGCCTGGAGGATGCGGAGTCGGTCGTGGCATCGTTCCTCCAGTTGCACCCCGAGAACCCGATCGCCTTGATTGAGAAGGCCTTCGTGACGGCCGCCAAGGAGGGGGGGCGCGCGGCGATGCCCTGGCTTCAGCGGGCCATGGCGGCCAGCGGCGACGACGTGTCGAGCCGGGCGTGCGACATGCTGGAGTCGGTGGGCCAGATCCTGCTCCTGGAAGGGAACGTCCTTTCGGCACGCGCGGTGCTCCAATGGGCCTTGGCCTTCCGTCGCGACGATCCGATGCCGGCGGAGTTGCTCACCCGGATCAACGGTTCTCGCGACCTCCCCTTGTGGCTGAGGGACGAGCGTCGCCTGCTGGAATGCCCGCTCGACGTGCCGTGGCGGCCCGAGTTCGTCGATGCGGTCCACACGGCCCGGCGTGGCCAGTGGTTGCTCGCCGAGGAACGGTTCCTGGCGATTGCCGCGAAGGCGGGCGATCCGCCGGCTGTGTGGCGCAACGTGGCCGTGGTGCGCGGCTGGCTGGCGGACCGCGAGGGTTGCATCGAGGCGTTGCACAAGTACGCGGCCATGGACGTTCCCCTGGAGGACGCCATCGAAGCCGAGGCCGTGGCCCTCTTCCTGAGCGACGATCCGCTCGGCGACCGGCTCGACGTGTTCAGCCTCACCTATCCGATCGAAGCGGCGGACCAGTTACAGGCGGCCGCAGCTTCGGCCAAGCGACTACGTCCGATCCGCGCCGATCTGGCGTCGCTCGTCGAGGAAGGCGAGCCGCCGCCGCTGGCGGCCTATGTCGTCGTCGATCGCGAGGTCCCGGCCGACGCCGAGGGGGTGGACCTTTCCACGATGCCCCGCGTGCTGTGCCACGCCGTCTACCACGGCCGGCAAACCGATCGCGAGGCCCGGTTGGAGCTGCATCCCGTGGCCGCCGATGACGTGGAGACCGTCGAGCAGGTGCTCCGCGAGTCCCTCCCGGGGATCTTGGGGCCGAAGGCGGAGAGCGAAGTGACCGAACGGATCTCGCGGACCCAGGAGCTGCTCGCCCACAACTGGACGCTTCCGCGGGAAGTGTCGCCCGAGAAGTTCGAGGAACTGGTCCGGACCCACGACGACGACGCGATCCTGACCCGTTGGCCCGCGACCCCGCTCGGCCTGCTCGACGGGAGGACGCCCCAAGCGGCCTCCGCCGACCCGGCGTGCCGGATTCGGCTCCTGGCCGCGATCATGATGATGGAGTTCTGGGCCGCCCAGACGTCCAGCCAGTTCGATTTCAACCGGCTCCGTTCCCACTTGGGATTGCCGACGCTGGACCCCATCGCCCCGGATCAGGTCGACATGCAAACCGTTCCCGTGGGGCGGCTGATGCGGGTGGATGTGGAGAAGCTCTCCGACGAGGCCGTCGGGTTGGGCTTCGTCCGCGCCCTGGGGCTGAACGCCCTCCCCGCCATGCGGAAGTACGGACGCGTCCTGCTCGCCCGCCCGAGCACGGCCGACCGGAAGGACCGGCTGCAAATCTACTCCTTGATGACGAGGATCGAAGACGATCCCGACTGCGCGCTTCGGAACGTGGAAGAAGGACGCGGCCTGGCCGAGGCAGCGGGCCAGTCGTCGGCCCCGTGGGACCTGATGGAGTTGTCGATCCGCTTTGCCCGTCGCGAACCGGCGGAGATCGACCGGCTCTTGCGGCATCTCAACACTCAGCACATCCGGGAGCCCGGAGTTGCGGCGGCGATCCGCGACTGGCTCGTGCAAATTGGGGCGATC
>CAYSGY010000644.1:0-2147 GCA_964430315.1 uncultured Planctomycetaceae bacterium
TTGCTGACCAGATGGTTAGTAGAAGCCGTGTGCGAGACGACATGCGCGCTCTCCTGCTCGGTGGTTCCTGTTGGGGATGGTGAGCCACTCCGGATTCCCGGACCGGGCACCCCCGCGGGCGCAGCGGCCCGTTCCCGGTCGCTTACATCTGTCGATCGTATCTATCGGCGGGCTTGAACTCCAGTTTTTCCGGTTGGGCGGGCCGGGGCGCGCGCCAGGCCCCGGCGCCGGGGCGGCTCGTCCAGGGGACAGTGGGGCGGCCCTGGCGCTGCCGGGCGGGCCCTGCGGGGCGCACGTCATCGCGGGCCGCCGGCGGTTTGCCGGCGACCCGCGGTCGATATGGCCGACTCGCGAATGGACCGCAAGTCGGTGGCGTTTGCGGCTGAGCGGCGCGGTCTACTCCGTCAACCGGATGTAGCCGACGGTGCGGTCCGTGGCGTCGGTCGCGGTGGCAGCGGTCTTGAACCCGACGGTGTTCAGGCTGCAGTGGATGTCCAACGCCGGGCAGGCATATGGATCCTGACCCTCGGGGTCATCGGGCACCACGAAGGCGACGTTGCCGGGGCTGTACTGCAGATACGTGTCGGCCAGGAAGACGTAGCTGCCGTCCGGGACGACACACAGGCTGCCGGCGAAGCCGACCTGCCCGTTGTTGGTGGTGGCTCCGTCGATGTACTGATCCAGAGCGGCCTTGTCGAAGCCCGGCCCCGGGACCTCGCCGACGGCTGTTCGCTGCCAGCCGCCCACGCTGTCCGCCGCATCCAGATCGGCGAAGAAGGCGAACACATCGGCGCCGACATCCACGTCCGTGATGCCGTTGGCGTTGGTCAGCGCGACGACTGCGGGCGTGGCGAGGTTCACGAGGAAGGCCTGGGGGTAGCTCTGGTCGTCGAGCGCGATCAGGTAGTCGCCGGAAATCTGCATCTGCGCGTCCCCGATTTCGTTCGGCAGCGCGATTTCGACGGGGTCGGCGGCCGGCGTCGCAAGATCATAGACATAGAGCGCGGTCGGCGAGCCGGCGGCGGCGACGACGCGCTGGGTGGCGGCGTCCACGGCGACCTGCTGGACGTTGAAGCCGCTGAACACATCCGGCGGGTTATTCAACGAGACGACGACCGGCACCGCGCCGCTGACGTCGATGACCTTGATGATCTTGCCATCGGTGACGGTTCCGGCGTCGCAGCGGACGACGCAATAGTCGCCGTCGGCCTGGATGTGCCCGATGTCGTTGGCGCCGACGGGGATGTTCACGAGACGAATCGTGTCCTCGGGGATCATGGTGGGCGTGCCGCCGGCGTCGACGTCGAAGATGCTGACATGGAAGTTGCCATCGACGAGGAAGATCGTCCGGCCGCCCACGGCGAAGCCCTTGGCGCGATACGGGCCGCCCGGGACGGGGGTGCCGGCCGTCGGGGCCTCGGACGGGATGATGTACGAGACGCCATCCAGGGCACCGGTGCCGAAGGCGATCAGATCGTCGCCGACGCGCAGGCCGGCGTCGTGGCGGACGGCGATGTTGGTCTTGACGATGACCAGGTCGCCAATGTCGCCGTTGTCACCGTTGTCGCCGTTGTCGCCGTTATCGCCGTTATCACCGTTGTCCCCATTGTCTCCGTTATCGCCGTTGTCTCCATTGTCCCCATTGTCGCCGTTGTCCAAGGGGGGAAAGAGCGTGTCGAAGAGGTTCTGACACCCGGTGGTCGGTGCCAGGAACGCGGGCACCGCGACCATCAATAACACGACCAGCATCCAGTTTCTCATCATCAATTCCTCACTTTGCTTTGCCTGGCACGTCCCGGCACGCGCCGGGCGTTTGTCTGCGCGGGAGCTGAAGCGTGGGGTCCGCGCGCCACGGCCTTCGGTTCCCTGACGGCAGGATTCCGCGCGGCGTGCCGGAAACGGACTGGCGACGGCACGTGGGCCCGCTCAGGCAGAGACGCGACAATGAGGGCTGGAACGCGCAACGGGGTGCGAATGATTCGGGGTTGCGCGCGGAGGTGGATGGCAAATGAACGCTCGCGAAGCGGATCCGGAACCGCTCCCGGGCGCGAGCATTCGGGAGCCTACGGCGACACTTGGCTATAGTGCGCGCCGAGTAACAACTTTATGCCTGGGTGGTCGGCGGCAAAACGGCTCGCGCGGAAGAC
>CAYSGY010000645.1:0-716 GCA_964430315.1 uncultured Planctomycetaceae bacterium
CTCTCCCGTTCGACGGGAGAGGGGCCGGGGGTGAGGGCGGTCCCGGACGGCGTCAGGCTGGGAAGCCTGACCTACGGCAACGGCTGGGTCGCCGCCAACGAGCCCCGTCCCGTGGACCAGCGGACGTTCTTCTCCAACGGAAGCGGCATCGCGTGGGGTGTGCCCGCGGGATTCACCGTGGCGTTCGCCGGCGAGGGGGAGTGGCAGATCACGCTCGACGTGTTCCGCGACCTCGGACTCGCCTTCGGCGCGGCCATGGTCGGCATTTACGTCCTCCTGGTGGCTCAGACCGGGTCGTTTGCCGTCCCGGTCGTCGTCATGCTGGCCATCCCCCTGACGGTCCTCGGCGTCATGCCCGGCTTCTGGCTGCTGAACGTCCTGAACGCCCAGCACGTGGGCGGGTACCTCGATCCGGTCTACTTCACGGCGACCGGCATGATCGGCATGATCGCTTTGGCGGGCATCGTGACCCGCGATTCGATCATCCTGGTCGATTTCATCCACCTGTCGCTCGCGCGGGGCCGCTCGCTGTTCGACGCGATCATGGAGAGCCGCGTGGTGCGGCTGCGTCCGATCCTCCTGACCACCGGTGCGGCGATGCTCGGGGCCGTGCCGATCATCCTCGACCCGATCTTCTCGGGCCTGGCGTGGTCGCTGATCTTCGGGCTGTTCGCCTCGACCCTCTTCACGTTGTTCGTGATCCCCGTGGTCTACTG
>CAYSGY010000645.1:726-2085 GCA_964430315.1 uncultured Planctomycetaceae bacterium
ATGCCAACAAGCCGGGCCACGGGCTGCCGCAGTCGACGATGGACCAGGAGTAACAGGCAGGGTGGGACCGGCGGTGCGCTGCGTTGGGGCCCGGCTCACCGCATTTGGCTGTCGAGCGCCGTGACGTGCTTGGCGGTCACGTACTCGGCGTTCGGCTCCGCAAGCTGGCCGCGCACTCCGTAGATGCCGACCCGCCGGCCGAGATAATACTGCATGTTCATGCCGGGGGCGGGGTTCACGTAGGTCAGCACGTTTCCTCGTTCGTCGGTCAAGGCGTAACGAGGGGCCCCGAGCTTCGGCGGAAGGACTCGCTCGAGCCGGCCCGTCGCGTCGAACCGTTCCTCGCTCGCTCCAGTTGGCAACGGGCCGCCGGCGGCCGCCGCACGGCTGCGATGGGAGAGCGGGCTGCCGCCGGCCGCGGAGGCCATGGCGGCGTATCGGGCCTTGATTTCGTCGGCCTGAGCGATGCGGCCCGTCAGCGTGCGGATTTGGTTCTGTTGGACGGCGGTTCGGGCCCGGTCTTCGAGCATCCGGGCCCGGCGGGCCAAGTCCTCGGTCTTCCATCGCGACGGGGACTCGGCGAGCATGATCGACAGTTCGGAATTGATGTCATCAAGTTCCGCCTGGAATTCCTCGTCGGTGAGCGGGCGAGAGACACCGGACGAGGCCCCCCGGGCCGCGTCGGAACCTGCCGACGCAATCGCTCGCGTCTCGGTTTGGGATGCCGGGGTGGTCGCCGCCGCGATCGCCGTGTCGGACGGTGAGGGCGTTGCCGTCGCCGCCACCGGGGTCCATTTGGGGGCCGCCTTCGGCTCGGCCGGTTTCGTGGGAGGAGGCTCGGCGGCCTTGGCCGCATGGACCGGCGAGACCGGCGGGCTCGCCTTTTCGACGGCCCTCTCCGGCGTATGCGTCTTGGCGACGTAATCGCCGTGGACCCAACGGAATTCGCCCGACGGCGGCGCCACCTTGCACCAAACGGCGCTCGAACCGCCCGCGCCGGTCGGCTTCCGGTCGAGAACCTCGATCACTTCGCCGCGTTGCACCCGCACTTGAACGACGTCCCGCCGGTCGGTCAACTCGCTCCCGACGCGAACCGCGACCCGCTCGCCGATCACCTCGGCCAGGCCGTCCTGCCCCTGCCGGAGGTATCGGGCCCCGATCCAACTGAAGCTCCCGGCCGGGGGACGGATGGCATACCAACCTCCCGGGTCATGCCGAAACACCTCCACTTCCGCGCCCGCATGGAGCCGGCCCGAAGGGTAGTACCGTTCGCCGGGCCCGCTCCGCACGTAGACGTCGTCGGCGGTAACAAACGCCTTGTAAGGGAACGACTCCTGGCCGAGCGCCGGTGGGGGGAAG
>CAYSGY010000646.1:0-2082 GCA_964430315.1 uncultured Planctomycetaceae bacterium
CGAATACGGCGTCGAAGTGAACGACCCCGCGGGCTTCGTCCCCGGCGGCGGCATCCTGCTCCGCTCCAGCACCGGGCCGGGCGAATGGCAGTTCGACGTCCTTCGGGCCACGATCACCGCGGTCCAGGGCCGGGTCCTGTTCCTGGATCGGCTCACCCGCGAGAACTTCTGGACGCAGAAGAACGCCACGGCGGCCACGATCTTCCCGATCCTGACGGCCGAAGAGGTCGACGACGTGCGGATCGAGGACCTCGTGCTCGACGGCAACCGCGAGCACAACGAGAAGATCAACGGCAACTTCGCCGGCGCGGTGTTCATCCAAAGCTGCAACCGGTGGCGGTTCAGGAACGTCACGGCCCGCAACTACAACGGGGACGGCTTCAGCTTCCAGGTCTGCGACGACGTGCGGTTCGAGGACTGCAAAGCGGTCGACAACGCGGATCTGGGCTTCCACCCCGGGAGCGGCTCGCAGCGGCCGGTCTTTCGCCACTGCCTCGCGACAGGCAACAGCCAGGGCATCTTCTTCTGCTGGGCGGTCTCGGACGGACTGGCGGAAGGCTGCGTTCTCTCGGACAACCGCCAGTACGGCGTCAGCATCGGACACCGCGACACCGACAACATCGTGCGGAATTGCACCGTAGAGCGAAACGGCGAGGTCGGCGTCCTCCTGCGCGATGAAGGCGGCGAATTCCGCGGCGGCCACCGCAACCGGATCGAGAACTGCGTGATCCGCGACAACGGCACGCGACAGCCGGGAATCGGAATCGACATTCGAGGCGCTACCCACGACATCGCAGTCGTGAGCACGCGTTTCGATTCCACCATCGGCGGCCCCCAGAAGATCGGCGTCCGCATCGGCAAACAAGCGGGGTCGGTCTCCCTGGAAAACAACACGTACGAAGGCTGCCCTACTGCGGTTGACCGCCTACAATGACCTTCCTTCGGAAGATCCCCGTGCCGCCGGGCCCGTCCCCTTTGTAGGTGACCACATACTCGCCCGGACGAGGGTACGAGTGCATTTTCGTACCGTGGTCCGAAGCGGTTTCGACCACGCCGTCCCCGTAATCGATGGTGAAGTTCGACGTCATGTTCCTGCCGTGGAAGTAGACCGTGACAGGCGTCCCCGGCGTGATGCCCCTCACGGGAAAATGGCTCAGCGAATCGGCATAAGGAGCGTCCGTCGGACTCTCGCGATCGTAGACGAACACCATGACGTAGTTTGACGACCGTTTGCCGGCGCTGTCCGTCACCGTCAGTTCTTCCGAATAGGCCCCTCGCGTGCCGTAGCTGCGGCGGACATTCGCGGCGGTCGCCTTCGTTCCATCCGTGAAGGTCCATTCATAGGAAGTGATGCTCCGGCCGGGAGGCGCCACGGAGAGGGAACCTTCGAGCTCGATCGTGTCCCCCGCGTAACAATGCCTCTTGTGTCCCGGGAACGACAGGGGTTCGTCGTATTCTTCGAGATACGCCTGAACGAGAATCGGGAAACAGTTGATGTTCCTCTTGGGATCCGAAACGTAGCGCATGTCGAAATGCGCATGGGCGTCGTTGCCGCACTGGGAGTTCCCCAGGTATCCGAACATCTCGCCTTTGTCGAGAACGCTCCCAACGCCGAGGTCCTTTCTCAGGTTGCTGTCGACCATGTGGTAGTAGAGAATCTCCAGTTCGCAGTTGCGGATGGAGGTGCCGATGCCATAACTGACGATCTCGGCGTTCGGGATCATCGACACGAGCTTGTGATGCTTCGGGTACATCCCGCCCAGGTCGACGCCGTAATGGTAGTACAGCTTGCCCGCCGACATGTCGTGGAAACCGAGCCAGGCGTTCTGGAAGTTGGCGCAGCCCCATCGGTAGTCCTTGATGGGGAAAGCGAATCGGCCGGGATCGTACCAGGGCATCGAGGCATCCTTAGCGCTCAACAGGACCGCTTCGGACATCTCCGGGATGAACGTGCTGTTGATCGTGAAGGCCCTGGTCAACTCTCCGCAGATCCTCAGGCCGTTGATGACGACCGGCATGTAGAACGGGCCGCAGCCGACGGCGCCTTCGACCCCGTCCACGGCCAGGGTGATCGTGGACTTG
>CAYSGY010000647.1:0-2078 GCA_964430315.1 uncultured Planctomycetaceae bacterium
TTCCCACGGCTCAAGTGTTACCCTCTTCCCTTCTCCCCTTTCGACAACGTCCTGCGGTTGCAGTGTCACGCCATTTCAAGGACACCCATGCCAATCATGGGTGTTGACATCCTCTGGAAGACGTACTTACAATTTGGGGTGTGCATGGATGCCTGGCGTGCGGAGGTTTGCGATGGGACGTCACCATGACGGTCGGCAAAGAACCCGGGAGGGCAGGCAACGATTGAGGGGCGCCGCGGAATGGAGGACAAGTTATGGCCACGACCACCGAGGCGTCGGCGACGCCGGAGACTGCGCAAGAAGTCCGAGCCAAGTTCAACGCGTTTGTGGAGCACTCCGCCTATGGCTACTGCGAACTCGATCCGAGCGGCACGCTTCTCTGGGTGAATCCGCGTCTTTCGGAGATCCTCGGATTCGCGGCGGAGGAGCTGGTCGGGCGCCATTTCTCGGAGCTGCTCGACGAGGGCGAACGGGCCTTTGCCGAGGCGAGTTTCGGGGACGCGCTAACCCGGCCCGTCAACGGTCCCCGCGAGTACACGATCTGTGGAAGAGACGGCCGGCCCAGGGTGTTGTCGGTCACGTCGGTGCCGCTGGTGGCCGAGGGATGTCCTCGGAAGCTCTTGATGCTGTTGCTCGACGTGACCGAGCGCAGGCAGGCCGCCGAGGCGCTGCGTGAATCGGAGGAGCGTCTCCACACGATCACCGACGCCGCGCTGGACGCCATCGTCATGATGGACGCCGAAGGCAAGGTGGCGTATTGGAGCGCCGCGGCGGAGCGGATGTTCGGTTATCACCGGCGCGAGATTCTGGGCCGCAGCATCCATCAGGTTCTGGCCCCCTCGCGCTACCGGGAGGCGGCCGGGTTGGGGTTGGATGAGTTCCTTCGCTCGGGCACGGGGCCGGTCGTGGGGAAGATCGTCGAACTCGACGGCCTCCGTAGAGACGGCGCGGAGTTTCCGGTCCAACTGTCGGTAGCCCCCGTTCGTCGCGACAGCCACTGGTGGGCGGTGGCGATTATCCGGGACGCCACCGAACGGAAGCAGTCCGAGGAAGTGGTCCTGGAAGAAGGACGCCGTTTCTGCGGCTACACGTACACGGTGAAGATGCGCCGCGGCTTTCCCGTGGAGACCGATCACAGTTGGGGCTGTTTCACCGTGACCGGATACGTCCCGGAGGACTACGTCGCGAATCCGTATCTCTGGATCGACATGGTGCATCCCGAGGACCGGGACCCGCTCCGACGGTACGTGGAGAGGATCTTGGCCTGCGAAGAGGTGCCGCCCATCGAGCACCGCATCATCCGGCGCGACGGGGCGGTGCGGTGGGTCCGCGACACGATCGTGCCGCACCATGAGAATGGGACGCTCGTGCGATACGACGGGCTGGTGGAAGACATCACCGATCGGAGGGAGGCGGAGGCGGCCTTGCGGGAGACGGAGGCCAGCCTTCAGGCCGCCCAGGAGATACAAGCCAGGCTCCTGCCCGAGAAACCGCCTTCCATCCCCGGCTACGACATCGCGGGCGCCTCCTTCCCCGCCATGTTCACCGGCGGCGACTACTTCGACTATCTGCCCATGCCCGACGACTCGCTCGGGATCGTCATCGGCGACGTGAGCGGGCACGGGTTGGGGCCGGCCTTGCTCATGGCCACCCTCTACGCGCATCTGAACTCCCTGGTCGAGAGCCAGCAGGACGTGAGCGAGATCCTCGCCCGGGCGAACCGCTTCCTCGCCAAGGAGACCGACCGGTTCATCACCCTCTTCTTCGGCTGGCTCCAACCGGCCACCCGGAAGTTCGCCTATGCCAGTGCCGGCCATCCGACCGGCTATGTCTTCGACGCCTCCGGGAGGGTCAAGATGGAGTTGGCGAGCACGGCAATCCCGCTGGCCATCGATGCGGACACCGCCTTCCCCATGGGCCGCTCGACGGTCTTGGAGCCGGGAGACGTCGTCTTCCTCCTGACCGACGGGATCCTGGAGGCCGAGTCGCCCGACGAACGCATGTTCGGAGTCGATCGCGCTTTGGAAACGGTCCGCGAGAACCTCCGGGAGCCGGCCGAAGAGATCCTCCGGCGGCTC
>CAYSGY010000648.1:0-2044 GCA_964430315.1 uncultured Planctomycetaceae bacterium
ACTCGTTGAAACCATCAAATAAATGTGGGGCAGGACGAGGCGTTTACGCCTGGGCCAACGAGACGGATCAGGGAATGGTCAGGCCCGTTTACGGGCCTCCTCCGTCGACAACCGGCAGGAGGCCCGTAAACGGGCCTGACAGGACCTTGGAGACCCCACGACTTCCCAGGCGTAAACGCCTGGGCTAGAGAAAAGCAGAAGCGAAGCGTCGGAACAAAAGCGGGAACAAGATATCAACCCGCTGGGAGTCCGGATTCGCTGAGTTTTTAGCAGTCCAGGCCGGGGGTGAGGGCATACAGACGTTGCGTAGGTAAGACAGTCACCTTACCGCCCAACTGCCCTCACCCTAACCCTCTCCCAAAGGGAGAGGGGACCGATGTTGGGCACTCCCCCGGCAGGCCGGCGGCCTTCCCCACGGGTGCTTAGCACTCTTTGGTGATTCCCGGCTGTGGGGCGGGATAGATGCCGTCGGGGCTGGCCTTGATGGGGGCGGGAGTGTCGAAGGTCAGATGGTCGATGTCCTTGACGTACTCGAACTCCGACTTGACCACTTCGTCCCAAGTAATCATGGCCCCGGTGTGGACCGCCGCCCGGCCCATGATGGCGGTGAAGTTGGCCTCCGCGCCGCGGTGGGCCTCGTTGTGCGGCTTGTTCTGACGGATGGCGTCCAGCAGCACCTGCCACTCGCAATGGTAGGGATTGGGCTCCGGCTCGTTCATGCGCCAGACGATCTGGTCGTCGTCCATCTTCTGGCTCTTGTAGATCTTCGGCAGTGGTGCCGAGAGATTGGTCATGAGCACCGCCGAGCCCTTCGAGCCGTGGGCGTAGTCGGAGTAGGTCTGCCAGCAGCCGTTCATGTGGCGCGAGAAGGCGTAGAGCTTCGTTCCGTCGGCGAAGGTGTACTCGACGGTGTAGTGGTCGAAGAGGTTCCCGCACTCGGCGTAGCAGCGCCCGCCCATGCCCTGGGCCGACACGGGCCACGCGCCCTTTGCCCAGCAGGCCACGTCGATGTTGTGGCAGTGCCAGTCGATGAAGAATCCGCTGGAGGCCCAGTTGAAGCAAGGCGCGTGGCGGAGTTGGAAGACGAGTTCGTTGGTCTTCTCGGGCAGCTTGGGACAGAAGACCGGCCCGTGGACCCGGTAGATGCGGAGCGACTGCACCTCGCCGATCGCCCCATCCTGGATCCGGCGGATGACCTCCTGGCGCCCCTTCGAGTGCCGCCACATGAAGCCGACCGACACCTTGAGGTTCTTCTTGTCGGCGGCTGCGGCGGCCTTCTGCATCCGGCGGGTCGCGGGGGAGTCGACCGCGAACGATTTCTCCATAAACACGTTGACCCCTTTTTGCACCGCGTACTCGAAGTGCATGGGCCGGAAGATGGCGTGCGTGGTCAGCAGCACGACGTCGCCGGGCCCGAGGCAATCGATCGCCTTCTTGTAGGCGTCGAAGCCGACGAAGCGTCGCTCGGGCGGGACGTCGAGCCGGTCGGCGAACCCCTTCGTGAGGTTCTTGTGGCTCGCCTGGAGGCGGTCCTCGAACAGGTCGGCCATGGCGAACAGCTTGACCGGACCGCCGGTGGCCGAGAAGGCGTCGGCCACGGCGCCGGTGCCGCGTCCGCCGCAGCCGACCAGGGCCAGCTTGATCGTGTTGTTCTCGGCCGCGTGGCAATGCGGCACCGACACACCCGCCAGCGCGGAGGCCGCCACGCCTCCCGAAAGCTTCAAGAACTCGCGACGCGACTTCGCCCCCGCGGGCGCCGTGCTGTTCGATACGCTCATCGGTGACTCCTTAGGCTGATAGGCCATCGCTTGAGATTCTTCGGCTCCCGCCTCGCCCACAGGGAGGGCGAGGCTCCTGCCGAGCCGTTGCAGGAGTAGGGTGGGACAAGCGCAGCGCAGTCCCCCCCTGCTCGTGCGTCGTCATCGTAGAGGCCGGCGCGGCGACGTACAAGCATGGCTCCGGAGAACCGGAGCAAAAAGAAGGTTCTTCCGGGAAGTCCGGGGGAGTGTCAGGCGTGCGAAGCAGAAGTACCGGTGCCTCTTCT
>CAYSGY010000649.1:0-2034 GCA_964430315.1 uncultured Planctomycetaceae bacterium
GAATCTGTTACTTCGGGCCCCTCCTCCTGGCTATGCTAGCAGTTGGACAGCCTCTAGATCGCTGGGCTATTCTCAAACGTCCCTCCGGGACGGGACTATCAGGTGCAGGACGGCTCGGCAGGAACCTGGCCCTCCCAAGATCACGCACGGTCACTTGGCAGACCATTTCCGAAGACGGCTCACACGGCTCCACCTGGCTCTTTAGGGGCAATCTGCCACCCCCCCGCAGCCCGAGGAGCCTGAGGAGTTCCTCGCCCGCTTGTCGAGCGGACGCTGCGCCGCCGACCTCTTGCGAACCGCCGAGTCAGCAAGCTATAAAAGCGAATTCGGCCGGCGCATGTCCGGCGTTTGGGAGTGAGCGAGCGAGCGTTGTGCGGGCGCTTCGCCTAACCCTGTCTGCGGTTGCTCGGAGGGCAAGATGAAATCATCGCGAATCGGCCTCGTTTTTGGACTGCTGTTGGGGGTGATGCTGGTTGCCTCGTCGCTTTTGGCACAGTGCTCGAATTGCTGCGGCGTGCAGGGCGCGTCGGATCGCGACGCCCGCATGCAGTGGTGGCGTGACGCCCGCTTCGGGATGTTCATCCACTGGGGCTTGTATGCGATTCCCGCGGGCGAGTGGCAGGGCAAGCCGGTGCCGGGGATCGGCGAGTGGATCATGGACCGCGCCAACATCCCGGTCGCCGACTACGAGAAGCTCGCCGGGCAGTTCAACCCGGTGAAGTTCAACGCCGCCGAGTGGGTCGGCATTGCGAAGGCGGCGGGCGTGAAGTACCTCGTGATCACGTCGAAGCATCACGACGGGTTCTGCCTGTTCGGCACCAAGGCCACCAAGTACAACGTGGTCGACGCCACGCCTTATCGCAAGGACTTACTCAAGCCCCTGGCCGACGAGTGCCGCAAGCAGGGGATCAAGTTCTGCACGTATTATTCGATCATGGACTGGCACCACCCGGCCCAGACTCGCGGCAACGAGAAGCACTACAATCCCACGAAGGTCCTTCCCGGGCGCAAGGCCGAGTACGTGGCCTTCATGAAGCAGCAGCTCAAGGAATTGATCGAGGATTGCGGCACCGAGGTCCTCTGGTTCGACGGCGAATGGCCCGACTGGTGGACGGAAGAAGACGGCCGCGACCTCTACGCGTATCTCCGCGGCCTGAAGCCCTCGCTCATCATCAACAACCGCATCGGCAAGGGGCGCAAGGGCATGGAGGGGCTGAGCAAGGGCGACCGGGAGTATTCGGGCGATTTCGGCACGCCCGAGCAGCAGATCCCGGCCACCGGCCTGGCGGGAGTGGACTGGGAGTCGTGCATGACGATGAACGACACCTGGGGCTTCAAGAGCGACGATCACAAGTGGAAGTCGGTCGAGACCCTCGTGCGCAACATCATCGACACGGCCTCCAAGGGCGGCAATTACCTGTTGAACGTGGGGCCGACGGCCGAGGGGCAGATCCCGGGCCCGTCGGTCGAACGTCTCCGCGCGATCGGCAAATGGATGGCCGTCAACGGCCCGTCGATCTACGGCACGCAGGCCAGCCCGCTGAAGGCCACGCCCTGGGGCCGCTGCACGCGCAAGGCGATCCCGGACGGCAAGACCCGCCTGTTCCTCCACGTCTTCCAGTGGCCCAAGGACGGCAAGCTCGTCGTGCCGGGCCTGACCAACAAGCCGGCTGGGGCCTTCTTGCTGGACGGCGGAAAGACACTCGAGGTGCAATCGCAGGGCGACGCCGTTTCGATCGCCCTGCCGAGCGTCATGCCCGACAAGATCGCCACCGTGGTGGTGCTCGACGTCGAGGGACAACCGAAGATCAAGTAGACGAGGAGAGAGACTTGGGGTTCGCGATGATCGCCGCAGCCAAGCGGCGGGCGAGCCCGCCCGCTACGCGGAAATGCGTCGAGACCCTCGACCCTCGACCCTCGACTCTCGACCCTCGACCCTCGACCCTCGACTCTCGACTCTCGACCCTCGACCCTCGACTCTCGACTCTCGACCCTCGACCCTCGACCCTCGACCCTCGACCCTCGACCCTCGAC
>CAYSGY010000650.1:0-2018 GCA_964430315.1 uncultured Planctomycetaceae bacterium
GCTGGCGATGCGGCGGGCATTGGAGCAACTGGCCGCCCCGCCGGAGGCCCTGCTCGGCCGCGGGGCTCTCGGGGCGTACCGCCGTGACCGTCAGGCCGCCGCGATACTGGTTGCGATAACGCTGAACGAACTCCTGGGACGGGATGGGCTTGAGTTCCAGGCCCAGCGATTCCCAGGTGGGCTCCCCGGACGACGAGGCGACGCCGTCGGTCGGTCTCGCCAGCGTGAGCGTGACCTTCACGTCTTCCTGCCCCCGGACCGCCACAACCTCCACCTGCTCTCCGGCCGTCCGGCCGAGCAAGGCCCGCTCGACGTCCAACGGCCGCTCGGTCTTGGTGTCGCCGACCCGGGTAATCACGTCGCCGGGCTTGAGGCCGGCCGTTGCCGCGGGGCTCTTCTCCTCGACTTCGGCCACGACCGCGGCCTGCGGCGTGGGAGAAGCGGCTTGCTTGAGGCGGAGCCCGGTCCAGTTCTTCTCGGTCGCCAGCGACGCCATCAACTCGGCGCTGACCGCCATCACCTTGTCGACGGGAATGGCGAACCCGATCCCTTGCGCCCCGGCCCGAACGGCCACGTTGATGCCGATCATCTCGCCGTCGATGTTCAGCAGCGGGCCGCCCGAGTTGCCCGGGTTGATGCTCGCATCGGTCTGGATCAGGTCGTCGTAGTGCTGGGCGTCGCTCACTTGAACCGAGCGGTGCAAGGCGCTCACAATGCCCCGCGTCACCGTGTTTTCGTATCCGTAGGCGTTGCCCACCGCGATCACCGACTCCCCGGGCATCAGGTCCGACGACGTCCCCACCTTGATCTCCGGAAGCGGTTCGTCGGTGTCGATCTTGAGGATCGCCAGATCGGTCTCCGGATGCCGCTTCACCAGCTTTCCGGTGTGCCGGGTCCCGTCGGCCAGGGTGACCACGATCTCGCGCACCCCGTCGACCACGTGGTGGTTCGTGACCAGATAGCCGCGGGAGTCAATCACCACGCCCGTCCCCATGCCGTTGACACGCCGGCCCGCGTCGGGTTGCCCCGGGGACCCCACGGTCTTCTCGCCCCGGATATTCACCACCGATGCCCGGACTTCCTGGACCGCGCGGACGATCGCCGTTTGCCGCAGCTCCGATCCGGCCAGTCCCTGACACCATGCCACGAGCGCTCCTGCCGCAAGGAGCGAGCTGAGAACGGCGGGAGAGAAAACGGGCACCGGGCGGGCGGGTCGGTCTGCCATGGGAAGTGGTTCGGCGCGGGTTGCGATCCTACCTGGCTCCCGCGTCGGCCGGTTGGCGACACGGAAACATCACCGCCGCATGGGCGGCCTGTCACCGTTGCTAGATCGGCCTCACCGGACGGGGCCCTTGACCAGTGGGGGCCTGCGCCGAATAACCTCCCCAGTCTTCCACGGAGTACCATCGACATATTCGCTCACTTGCCCATACTGACACGGACGGCCGGGAATCAGGGATTAGGGATTAGGGATTAGGGATTCAAAGACCAGGGATCGGGAATGAGAGACAGGCGGTCGGACGCTCACCGCGTAGCGGGCGGGCTTGCCCGCCCATCCGCGTCGCGGGCTTGCCCGCCGGGCGTTGCGGCCGTTATCCTCAATTCCGTCGTACCCGCTTCAGCGAGCGAACCGCCCGCCTTCCGAGGCCACCTCGGCAGGGCGACTGCGAGGTCCGGCCGGTCGGTCGTCGGGCGTGGTCGCGGGCAGGAAGATCCAACTCGCGGCGCCCGAGTTCCCTCGCGAGGCTTGACGCTGAGGAGGAAGAGGACTGCTGCCAGGCAGGGGGAGTGCGCCCGGCTTCGCGGGCGGCGTCGGGATGGGCTCGGGAAGGGGAGCAGGCTCGATGGGCCCGAGCTGTGGCGACGGCCCCGTCGGTCGGTCCATGGGGACCAATGGCAGGCGGGCCCTCGGAGGATCGTAAAGCGATGGGAAGACAGGACTTGTAGGCACGGGGTGGAACCGAGGGTAGTGGTCGTCGAACGGCTGGTAAGGCTCCCGAATCACCAAACGCCGACAC
>CAYSGY010000651.1:0-1946 GCA_964430315.1 uncultured Planctomycetaceae bacterium
GGTGACCGAATCGTTGACGTTGATGGCGGGCACGGCCAGTTCGCCGCGCTCGTGCATCTGGTAGAGGCGATGCACGCCGGTGGTCGTCTCTTCCGAGAGTCCCCGAAGCCCCGCCAACAGGTGGCGATACTTCGGGCCGTGGACCACGGCCGTCAGATCGCCGCCGTCATCGACGATCAGTTCCAACTGCCGCCCGTCGGGGAAGATCAGCGTCTGCTCGATGCACCAATCGTACTCGGCGTCGGTCTCCCCCTTCCATGCGTAGACGGGAATCCCCCGAGCGGCAATGGCCGCAGCGGCCTGGTCCTGGGTCGAGAACTTGTTGCAGCTACTCCAGGTGACGTGGGCCCCGAGTTCCACGAAGGTCTCGATGAGGACCGCGGTCTCGATGGTCATGTGGAGGCAGCCGGCGATGTGGGCCCCGGTGAGCGGCTTGGTCGGGCCGTACTTCGCACGCAGGGCCATGAGCCCCGGCATTTCCTTCTCCGCCAGTTCGATTTCCTTGCGGCCCCACTCGGCCAGCGACGGATCCGCGACCTTCCAAGGCAATCGGGTTTCGACTTGAGACACGGCGACCTCCCACCAACAAGGGTTCCCGAGGATCCATAGACCTGCCCATGATACGACCCCTTCCGGGGGCCGACAAGGGGAAGCCGGGACGCCATGGAGCAAGCCCCAAGGGGACAGGGTGTGGCATGCTCTGACGACGCGAAGCGTCGGGTGAGCATGGAGAGTCTCCAGGAGGGTTCCATGCCGACCCTCGGCTGCGCCGAGTGACGGCATGCCACACGTTGTCGAGTGACGGCATGCAACACGCCGATTCACGGAGCCTCGTCGAAGGCGTGGCGGGCGGCAGCGACAAACCGTGCGACGAGGGCCGGATCCTTGCGCCCGGGGGAGGTCTCGACGCCGCTTGCCGTATCAACCCCAGCCGGCGAGAGCGTGTGGATGGCGGCGGCAACATTGTCGGGGGTGAGCCCACCCGCGAGAACCACCGGCGGGTGCCAGCCCTCGGAAGGATATCCTCGGATCGCGTCCCAGTCTGCGGTCTTTCCGATGCCACCGAGCCGCCCTGGCTGGAAGGCGTCGAAGAGGACGGCCTGAAACAGCCCACCCAGTCGGCAGAATTCGTTCAAGTAGTCGAGCACGGGCCGCAGCCCTGCCGGCCCGATTCGGAAGGCTTTGATTAGGGGGAGCCGTTCACTCAGTCGAGCGGCCAGGGCGGGCGACTCGTTGCCGTGGAGTTGCACAAGGTCCAATCCCACTTGGGAGGCGAGTGAGACCGCTTCCTCTTCCGCCGGATCGACCATCACGCCCACCCGGAGCAGCCGGCCGCGAACTGCCTCGGCAATCGCTTGGGCCTGTTGCGGAGTGACCCAGCGGGGACTGGGCGGATAGAAGTTGAGCCCAACCGCGTCGGCGCCCGCCTCGGCCACGGCCAGCGCGTCCTCGGCGGTCGTGACTCCACAGATCTTAATACGAAACATGTCTTCATGCGAAACATGGTGTAGGACGGGTTTCCAACCCGTCCGTGAATCGGGACGTGCGGGACGGGTTTCCAACCCGTACTACCGACGCCGCGTCAGGTTATCCAGATTAGCGGAAAGCGGACGTCTGTGCCATGTGGGACGGAAGGAACGACGGGGACGCCCTCAAGGAGGAGGGTAGGCCCGACCGATCCCGACAATACGGGTCGGTTCGCGCCTGCGGGCGTGGAGTCTTCCGCCACGCCGCGGTGCCCACCCGATCCGCAGGATTCGCGAGAATCGACCTTTGGGAGCCAAAATGACCAGGCGTGCGGATCACGATCGTCGTCCCTGGAGGCCCCGTCTCGTTCGGGCGGGGGTCCTGTTGGCGATCCTCGTGCTCGCCGGGTTGGGCGCGGCGGGCATCGAATGGCTGCGGGCGAGTTGGGCAACGCGCTACTCGGCCACCGCGGAGGTGAC
>CAYSGY010000652.1:0-1926 GCA_964430315.1 uncultured Planctomycetaceae bacterium
AACGGGCGGTCCTTGTGGGCCGTCATGAACCGGATCGCCTCTTCGGTGTAACGCTTCGTCAGCGTGTTGCGGTCGACCGGGGCCTCCACCACGCGCTCGTTGCGCATCAGGGGCAGGGGCGGCCAGCCGGGGTGCTCGGGCGGGCCGGTCATGTCGTCGCTGTAGGGAATGCCCAGGTACTCGTCGAATCCCTGACGCGTGGGCAGGAAGGCAGTCTGGTCGCCCAAGTGCCACTTGCCGATGCAGGCCGTGGCGTAGCCGCGGGCGCGAAGGACCTCGGCCACGGTGATCTCGTCCGGATGGAGCCCCTTCTTGCTGACCGCCGGAAGCACCGGCCCGCCTTTCTCGTTCTCGTGCAGGTTCACACGCCGGGGATAGCAGCCGGTCAGCAGGCTGGCCCGCGACGGCGTGCAGACCCCGCTGGTCACATAGAAGTCGGTCAGTCGCATCCCTTCGGCGGCCATGCGGTCGAGATGGGGCGTGCGGTGCAGTGTGCTGCCGAACGGCCCGATGTCGCCGTAGCCCAGGTTGTCGCAGAAGAGGATGATGAAGTTGGGCAGCCGGCCGGGTGGAGTTGTCTCCATGCGAGAGGTCAGCCGATCCGCGTAGCGGGCGGGCTCGCCCGCCGGTTGGGCCAGAACAGCCAACACGATCGCGTGGAACAGGACAGTCGAGGTCAGCACGCTCGTGATCTCCTGGATGCTCTCGTCCGCATCATAGGGGTTCCCCCGCCGCCCTTCAACAGGTTTCCGGAATGACCCCGTTGACCACGGGCCATCCCGCCCGTTAGGATGGCATGCTGAAGCCCTGAGAAGCCTCCAAGCCATGGCCTATCTCAAAGTCGTCGGCGGTCCCAGCGCGGGCCAGATCCTCCAAATCAAGGAGCCGCGGTGTGTCCTGGGGAGGCATCCGGACTGCGACATCCCCATCGACCACCTCGACACGAGCCGGCACCATGCGCAGGTGACGCTGGTCGGCGGGGAGTTCTTCCTGGAGGACCTCCATAGCCGCAACGGCACCTGGCTCAACGGCGACCGGATCGGATCGCGGGAGCGACTCCGCGACGGTGACAGCATCCGCATCAGCGAATCGTTGTACGAGTTCTGTCGGACGCCGTCGCGGAGCCCCGTGAAGGCGACGACTTCGGTCCAAGTGGCGCAGTACGAGGGGGTGGCGGAGGTCCGCGCGGTCATCCCGTGCGACGCCGCGTCGCCCCGCGATCCCGGTGGCTCCGTCCCGCTCATGCGTGCGGTGATCAACGCGCTGCTGGAGATCGCCCAGAGCCTGCGGAAGACCCTGGCCCTGGATGAGGTCTTCCCGCAGGTGCTCGATAGCCTTTTCAAAATCTTTCCGGCGGCCGAGCAAGGATTCATCGCCTTCCACGGGGAGGAGGGGGATCTCGTGCCCCGGTGCGTGAAGGTCCGCGAGCAGGCCGGCAGCCAGGAGGTGCGGATCAGCACGACCATCGTCGGCCGGGTGATGGACTCGCAGCAGGCGATCCTCTCGGCCGATGCCGCCTGCGACTTCCGTTTCAAGGCGAGCGAGAGCCTGGTCCAAGCGCCGATCCGATCGGTGATGTGCGCTCCGCTGATCGACGCCGACGGCGAGACGTTCGGGGCGATTCAGATGGATACCGTGAACTACCGCGGTCAGTTCCAGGAGGACGACCTCCACGTGTTCGTGGCGGTGGCGACCCAGGCGTCGATCGCCTTCGACAACGCCCGTCTGCACGAGATGGCCCTGAGGCAGCGGGAAATCGAGCGCGACCTGGAGTTGGCCGACCAGATCCAGCGAAGCTTCCTCCCCGCCGGCCCCCCCGAGCTCGCGGGCTACCGCTTCTTCGACTACTACCATCCGGCCAGCTACGTCGGCGGCGATTACTACCAATACACTTCGCTGCCCGACGGCCGCCTCGCGATCGTGGTG
>CAYSGY010000653.1:0-1912 GCA_964430315.1 uncultured Planctomycetaceae bacterium
CCCAACGACCCGCCGCCCCAGCCGCTGGTCGGGGCGCCCGACCTGGACCACGCCGTAGCCAAGGGGGCGGCCTCCTACGGCTGGGCCAAGCAACGCGGCGGCATGAGGATCCGCGGCGGCACGGCCCGGGCGTATTACGTCGGCATCGAGACCGCCGGCCTGGCCGTGCCCGGGGCGGTGCGCCCGCTGCGGGCCCTGTGCGTGGCCCCGATCGGCATGGAGGAAGGGACCGAGACCGACGTCCCGTCGGACGAGATCGGCCTGGTGGTCGGCGAGCCGGCCCAGTTCCGCTTCTTCAGTTCGCCGGTCCGCAAGCAGGACCGGCCCGGCGACGTGCTGCCCCGCTGGAGCGAAGACGAACTCTCCGAGACCGACTCCCTCGAGACAACCCTGCCCGCCGACGAAGCGATCGAAGAAGACTACGTCCCGGTCCGCTTCCACGCCCGAGTGACCGAGCTCGGCATGCTGGAACTCTGGTGCGTAAGCCCCCAAACCAACCGCCGCTGGAAACTGGAGTTCAGCGTCAGGGAAGAACCCGAGAACTGAAGCAACGAAAACGCGGCGGACCGAAAGGGTGACGGCGAAATGACTCCACAAGTGCTCTTTACCATTGGCCACACAACTCATTCCTTTGAGACCTTTGCGGGGCTGCTTCAGAAACACGACGTAACCGCTTTGGCCGATGTGAGGTCACAGCCATACAGCAGTCGGCTTCCGCAGTTCAATCGCGAGCCGTTGGCCGAGGGGCTGAAACGTCTTGGCATTCGGTATGTGTTTCTTGGGGAGGAACTTGGAGCGCGACGCATTGAAGCAGAGTGTTACGACGGCGAACGCGTGGTTTACCAAAGGGTCGCTGCGTCGCCCAAGTTCCTGTCGGGTCTTGAGCGATTGCGCCAAGGCACGCGCGAATACCGGATTGCCTTGATGTGTGCGGAGAAGGAACCTCTGGATTGCCATCGGACGATCCTCATTTGTCGCGAACTGCGACGCGAGTTTCGTATCCTGCATATCCTGTTCAACGGCGAGACGGAAGAACACTCGCAGACCGAACGGCGGCTTGTTCGCGAAATGGATGTTTCGCGGACCCTTTTCGAGCCAGACTTGAGCGACGAGGAAGTGATTCAGAGGGCCTATGACAAGCGGGCCGGGCAGATCGCGTATCGTGCCAGCGAGGAAGGAGTGCTCCAGTGAATGACTCAGCAACAGCGGAGGGCCAAACGAGCACCAAGTTGTTTACCATTGGCTTCGCCGGAAAGTCGGCCGAGAAGTTCTTCGAGACCCTCCGTTCCGCGGGAATCCGACGTCTAGTCGATGTTCGGCTGAACAACGTCTCGCAACTCGCCGGATTCGCGAAGAAGCGAGATCTTGAGTATTTCTTGCGGGCAATTGCCGGCATCGAGTATGTCCACGATGTGGAACTAGCTCCCACGAAAGACATTCTGGATGGCTACAAGAAGAAACGGGTCGGTTGGGACGAGTACGAGCGACGCTTCCTGGAACTCATGGGATCACGCCGCCCAGACGAACGTCTGCAACCCACTGAGCTTGACCATGCATGCTTGCTTTGTAGCGAGCCGACGCCAGAACGCTGCCACCGACGGCTCGTCGCGGAGTACCTGAAATCCCACTGGGGAAACATCGAAATTCAACACCTGTAGGGGATGGGGCATGGCACGCCTTGTGTGTCTGGCGAATTCGGAGCGACCGGGAGGGCAGTGCATTGCTGGAATTGATCTGGTTACCGGAGAGTGGATACGGCCGATCCCCCGCGACAGCGACGCGGTTCCCACGGCAAGGTGCTTCATTGGGGGTAGGTGGTTGACGCCGCTTCATGTATTCGACGTCGGTCTTGTACGGCCGAGGGGTAACCGTTCACACCCCGGAGGGATTTTCTTGGCAAATTGATCTGGAC
>CAYSGY010000654.1:0-1867 GCA_964430315.1 uncultured Planctomycetaceae bacterium
CCTGGCCGGCAAGCGGTTTGTCGCGTGCATTGAAGCGGGCGAAGGGCGACGGTTAGCCGAATCGCTCGTCAAAGAACTGACCGGCGGCGATCCTGTCCGCGCCCGCCGAATGCGAGAAGACTTCTGGCAATTTGACCCGACACACAAGGTGTGGCTGGCCGCCAACCACAAGCCGGTTATCCGCGGCACAGACCGAGGAATCTGGCGACGGATCAAGCTCATCCCGTTCGCGGCGCGGTTCGAGGATGAGGCCCAGCGAGAGCGGGACGAGGCCGCGGCCGAAGAGTGCGACCGAGCGGAGCACCGCCGTAAGCGGTTGGCCGCTACCAAGTGAGACATGCGGGCACCCGGGGCGAGGGGTCATCCCGGGGGGCGGCGGGGCTTCTCTCCTTGCCCCGCCGCCCAGCCCGCTTTTTGCGATTCACCACTTTGCGAAAGGATTTACCCTATGGCACTTTCCACCATTCACCTCGGCCTGGTTGACGAGGGCTCCGCCCTGCTTTCCCTCCCCCTTGAAACCGGAATCGCCACAGGCAGCCGGTATTTACCGCCGGACGCCACGATCAAACTTTTCTGCAACACCCTGCCCCCGTTCATCACTTCCCTACAGGCCGGCTTGGCGGCGACGGGGGCCACGCTGGCAAACGGCCGCACGGTCGAGACCGCGGCCGACGCGATTGCGTGGCTCTTGGAGGCGGTCCAGGCCGCCACATCGTAGGTTTGGCGGGCGCGCGGCCGATGGTGTTCTGACCCTTGGACCCCTGTTTGCGTGCATCCTGGGGCACGTGGCGCGATGGGATTCGGGGTCGGAGGCGAAAACGGGCGGATACTTTGGAGGCGACCTCCGTTTGAGCGCAATCTGCATCGTCGGCACCTGACGCCCGCGCAACTGGCAATGTGCGCTGACCGGGCCCGTGCTATCTACGACAGGGCGGCGAAGGAACGGCAGAAGGAACATGGAGGCACGGCACCGGGGAAGAAAACACTTCCGGTAAATTTACCGGAAGTGAAAGGCGACGCCCGGGACCAGGTTGCCAAGGCGTTCGGCATTTCCGGCCGGACGGTGGACTTCGCCCGCAAGGTGCGAGAGCACGGCGTTGAGGCTCACCATGCCCGTGGGCGGCGGCGATGAGGGGGCCGTGGGGCGTTTACCCCTACCCTCTGGTATTCCTCTGGGGAAATGCCTCTGGTAGCACCACGGTAGCACCGAGCCATATTCTACGTATCTTGCCAACGGAAAGGCCCGACGTAACTCCTTGTCACGTCGGGCCTTAGTTATGTCGGGGCGGGCGGATTTGAACCGCCGACCCTCTGGTCCCAAACCAGATGCGCTAGCCAGACTGCGCTACGCCCCGAAGTTGGTGGTGGAAACGTCGTCTTGCTCCACTTCTTTGAGGGGAGTTGGGCGACGACGGTTCGCGTTGCGTGAGATCCCTACGGTGTGGAACGGTGCCGTTGGGGTCCTGTCTCCCTCGTCCAGAGCACCGGCCATAGGTGGGGTGATCTGTGACGTATCCCATCCTACTCTTCTTGCCGTCGGCGGGCAATCGGGGGTGAAGGGCCTCGATGTGTGTCAACCGGCGCGTGCGTGCGCGTCGGGGTGTTCCGGGCCGCAGATGTGCGAGCGGATCCGCTCGAACTCCTCGTGGCTGCTGAAGTAGATTGCCAACTTGCCCTTGCCCCGGGCGTTATGGCTCAGCTTGACGCGGCTTCCCAGGGCCACGCGAAACTGCTGTTCCAGGCCGGCCACGTGCTGGCTGGTTGGCTTCCGCGAACGCGTCTTGTCGCCCACCCGACCGGCCACGCTGAGCGGGTCGGCGTCGGCCTGGTCGATCGACTGCTGAACCAACGACTCGGTGTCGCGTAC
>CAYSGY010000655.1:0-1058 GCA_964430315.1 uncultured Planctomycetaceae bacterium
CGACGGCACCGTGACGGTCCGCGACCGCGATTCGCTGCGGCAATGGCGCGTGAAGAAGGAGGACTGCCTGAGCGAGGTCACAGGGCGACTGCGGCAGTAAGTCACTGCACCACGCCCGAGCCAAATCGGGCCAGGAGTTGCTCCAGGATTCGCTGCTCCAGGGCCGTGTCGCGGCCCAGGGGGATCCAGCCTTCGTGGGTCTCTTGTTCCTGGACCGGCCCGACCACGCGGGTAAGCGTGGTGTTGTAGCGGAAGGTCGCGCTGCCGGTCGTTGACCCGGTAGGCGACTCGACGTCCTCCAACTCCTTGAACACCGCCACGTCGACCCAGAATCCTCTATCGGCCGGGATCACGCGAACCAGGGCTCGGCGACGGATCGATTGGAGCGTGCTCTCCAACTTTTCGTAGGGATTGGCCGAGTCATGGCGCCAAGGCTCGAAAAAGGTCGAGCCGACCACGGGAAACGTGTCCAGCCGTCCTTCCGTCATCACGTTGCCTACCAGGCGGATCCGCTCTTCCCGCTCGACGGCAAAGTAGTCGTCCACGACGTCCACCAGGTTCTCCCAGACGTACTCGTGGTTGGCGCACGGCAGGAAGGTCGGATTGGCGAAGAAGCCCGGCGCGGCCTGTTCGACAGGGACGGCATAGGGCGGTGCCGCAGCGCAGCCCGAAATCACGAACAGTAGTGTTCCGATCAACACCAGTTGACGCATCGCGACTATCCGGCCAAAACCCCAGCCGGCCGACGAAGGCAGGAGCCCTTGGGGATCCAGAAAGGGGCGGTAGTTTCCCAAGATTGGCCCAGGCTCGCAAGGCCAACCTGCTTGGGACCTGGCTGGAATCGCCGGATCCGGTTCTTGAGTTCGGACCTGGCTCGTACCTGGTTCCCAAACTCCGGCTTGGGATCTACCCCGCGAGAGGGGTCCCGCGCCGGCGCTTGGGAACCAGAAAAGCCGCAGCCTGGGAACCGGCGAAACTCTGGGGCGTCCGAACTCTTCCGGCCCGCAGAAGGCCGCCTACTGTGAATCCCCGCAGCCCCCCTCCTTCAGACGACTACC
>CAYSGY010000655.1:1068-1859 GCA_964430315.1 uncultured Planctomycetaceae bacterium
CGGCCTTCGCGCGGGGACTCCAGACTGTTTACGGCGGCCCGTCGACCCATTTTCTTGAAGCAGCTTCTGAGCCTTGCTCAGGTCATTGACTTTGATCACCGCCAGTCCACCCCCCTTGCTGCCAGGTTCCCCGCCGAAAGAACTGTAGGCGTAGTCGATGTTGAGGTGGAAGGCAGCCAGGCGCTCGCACGCTTTGCGGAACGCGCCGGGCTGGTTGGGAACCTCGACCAACAAGACATCCGCGTCGTCGTAACCGATGTTGACGGCATCCAAGACCTCGGTAGCAGCCTGGTAATTGTCGGGCACGAAGCGGATGGTCCCACGATCGCCGGAATCCATCACGACCAGCGCCTGGAGAGTCACCTTGCCCTTGTTGAGCGCCCCCAGCATGGCAGCCAGCCGGCCCGGCTTGTTGACCAGACGAACCGAAAGTTGCTTGGCAATGCGCATCTCGTTCCTCCTTTTTGAGAGTACATCGAGGGAACGGAACTCTGGACTAGCAGCGCAGATGTGATTTGCCGCCCCATAGAGATCATAGCAGGCGCACCGATCAGGTCAAACGACCGGCCCGGAACCGGGGAGAACTAACGATTTCGACACTTTGTCTAATTGTCCTGTCTTGTCTGGGCCACCCTCCCTGCGGTGGGCCCCACGTCCAATGCAGCCTTGTCCGGGCGTGCGTTGCTACCCGTCAGAGCCGCGGCAAGGGAACTTTCCTTGTCACTGGGCCGTCTTTGACATATACGGTCGGCGGCTGCATATGGCTCGTCTAACGGCAAGCCGAAGGCGTG
>CAYSGY010000656.1:0-1855 GCA_964430315.1 uncultured Planctomycetaceae bacterium
CGGGCCTCGCACTCCGCGGGCAGGGGCACGGACAGCACCAGATAGTGGTCCGGGTCGTACTCGTAGACCCGGCCGCCCATGTGGACCCGCTTGGACCCCTGGCCCACAATGATGATCCCCTGCCGGTACAGCAGCGGGCAGCGCTCTATGTCCCGGGAGGTGCGGAACAGCCGCACGCCGGGCAAGAGCGTCTGGCCGCCCACTACATGCGGATGAGAGACCTCGGCGACATGCTGGAGCACGGCCTGATCGTCTTCGACGAGTCCAAACAGGTGTTCGAGAAGCGGGTCCAACTCGATCTGAAAGAGAAATGGCGGTTCCCCAAGGGACATCCCATCCTCTACCGGGACGGCGACACGGCGTATCTCCTGTTCCCGCTGCCCTACGTTGCGACGCGGGTCAAGGCGGAGTTGAAGTGCGTGCTCGATCCGGGCTGCTACGAGGCGTTCACTTGCCGGAAGTCCGGCGGTCGATCCCAGAAGGGCGATTCACGCCTCGAGCGGACTGCCGAGGGGCATTTGCGCTACGCCTGGAAATCCGACGCGGACCCGCTCTCCGCCGACGAGGAACGCGAACTGATCCAGGCCGGCAAGATCCGGCCGGACGAGGCCCGCTATCAACCCCGCGACGTCGACACCCGCAAGCCGGTGGAGATGCACCTCGGCTCGATCCGCTGGAACGCGTTCCGGAAGAAGTGGATCTTGATTGCCGTCGAGAAGGGCGGCGGCCCGTCGTTTCTCGGGGAAGTGTGGTACTCGGAGTCCGACGCCCCGACCGGTCCCTGGCGATGGGCGAAGCGGATCGTGACGCACGACAAGTACACGTTCTACAACCCGGTCCACCACGATTTCTTCGACCAGCAGGGCGGACGGATCCTCTACTTCGAGGGAACCTACGCGACCACGTTCTCCGGCAACCCCACCCCGACGCCGCGCTACGACTACAATCAGATCATGTACCGTCTCGACCTGGCCGACCCGCGCTTGCCGCAACCCCTGGCGCCGAAGTAGTGTGGCACAGCCGCCCTCGGCTGTGCCGGAAGCCGGTTCCGCGCCGACGCACGGGGGTCCCTTTTTCCGGGTCATCCGGGATTTCCGGGAAACGCCGGGCCTCGCGTGATCGCACGGAAGTACCGGTGCCTCTCCTCTGTTCGCTCTCTGCACGGACGCGGAAAAGAGAAGAGGCACCGGTAATTCCGTGTCGTACGCCTGCAACTCCCCGGAATTCTCGGAAGAACGCTTTTTCTTGAGTCTGTAGCATCATTACCGGGGCAAGACCTCACGCAAAGACGCCAAGACGCCAAGAATAGCAGCAAAAAAGATGGAGAGATGCTGGCATCATGGCGATTGTCGAAGGATTGCCTCCAGGAAATCCCGTTGCGCCTTGGCGCCTTTGCGTGAGATCCTTGGTCGATGCCCGGTAATGATGCTACAGACGCTTTTTCTTCAGCGGTTGCGGGCCGCCGGCGCCCGGGGTATTATCGGGAAGTTTCAATCCCTGCCGTTCCAGAAAGGAGAGAGCATGAATCGCCGTTCGCATCTGGCTGCCCTGTTGATCGCGGTCGCGACTTTGGTCCCGGCTTCGTTCTGTCCGGCCGACGTGAAGTTGCCGGCGATTTTCACCGACAACCTCGTCCTGCAGCGCGATATGCCGGTGCCGATTTGGGGTTGGGCGGCCGACGGCGAGAAGGTCACGGTCACGCTGGGCACGCAGACCAAGACGGCCCTGCCCGCCTCGCCTTCGGGCAAGTGGATGGTCAAGCTCGACGCGATGAAGGCCGGCGGTCCCTGCACCCTCACCGTGGCGGGAAAGAACACGATCACGCTTAAGAACGTGTTGATCGGCGAGGTCTGGG
>CAYSGY010000657.1:0-1852 GCA_964430315.1 uncultured Planctomycetaceae bacterium
CAATCCGACGAAGGTCTGTTCGGCGGCCCCTCGCTCGTCGACCTCGACATCGACTATTACCATCTCGGCGGCACGTATATCCTTCTGACGGACGAGTCGTGGCAGCCGTTCGTCGTCGCGACGGTCGGCGCCACGCGGATCGACCCCGACGCCCCCGACTCCGATTCGCTCACGCGTCTCTCCCTCGGCATCGGGGGCGGCGTGCGGTTCTTCCCGACCGAGAACTTCGGCCTGTACCTGGCCGGCCGGGGCCTCTTCACGTTCCTGGGCGGCGGCGACACGCTCATCGAAAGCGAGGGCGGGTCCCTCACGATCGAGATCGACAGCGACACCCTCTGGCAGGCCCAGCTCCAGGCCGGCGTGATCTTTGCGTTCTGACGTCCGGGACCCGTTGTAGCGGAATCCATGCGAATTCTCCGCGGCGCCGCGACAGTTTTTTTCGCGCGACCGCCGATAAGGATCGGTTCTGGGATGCCGCCACGCCGGAGATTATCCGTCCTTGCAGATTCTGGTCTCACGCGGGCGGAATTGCTCGCGTCAGTCTTGACAATACCGGCGATATGGGTATAATGGGTAGACTACTGGGGCAACGATTCATCCGCTTTTTGACGTTTCTAGGTTGGGGGGTATGATGCTGAATTTCGCTAGAGCTATCGCCGTTTCGAGTCTGGTCCTGGTCGCAAGCATGAACGTGTTCGCCGGCACGACCACCTACACGAACCAAACGTCATTCATCGGGGCAATCCCGGCGGGGTACTACCTGGAGACCTTCTCTTCCTTCGCCAATGGCCCCGTCACCAACCCGCTGTCAATGGGCCCGGTCAACGGATTCCGCTATAGTATCTCCGCGGTCAACGGCCTGTATTCCGGCGGTGGCAACATGTCTTCGAGCAACCAGCTCGATCCCATCGTGATCACCTTCACCGGCGACCCGGTATACGCGGTCGGCGGCAACTTCTGGCTCACCGCCTGGGATTTCACCACGGCGGCGGGTTCTCTGAGCATCACGCTGGCCGACGCCTTCGCGACCACCGAGACGCTCGTCGACGCGACGCCCTCGACTTTCCGCGGCTTCATCAGCACTGCTCCGATCGCGAGCATCACGCTGACCCCGGCCGTCGAGTACGCGACGCTGGATGACTTCTACGTCGGCGGCCAGGCGCCCGAGCCTCCGACTCCCGCCGTGGTTCCCGCTCCCGGCGCGATCCTGCTCGGCGCCGTCGGCACCGGCTTCATCGGCTGGATTCGTCGCGGCCGCAGCCTATGATCCGCCTGCCTACGACAATACTCCAAGGGCCCGACGATCCCATCGCCGGGCCCTTGTTCATTTTCCTGGAACTCAGGTCCCCGAAAAGGGGACATTCTGCTCTTCCCGGTCATCTCTCGCGGACCGGGGTGAGCTTCCATTCCTGGTGGTTCAACTCCCGCTTCTTGTTCGGATCGAAGCCGTACTCGTTGGTGTAGATCATGTCCCCCTGTTCGGTGGTCCAGCGGTACTTGTACTCGGAGGTGTCCCGCTCGACTTCCTTGGTGTACGGGTTGACGTAGTCCTCCTGGCCGGTGAGTATGAGGTAGTCTTCGTAGCGGATCTCGGCGTTGGTCTGGTTGCGGTGCTCGACGATCAGCTGATCGACGGACTGGATGTACCGCTGGGTTTCCAGGGACATCTGGGCCCGCTGGGCGCCGGCCTTCGACGCGCGGGCGAACCACTCGGGATTGAGCTTGACCGACTGGCGGACGATGTCCAGGACGGGCTTCCACTGCCTGGCCTGGGCGACGGGGGCCCGCTTCAGGAGGGTGTGCTGGTTGCTCCAGAGGGCCGCGGCGTAGCGCATGTCCATCAGGCAGGTGA
>CAYSGY010000658.1:0-1795 GCA_964430315.1 uncultured Planctomycetaceae bacterium
GGGGCAGGTCGCTGACCTGTCCGTGCGCAATGGCAGGTCAGCGACCTGCCCCACGATGGATGAGAAATGCGGATCAGAATCGCACCTCGGTGCGGAACACGAGGCCGTCGAAGGCCAGCACGTTCTCGGTGGGGCTGTTGAGCAGGGTGGGATTGCCGTCCTGAACCGCCTTGATGTAGCGGTCCAGTTTCACGGTGTTGTACCATCCGCTGACCATGTAGCCGCCGGTCACGCGAATCCGCCCGTCGACGCTGGCCCAGCCGGCCCCCACCTCGAAGTCGAGCATCGTGATGACCCGGTTCGACTTCCACTGCGTGTCCACGAGGTAGGGATCGGTGGTGTTATTGAACTGGGAGTAATCGGCGCGGGCCGTGCCCCCGACGAAGCTGGCCGAACCCTTGCCATAGACGAGGAAGCCGCTGGCGGCCGACAGCCTCTCCCCTTCGAGCCCGAAGCGGACGCCGCCGCCCTCGAATCGGACGTTGGTGTACATCAGATCGGCGGTGGCGGCCCCGATGTCCACCGACGAGTCGAAGTGCTGATCCAGGGACAAGAATCGTGCCCCGACCACCAGGTTCGCGCAGTAGCGCGGCCCGCTGACCAGGGCCGCCTTGTAGTCGATATCGGCCAGATGGAACCGGATCGTTTCGCTCGCCGTGGCGAACTCGCCGTTGGGGTTGACAACCGGCACCGCAAGCGGATGCAACACGAGCGAACTGACCACGGAATCAGGGTAGACGTTTCCCAAAGGGTTCTCGCTGGCGTCGAGACGGCTGTTGACCGTGGCATCGAAGTAGGTGTAGCTCACCCCGATCGCCGCACAATCGCCCAGCGCGGCCGCGGCCGACACCCGGAAGCCCGTGTCGTAGTACGGGGTCGACACGCCGGTCCGCCCGAACGGGACTCCCGTGGTCGCGTCGAACACCTGGGCATAGGTGACTTCGGCGTTGCTCGGGCGGAGATAGAGGTACTCGCCGACAATCTGCCAGCTCACGCCCCCGCACGCCGGTGCGAAAAGATCGAATCCGGAAGGATCTCCCTGATACTGTGGGACGGGCGCGGGGCCCATCAGTCCTGGACCGGACATCCCGGCGCCAGGCATCCCCGGGGTTGGCGCCGGTGCCGTGGGCATCTCCATTTGGGCGGAGGCAAGCGCCCCGTATCCCGAGGGCAGGTACCCATATCCGGCGGAGAAGTCGGAGTCGGAAGTCTGCGCTCGAGCCGGCTGCTGCGCGGCCAGCACGAGGAGCGTAATCGCCAGGCTTACGAGTAGTCGTTTCATAGGGTTCCCCTACCTTCTCCAAAAAAGCCGGAGTGAGACCTCGGGAGACTCTGCTCGCCTTGGTTTTTCCCTAATAATCGGCATTGCCCGCACAGCTTTTCACTCAAAGTCGGCAAATCGCAGATTATCGGACCAGCCGCCGAATTTGGTGACGTCTTCGCAAAGCCCCCAGACTTCCCGGAAGAATCACGCAACTTGCATGATCTTGGGGTGTGGCACTGCTTGACCGCTGCCGCGAAAGCGTTATCCGATCGGAAGAACCGTGCTGTCGGCAGCGGTCAAGCAGTGCCACACGGTCGACGCGGACTCCCAGAATCGCGCAACCTGATTTGGCCCTGGGCAAGTGAAAAGTCAGCCCTTGAAAAATGCTACCTGGATTCCGGTTCTGTTCCAGGCGAGTCGGCTTCGCCGGTCCTCGTCAAGCGGGTAAGAGAGAGGCCAGGGTTGCCGGCCTCTCCCTCCCCGTTGTCGCGATGGGGGCCGTTCCCCATATTTACCGGCGTGAGGATCTCT
>CAYSGY010000659.1:0-1783 GCA_964430315.1 uncultured Planctomycetaceae bacterium
GAAATGCCCTGCACAGCCGAGGGCGGCTGTGCCACATGGGATCATCGCTTCATCCGTCAGAGCATGCTAGACGGAGCACCAGGGTGTTCTTCACCACAACATGGCGGCAAGGATCGAAGGCGGTGCGTTCCGTGGGAAGACCATGCCGGGAAGGTGCGTGACCTCGCCCCTGCCCTCCCCCTCTTGACCGGGGACCTCCGGCAAGGGACACTCGAAGCGTACGGAGCCGACGACGATGCCTGACCGCCAAACGGACCTCTCGCTCAATCTGGACGATTGCCCCTGTGCGGGGGGGACGCTCGACAAGTTGATCCAACCGGCCATCCTCAGCGTGCTGGCGGAGGGGCCGTTGCACGGGTACGCCCTGGCCGAGCGGCTCGGCCAAATGCCGTTGCTTGGAGGCCACAAGCCCGACGGGTCGGGCGTGTACCGTTTCCTCAAGACCATGGAGAGCAAGGGGCTCGTGACGTCGTCCTGGGACACCTCGCAGAGCGGCCCGGCCAAGAGGGCCTACCAGATCACGCCCGCCGGCGAGCGCTGCCTCCGCACGTGGATCAAGACCCTGGAGGATTACCGCGACGGGGTCAACGACCTGCTCCGGGCGGCTCGCAAGGCGATCGGTAGGACGTCCGCGTGATCCCTGAGACGCATCATGCCTGCACCGCCGAGAACCATCGGTACGATCGTCCGCACGGTCCGCGGCGACATTCCCCCGGAAACCGTGGGCTTTGCCCACTGCCATGAGCACACGTTCATCCTGCCCGGCCCCAGCGCGCGGGTAAACAGCCAGCTTCTGCTGGACGATCTGGACAAGACCTCCGCCGAACTGAGCGACTACTTCGCGTCGGGCGGACGGACCGTGGTCGACGCCCAACCGATCGGCCCGGAGCGGGCCCCACAACTTCAGAAGCTCGCCTCCGAGCGATCCGGGGTTCATATCGTTGCCGCGACCGGGTTTCACCGGGCGGTCTACTATGAGCCCGACCATTTCCGTTTCCATGAGACGGCCCCTCAGCTCGCCGCACGGATGGTCGCCGAGATCACCCAGGGCATGGTCGAGTATGACGCTTCCGGGCACGCACGGCCCACCGAGATCAAAGCCGGGGTTCTGAAGTTCGCGTCCGACTACCACGTGATCGACGCCCAGGCCCGGAAGGTGGCCGAGGCGGTCGCTTCGGCCCACCTCCGGACCGGGGCCCCGATCCTCACGCATACGGAATGCGGCACGTGCGGGTTGGATCAGATCGCCATGTTCCAACGATTCGGAGTCCACCCCACGGCGCTCCTCATCAGCCATCTCGACCGAAACCCGGATTTCGCATTGCACGAGGAGATCGCCGATACCGGAGCCTACCTCGTCTACGACGGCGTCTCCCGGATCAAGGTCCACCCCGACTCGACCATCGTCCACCTCATCGGCCGCCTGGCCGAATCCGGCCACGCCTCCCGGATCCTCTTGGGCATGGACATGGGCGCGAGGAGCATGTGGCGTGCCTACGGCGGCGGCCCGGGAATGACCTATTTGGGCGACGTCTTCCTCCGCCGCTTGAGGATGGCGGGCCTCGGGAACGAGCAAGTCACGATGTTCACCGAGTACAACCCGGCTGCGGCGCTTTCGTTTCGCGCCTTCCCTGCCCAGTAGTCTCAACACGCGCGGCCCGACTCTTCCGATCGACCCTCCTAGCCGTCACTGCCGGACGCCTTCTGGAGTCCAGCTCCCCCGGGCTTCGATGAAGAGGATAAGTGGAAGCCAGGCGACGGTGAATCTCGCGAGGCCGACCCG
>CAYSGY010000660.1:0-773 GCA_964430315.1 uncultured Planctomycetaceae bacterium
CGAGCAGGTAGGTCAACCCGATCACGTGGTCCAGGTGGGCGTGGGTGAGAAAGACGTCCAACTCCGACGTCTCCAGCAACCGGCTCGCCCGGTACATGGCGGTCCCGGCGTCGAGCATGACCCCCAACTCGGGCAGAAGCAGGCAGGCCGTTTGCCGGCGGTCGCTCGGGTGATAGCCGGTAGTCCCCAAGAGGACGAGTCTCATAACTGTCGCAATTCCGGGATCGATGCAGGAACGTCCTCCCAGCTTAGCAGGCAACGGGGAAGTGCGAAAGGCTGAGCGACGCCGGCGCATCGTTGCAGCGCCGTCGTGCAGAGCGCGTAGGATCGGCGGGCTACTCGCGTCCGCCGAGGATGCCCTCGTGGAAGAAGACCGGCTTGTACCCCTGCTCGGTGGCCCAACGGATGGCCGCCTCGCACCGCAGGGCATGGTCGGGAACGTAGGCCCGGTAGAACGGCCAGAAGTATTGCTCGTGGGTCAGCAGGTTCACCGTCTCCCGGCGATCGGGCTCCCGGGCCAGCGGGTCGAGCGTCGGGGCCACGTGGTCCACCGGCGTTGAGTTGCACACGATGGCGTCGCGGAAGAAAATGATCCCGCTGTCGAAGTCCATCATGAGATCGCGCTTCGACAGGTACTCCGAGCGCCGGGCGTCGAGGTTGTAGTTGATGTCCCAGCGGCCGTTGCGTTGGCTGAAGTATCCGCTCAGGCATCGCACGCCGCGCTGCCCCAGGGCCCTGAGCCCCTCGGGCGTGGCCATGGACCAGTGCAGGTT
>CAYSGY010000660.1:783-1766 GCA_964430315.1 uncultured Planctomycetaceae bacterium
GGCGAAGCGATGGATCTCGTTGCCCACCAGGTCGTAGTCGCGGATCAGCTTGGCGGCCGGCGCGTCCTGGTAAGGTCGGGCCGGCGAGTCGGCATAGGCGTGGAACGCCAGCTTCAGCCACCCGGAGTTGTCTTTCCACTCGCCCTTGTAGCGGTCGGGGAACTGCGGCAGCGTGAAGCCGTCCTCCGCCGCGTAGTAGATGTTCACCGAGAACCGCGTGCCGTACTTCCGGTGCAGGCCGCGGAGGGTCTTCAAGTAGAAGCAATCGAACAGCGAGGCGTATTTCTTCCGGGCGATGTCGCGGAGGAAGAAGATGTTGTCGTCGACCGCGAAATGGTACCTGGGCTGCGAATAGCGGTCCCAGACCACGCGGACCCGATCCGTGCCGCGGCGAGAAGCGTCGCCGGAGACGGCGACAATCTCGGTCACCTTCTCGCGTAGCACCACTTCGCCGAGGAACCTGTCGCCCGCGCGTCTCGCGGGCCGGCCGTTGATCGTCACTGCCTCGGCGGGCGGAGCAGTGCCCGAGACAAGGATCCTCAATCCGCCGGCATCCGTCTTCCCATGCCGACGGTTGAGGATGGCCCCATCAAACGGCTGCTCGATCCTCACCGCGGTCGGCAAAGCCGTCCATGCCATTCGGGGCGTCATGGCTGCCACGGCTCCAACCGCCGACTGGAGGAAACGGCGCCGGCCGAGAATCTGTTTCCGAGCCGGCGAGCCGGGGGCGTCAGCCCCCGGGTTCCCCGACCCCCGGGCTGACGCCCGGGGCTCGCCGAGCGTCTTGCGACAACTTCCAAGCACGGCGGTGTGGACTTGCTCTCTGAGTTGGACCATCTGGTGCGCTCCTCCGAAGTCCGCCCTTTCCCTCACCCGAAGATCACCCCTTCCCTCACCCGAAGCTCGCCCCATCCCTCACCGCTAGCTGGCCGACTGGAGGAAACGGCGCCGGCCGAGAATCTGTTTCCGAGCCGGCGAGCCGG
>CAYSGY010000661.1:0-1764 GCA_964430315.1 uncultured Planctomycetaceae bacterium
GGGAGGAGAGCTACACCAACAAGGCCGACACCTACGGCCTGATCCTCTCGATCGACCGTCGGGACATCATCAACGACGATCTGGGGGCCATCACCACGGTGCCCAGGAAGCTTGGACGCGGGTCGGGCCTGAAGATCAACGACGTCTTCTGGGCGACCTTCCTCGCCAACAGCACGTTCTTCACCGCCGATGCCAAGAACTACCTCAGCGGCGCGGACACGGCCCTGTCGATCGACGGCCTGACGAAGTCCGAGGTGGCCTTCATGGACCAGGTGGACTCGGACAACAAGCCGATCGGCATCATGCCGGCGATCCTCCTGGTGCCCACGGCCCTGTCGGCGCTCGGCACGCAGCTTTACAAGTCGATGGAGCTTCGGGACACGAACTCCAACCAGAAATACCCGATCGCCAACCCGCACCAGGGGAAGTTCCGCGTCGAGGTGAGCCGCTACCTGTCGAACGCCCGCTACACGGGCAATTCCTCGAAGGCCTGGTACCTGCTGGCCGACCCCAACGACCTGCCGGTGATCGAGGTGGCGTTCCTCAACGGGCAGGAATCGCCCACGATCGAGACGGCCGAGGCGGACTTCTCGGTCCTGGGGATTCAGTGCCGCGGCGTGCATGATTTTGGCAGTGCACTCCAAGATCCGCGGGCGGGAGTGAAGAGCAAGGGCGAGGTGTAAGGCGACAGAGGGCCGGGAGAACTCCGAAGCGGCCTCCCGCTGCCTGCCATCCAAGGACCATCAGTTCACGGAGATCGATCCATGACTCAATCGTACCAAGCCCGGCGCGTCGCCAGCGGCGCGTCGATCGACTACACGCCTTCCAGCGACGTGGCGGCTGGCCAAGTCGTGGTGCTCAACGCGCTCATCGGCGTGGCGGCGCGCCCGATCGCGGCCAACCAGCCCGGGGCCCTCGACCTGGAGGGACTCTTCGAGGTCGTTAAGGTCAACGGCCAGATGAACGAGGGCGCGGCCCTCTACTGGGACGCCGACGGCAACCCGCAGGGCGGAACCGCCGGGACCGGGGCCCTCACGACCACGGCCGAGGGGAACACCTTCTTCGGTTTCGCGGCCGCAGCGGCCGGGGCCACGGACGAGACGGTCAGCGTGCGCAAGGTCCTCGTGGCGAGTGTGTCCAACACCGTCCACAACGAGGTGTCCAATGCCATCTCCGACCCGGGGGACGCCGGGGCGATCCCCGTGACCGAGAGCGGCCACTGCTCGATCGTCACGGCCGGGGCGGAGACCGGGACCTTGGCCGCCCCCTCCTACGCCGGCCAGATGCTCAGCCTGGCCCTGAAGACCGACGGGGGCGACTGCGTCCTCACCTGCGCCACGGGAGTCAACCAGACCGGCAACAACACGATCACCCTGAACGACGCCGGGGACTTGATCCTCTTGGTGGGGATCGAGTCCGGCTCCGACAAGCGGTGGCGGGTCGTTGCCAACGACGGCTGCACGTTGAGCACCGTGTGACCCCAGGCCGCGAGGACGCGAGAACGTGACCGATCTCTTGCAGCGCGGGGCGGAGTGGCTGGCGGGCATGTTCCGGAGGCATGCCTCGCGTCCTGTGACGTATCGCCGCGGCGCGGCCTCGGTGGAGTTGACGGCCCCGGTGGGCCGGACGGAGTTCGCCGTGGTGGACGCAGCCGGGGTGGCCACCACCTACGAGTCCCGCGACTACCTGCCCATGGCGGAGGACATGGTCCTCATCGGGGTCCAGATCGTACCGCTGCCAGGAGATCGGATCGAGGAGACGGAC
>CAYSGY010000662.1:0-1748 GCA_964430315.1 uncultured Planctomycetaceae bacterium
TGCGGGTTTGGTGGGCGTTGCCCACCCTACACACTCCCGTTTCGACTCGGTTGCAGGACGAGGCAAACCGTTGACACGGTGGTTCGATTTCGGTACACATATCAACCATAGTTTGATTAGCCAATCGAAACGGCCTCGCCATGAAATCCGATCGACGCCTTCCGGCATCCAAGTCAAGATCCAAGACGGTCCGGTATTCTGTTCCCGGTTTGGAGCGGGGATTGCGGGTCTTGGAGTACCTCGACGGATATCCCGGCGGGCGGAGCATGGGGCAGATTGCCCAAGACCTGGGGCTGCCGAAGAACAGCGTGTTTCGGATCACGCTGACGCTCGTCAGGGCGGGCTACGTCCAGCGCGATCCCGACAGTGCCCGGGTCGGGCTGAGCCGGAAACTGCTGTCGCTGGGGTACGGCGCCCTGCGGGAAACTCCGAGCCTGGTGGAGCAGTCGCTCGACGTGATGCGCCGGTTGCGCGACGCGGTCCGCGAGACGGTCTGCTTGAGCGTCCTCGTGGAGGACGAAGGGTTCGTGCTCGAAGAGGTCCCGGGGCGGTATCCGTTCCGGTGCGTGGTCGATCCCGGGATGCGTCAGCCGCTGCACGCCTCGGCGTCGTGCAAGGCGATCCTGGCCTGTTTGCCGCCCGGCGAACAGGAGGCGATCCTCGCCCGGCTGCCCATGCCGCGTTTGACGTCCCGGACGTTGACCGACGCGGCATCGCTGCGCGAAGACCTCCGGCAGGCCCGGGAGTGTGGCTACGCCTTGGATCGCGGGGAGCACATCGAGGGGGTCGTCTGCGTCGCGGCCCCAATTCTCGACCGCCACGGCTACCCGGTGGCGTCGCTGACGGTCACGGGCCCGGCGGGCCGGATGGCGGAGCCGCGGGTGACGGAGTTCGGGCCCCAGGTCCGCGCGTCTGCCGATCTTGTCTCGAAGAAGCTTGGTAACGAAGGAGGACTCTGATGCCGCGGAGCATGCTCAGACCCACGCCCCTCTTCGTCCAAGCATGGCCACTTCTCGGCGGGCTTGTCGTGGTCCTGGCCGGGTTGACGGCTCGTGCCGCTGCCGAGTCCTTCCGGGAACAAGTGGAGGCCGACTGGGCACGCCAGGAGACGTGCCGCCTGACGCAACTCCAGCAGCCGGGCATCCTCCGCTTCCCGACCGGCGAAGTGACGTGGGAAGGCGTTCCGGGCAGCGAGCCGGCGGCTTCGAGCGGAGTGCTTCGCGTACCGAAGACGCCGTCGCCGAAGCTCGACGGCCGGCTCGACGACCCTTGCTGGCGCGGGGCTGCTGCCGTCCCGCCGGGCCCGGCCGACCAGCCGGTTCAACCGGCGATCCGCCTCTGTCTCGACGACCAGTTCCTCTACGTCGGTGCGACGTTCCCCAGCACCGCAGAGGCGTGCTTTCACCCCGCGTCGACGGCCTCGGATGCCGGCGGGGCGGTCGATGGGGTCAAGAACGGCCGCTATGGTTTTCATACCAACTTCGAGCCGAATCCGTGGTGGCAGGTCGATCGGCAAGACGGTGATCTACAACCGCCTCGACTACGCCCCGGGGCTCCACAACGCCGATCGCCTCGTGATCCTCGCCTCCGATGACGGCAAGGTCTGGACGCCGTGCTACGACAACCGGGGCAAGCCCTTTGGAGGCATCAAGGACAAGAGGCCCCTGGTGGTCGATTTTTCGTCGAACGCCGCGGGAAGGTCCACCCCGTTGCAGGCCCGGTTCTTGCGGATTCAGTTGCCAAGCGAT
>CAYSGY010000663.1:0-1714 GCA_964430315.1 uncultured Planctomycetaceae bacterium
CCCATGAGCGGATCGAAGCCGTCGAGGTGGCACAGAATCTCGGGATGCCGCTCTGCGAGATCGAAGAGTACCTCGATTGGATCGACGGCCTCGACCTGGATGACGAGGACGGCCGCGGCGACGACGAGCCGATATCTCGGGACGGTTGAGGAAGCACGTGCCTCCGGGGTTGCAAACGGGGCACCTTCGCCACTTCCAAGCCCAGGGGTTGCAACCCCTGGGCTTCCTTGGGCTTTCTCTGGAGCAGACGATCCCCCCGTCACGCCCCGGCGGCCCGTAGACCAGCCTTGACGCTACGCAGGGCCGGCAACGCGGTGTTCTTCGTCCACCAGAGGAATCGGGAATATGGACGGTTGTGGAACATCTCGAAGGTGACGTGGCGGTGGACGTCCGAGGCCCAGGTCGACTTGTAGTCGTAGAGGTCGCCGCTGAACTGGAATTGTCGCAGGTTCTCCTGGTACATCCGCTCGATCGCCTGATACAGCAGGACCGTGCCCGGCGACATCCCCTGGTGCTCGTCGCTGAAGTCGTTGACGATCAAGTAGACCGTGTCGCCGTCGACCAGTTGGTACTGGAGGGCGATCGGGGCTTCCTCGAGAAACGAGATCCAGATCCGCACCTGTCCCCGCTCCGCCAGACGGCGCGTGACGTCCATGTAGAACGCACGCCGCGATTCCTCTCCCGCCATGTCGGTGCCCAGCTTCCCCTTCCAACTCGCCCGCGACACGGCGAAGGCGAGTTCCAGCCCATGCTCGATCTCCTCCGGCCGTTTGAAGTCGAGGATTCGGTATCCGGGCCGGGCCGACAACTGCCGCACCTTCTGCTGGATGCCGCGTCGGCGGTTCTTTCCGAAGTTGCGGGTCAGGTACGTCTCGAAATCGCCTTCCAATGCTAGGTAGGCGCTTTGCCAGCCCGGCTCGCGGATCGCGTGGAAGCCGTGGCGACTTCCGGCCTCGTCGAAGCCCGACAGATACGAGATGCCTTCGGGGAGGTTCCAGAGCCGGAGCATGTCCCATTCGGAGCGATGCTCGGCGAGACATCGGAGCACGGCGTCCAAGGCCTCGGGCCCGGGGCAGTCCTTCCGAAACAGGATACTGCTCCGCGGGCTGATGCTGTTGGCGAGGAAGGAGATTTCCGAAACCGGGAGGCCGCGGAGCGACCGCCGGCCCTTCCTCAGCGGCGCGACGAACCGGAGTTGGCCGTCCGGCGTCTCTCCGGCGATGAGGAACCACTCGCTTCCTTCGGCGAAGTGCTTCCACCAGGCATCGTACCAGGTCCAGGAGAAGAAGGGGGCGTTCATGTCGCTGTCGCGGAGCATCTCGCCCCAACGGGACTCCAGGTCGCGGAAGCCCTCGAACGTGCGTACGACTCTTGTCTGCATAGCGGCGACTTCTACACCTGGTGGCCCAGGAAGGTGGCTTCCAACGCCCAGTGGAATTCGTTAAGGTCCATCGGTGCGGCCAGGCGGGGGATGAGCAGCGGGTCGCATCCGGCCCTCGCCCTGCGGCAATCGCACGTGACGGCGGTCCGGTAGCCGAGTTCCTCGGTGATCGCTCTCGTCTGCGGGCTCCAATTGGGGGTCAGGCTGGGGTTCGGGTAGGAGAAGTGCTTCACCGGTTCCCCGAGGCACGCCTCGAGCACCTTCTTCGAGTCCCGGAGTTCCCGCCGGACGTCGTCCGCAGGAATGTGCGCAAGATTGGGATGCGTCATCGTG
>CAYSGY010000664.1:0-1713 GCA_964430315.1 uncultured Planctomycetaceae bacterium
ACTGTGTGGAAATCGAGCGAGTCGGAGTTGCGGTACGCGAGCGTCGGCACCTTCAGCACGTGCTGGGCGATTTGCGTCAGGCGGGCGTCGATGGTTGCCGCGTCGTCGTTGCGGGTCTTCGAGCTGGTCATCGTGGTTCTCCTTGTCGTCGGTCAGGCGTGGTAGATCAGGTCGGCCAGGCCCGCCGTCAGGAAGTCGACGATCTTCGCGGCGGTCGGGTTGGCGGGCAGGTGGTCCCATCCGCGGTCGAAGTTCACCACCGTTGTTTTGTCGGCCATCCGCTCGACCCAGAGCTTCGAGATGCGGCTGTCGCCCAACTCGTACTCTGGGCATTCGGCGTGCTCGGGAAACACCAGCGCGTCGAAGCGGTGGCCGGCAATCGTTCCGCAGACCCAAGTCCCACCGCCCGAGGCGCGGCGGGTCGTCTTGGTGATGCGGAGGTCGTCGCCGATCTTCTCGCCTCGGGCGTGGGTTCGTTTCGCGTTGGCCATCGTCGTTCTCCTTGGCGTTGGGGGGCGTTGGTTCGTACATCCACACATGAGCCAGGTTTTCGCCCAAAGCTCAAGCGCGGTCCGCGAAGATTCGCATCGATTTCTGGGAATACTTTCTGGCCCATGCGTAGCACCCGATGAGCACGACCAGCGCTGACGGACGGCAAGGCGGCCCGCTCAATCCCCAGGCCTTACGACTGGAGGATTTGGCCCGCATCCTGTCCGCTTCGGGGTCGCGTCCGGTGACTGTGGAGACCCTCCACGCGGACATCGAGGACGGCGCGCCGACAAACGCCGATGGCACGGTCAATCTGCTTGAGTACGCCCGCTGGTTGATTTCGGAGATGCTCCGTGGCAGCGATTGACGTCCGCCGACTCCGCCCCAGCGAACTGTGCCGACTGCTCAATTCGACCGGCGAGGTCTTGAGCGAGCGACAGTTGCACCGGCATCGCACACGCGCCGGGTTTCGCATCGGCGACGCCACGCACATTGATCTGTTCCGGTACGTCGCGTGGCTGGTCGAGGTCCGGCACACGCCTCGCCTAGAAACCGATGGCGACCCTTATGAATCGCTCAAGGAGCGTGCCCGGGCGCGCAATGCAGCCTTATCGCTTGCCGGGCGCGATATTGGCGAGTTGCCGGTGGTGGTCAACCCCGAGCGCAAGGCGCGGGCGGAAGGGGACTTTCGGTTCTTCTGCGAGTCGTACTTTCCGTTCACGTTCCACTTGCCGTGGTCGCCCGATCACTTGAAGGTGATCGCCAAGATCGAGCAGGCCGTGCTCCGCGGCGGATTGTTTGCGATGGCCATGCCGCGCGGAAGCGGAAAGACGAGCATCTGTGAATGCGCCTGCGTCTGGGCCGTGCTTCACGGCCACCGCGACTTCGTCTGCCTGGTCGGCAGCGACGAAGGACACGCGATGGATATGCTCGAATCGATCAAGACCGAGCTCGACGGCAACGAACTGCTATTGGAAGACTTCCCCGAGGTCAGCTTTCCCATCCAATGTCTCGATGGGATTGCCAACCGCTGCTCGGGTCAGCTCTACAAGGGCGAGCGCACGCACATCGGCTGGACGGCTCGCGAGATCGTCTTGCCGACCATACCGGGCAGCAAGGCATCCGGGGCAATCATCAAGGTTGCAGGCATCACGGGCCGCATTCGTGGCATGAAGTACAAGCGGGCCGACGGCCGTTCGGCTCGACCGTCGCTGGTGGTGATCG
>CAYSGY010000665.1:0-1698 GCA_964430315.1 uncultured Planctomycetaceae bacterium
TCCATTCCTTTGAAGTCGCTTCCAAATGGGGACCGGGATCGCACCGTCAAAACTGATATTTTTAAATACGTGGCCAGAAACTGCAAGGTTCACCCCGGCATCTGGGTGGATCGGCTTGACTCCCACCGGGGTGGGATTAGAGTGGTATGGGCGAGCGTCAGGGGGCCTGGGTTCAGGGTTCAGGGTTCAGGGTTGGGTATCCTAAGAGAACACAGGGGGCGGATCCGACATTCAGGATTTCCAGAGTATCTCGGTGCGTAGTCCTGAACCCTGAACCCTGAACCCCGAACCCCGAACCCTCAAAGGCTACAAGACTCTCCCAGACTGGACAGGGTCGCATGAGCATGCCTTGGATTGCACTGGTCTACTCCCTGCTGCAAATCGCCTTGTCATGGACCGCTGCCGGCGAGTCGAATGCGGCGGCAACGGCCGAGTGGGCGTCGCGAGAAATCGTGGTGCCGATCCAGGTCCTGTCGCCGGACGATGGCCGGCCGGCGGAGCAGGCCGCGATTTCGGTCGTTGCCATTCGCCAGGAAGCGGGACGCACGCTTCGCGGCAAGCAGATTGTCCGCGCCGTCACCGGTCCGAAGGGCGAAGCGTGTCCGGTGCGTCTCGCCGCATCGCTTGAGCGGGTGCTGATCGAGGCCCGCCAGGCTGGCGAGAGCGGATCGGTTTGGGGCTCGATCGTCCTCACGTTCGATCCTGACCAATCGGTGTGGAGGGAACAGGGCAGCCTCGTCGGCAGGCGGCCCCGCGAGTTGCGGCCCTCGGAAGTCCTCGGGGAGCGGCCGGCCCAGCCGACGATCTCCGTGAAGCCCCCCCAGCGCGAGCGTGCCCGGGTCTATGTCATCGCCACGCACTACGAGCGGCTGCCCAACTTCGCCGAGGTGATGATCTTCGCCGCCAACGGCAAGTGCATCCGCCGCGGGTTCCCGCGGGCGTCCGGCGAGGGTTTCGATGCGGAGAGCCTCCGGCCGCTCGATCCCCGCTATCAGCGGCTCCTCGTCGTTGCCCGCGGATGGCAGAACGGCCAACTCCTGACCGGATCCGTGCTCCTGGTGTTCGACCACAACAACTGGCGGCCGGCCACGCGGTACGATGAGTTCGTCACGGAGCCCGGGAAGGGGTCGGGCCGGTGGCTGTCCAGAACCGACTACGACGTCGAGAGCGGCCGTTTCGAGCCGATCCTCGACGGTGCGATGTGGATGCCGAGCCAGATCCGGGTCCCGGTGCCGGCCCACCCGCTGCCCCTTTGGAAGCCCGGCGAAGCGACGGAGTGGCGTGCCCAGGAGGAAGCGACAGGGATCGACGCCCCGTCCACCGCTGCGCCGGCCTGTTGCCAGGACGAACCGGAAGCGGCCGACGAGGACCTCTTGAAGCAGATCGGCTTCAAGAAGGCGCCACTTGCCTCGGCGGAGGTCGAGGAACTCGCGGCCCGGGAGGCGGCCATCGTCGAGGCCGGCCGGCCCCTCGCTCCCGGCAACCGGTGGGCCGATTTCGGCCACCGCTGGATCTGCGGCCCCTCGAACATGGTCTGGCAAGCAGCGATTGAGAAGGACCAGCCTTGAAAGGGACGGGGGCCGCTTCTTTTTGCTTCATCCGGTATTTCCGGGAAACGCCAGGCCCCAGGGGATCGCAGGGAGAGTACCGGTGCCTCTTCTCTGTTCGCTCTTTGCACGGCCGCGGAACAGAGAAGAG
>CAYSGY010000666.1:0-1684 GCA_964430315.1 uncultured Planctomycetaceae bacterium
CGTCGAGAAAGAAGAGCATTCCAGCTACGCCCAATGGTGTCCCCACTGTAAGCGGACGTTTGTGGCTCCCTTTGCCGACGAGCTTCGCAAAGCCGGGCTGATCGGGCCTCGTTTGACGGCGCTGGTGGGCTTCCTCAAAGGGGCCTGCCACATGTCCTTCTCCACGATCCGGAAATTCTTCCGCGACGTGATCCGCGTCTCCATCAGCCGCGGCATGCTTCGCAAGCTGGTGGGGAAGGTGAGTGCCAGCCTGGAAGATCCCTACGAGGCGTTGGCCGCCATGCTCCGGAAGGAGGATCGGTTGAACGTCGACGAGACGGGCCACAAGGAAAACGGCCAGCGCCTGTGGACCTGGTGCTTCCGCGCTTACCTGTTTACCGTGTACAAGATTTCGCCCTCCCGCGGCAGCGACGTGCTGGTCCAGACGCTGGGCGAGGAGTTCCGGGGCATCCTGGGCTGCGATTACTTCAGTGCCTATCGCAAGTACATGGGCGACTTCGACGTGCTGTTGCAGTTCTGCCTCGCCCACCTGATCCGGGACGTGAAGTTCCTCGCCGAGCATCCGAACCGGAAGAGCCAGGCCTACGGCAAGCTCCTGGTCGAAGACCTGCGACGGCTGTTTGGCGTGATCCACCGCAGGGAGGAGTATGCATCGCCGGAGACCTTCCGTAGGAAGCTCGAGCAGGCACGCGAGCAGTTGGTGTGGGATGCCACGCGGCGCTGCCCCTTCACCCGGGAGGCAAACAACATCGCCGATCGCTTCCGAGACAACGCCGAGAGCTACTTCCGCTTCATCACCGAGGCGAACGTCGAGCCGACCAACAACCTGGCGGAGCAGGCCATCCGCTTCGTGGCCATTCATCGACGGATCACTCAAGGGACGCGCAGCGAAGATGGCCGGCGATGGTGCGAACGGATCTGGACCGTCATCCAGACCTGCGGGCAACAACAGCGATCGGTGTTTGAATTCCTGACGGCCGCCGTCACCGCGCACTTCCGCCGCGAACCGGCTCCATCTCTCATGCCCGACACCTCCTAAACGCCGCGCCACCCCGCCGCATCCTCGCCGGACGACCCCTCCTGCTCTTCCGCAGCCCCGGCCCACCATCGCCTCGCGCTCCCCATGCATCCCCTGCGCGGGTTGCATCCCGTGAACGGATACCAACCAGCAAACAACGAGAGAGAAGCCCTATCGGACCTTAGCGCGGACCGTGCGCGCAAAACCTGCCGGGAGGCCCTTGACACGAGAGGCTCTTTCAGGGAGGGGACACTCACCAGTTTTCCTCGATCCCGCCCATGTGTCCCCGCATTTGGGAGTCAGCCGATTCTCGCAGCCTGGCTCACGAATCGGCTTGACTTTCCCGCCGCAAGTGGGACAATAGGGGCGTCAGCTAGGTACCAAGAAGAGCCTGCTGGTCAGGTATCAAGAAGGGCCCGGCACCGGGGAGTTCGCCCGGCGTCGGGCTTTTTGCGTTTGGCAGCCGTTTCGGCCACTGGATTTGCACTCGGCTGTGACGTCCAGAGACTCATACACGTGCGGCATTTCACGCTCCTTCCCGATTTTTCCATCTTCTCCAGCCTCGCCATCCCGCGCTGCTGGCCTAGCCTTGGGGCGAGCGTCGAAGAACGTCCAAACCTGCAAAGACCGGCATGTTGTTGACCAAACGAATGCTGCCTCACGGGA
>CAYSGY010000667.1:0-1679 GCA_964430315.1 uncultured Planctomycetaceae bacterium
TGGGGGTTGGGAGTTGGGAGTTGGGGGGTGGGGGCAGACGTAGGGTGGGACAAGCACCAGCGCAGTCCCACCGGGAATCTCGCGGCTTGTTGGTGGGACGGCGCTGGAGCTTGTCCCACCCTACACCGGTTGTGACGCACGTTCTCGAAAGCCCGCGGAGGATATGGAATGCACAACGACAAGGAATCCACATCGCAGCAGAGTCTTTCACGCCGCATGTTCCTGGAACTCTCCGGCTCGTCCGCGGCTTGCCTCGTCGCGGGCGGCGCGACGCTCGGTCACGTCGGCCGGGCCTATCCGGCCGAAAGCGGCAAGAAGATCCGCATGGGCGTGGTCGGCGGCGGTTTTGGGGCTTCGTTCCACTGGCACGAGCACCCCAACTGCGTCGTCACCGGTGTTACCGACCTCTTTCCCAAACGCCGTGACGCACTGAAGCACCACTACAAGTGCGACAAGGTCTACGATTCCCTGGAAATCATGCTCAAGGAGGCCAAGGACATCGACGCCGTGGCCGTCTTCTCCGGGGCCCCGGACCATGCCCGGCACGTGAAGATGTGCATGGAGCGCGGCTGGCACGTCGTCTCGGCCGTGCCCGCCTGTTTTGCCCTCGAAGAGGCCCCCATGCTCCAAGAGGTCAAGGAGAAGACCGGCCTGAAGTACATGATGGCCGAGTCGAGCTGGTACAACCAGGAGTGCATCTACGCCCGCAACCTCTTCCGCGCCGGCGGGTTCGGCGAGCTGTTCTACTCGGAGACCGAGTATTATCACCAGTTGTTCAACCTGGCCACCGTGCTCACCGACAAGGGGCAACTGTGCTACGGGCCCGACCGGAAGCGGTCCTGGCGATGGGGGCTTCCCCCGATGCTCTATCCGACGCACTCGACGGGCTACCTCGTCGGCGTGACCGGGGAGCGGATCGAGCGGGTCTCCTGCCTCGGCTGGCGGGGCAGCCGCGACGACCTCCGCAACAACCCGATCGTCGCCGACAACGTCTACAAGAACCCGTTCTGGTGCGAAGCGTCGATGATGCTCACCAACCTGGGACACATGTCGCGGACCAACGTCTTCTGGCTTTGCGTGGCCGGGGGGGAGCGGGCCCAGTGGTTCGGCGACCAGGCCACGCTCTACATGGCGAAGGGGGGCATCCACGGCCCGGTCGAGCACAGCCGCGCCAAGGGCGCCCAGCCGGTCAAGGTCCCGGAATACTGGAAGACCGACATGCTGCCCGAGGCCATGCGTCACGCCTCGGGCCACGGCGGCTCCGCCGTGTTCATCTCGGCGGAGTTCATCAACGCCCTGATCGAGGACCGCGAGCCCGAGATCGACCTCTACGAATCCCTGGCCATGACCGTCCCGGGCATCGTCGCCCACCAGTCGGCGCTGAAGGAGGGCGAGCAACTCGCGGTGCCGCAGTTCGCGCGGCCGAAGAAGACATGAGAAGAAGCGAAGGGGATAGAACGGATGAGTGAGAAAGAGCTGACAAATGGCACATTCCTCGGCCTCTCCGGCACGAATGCGGCTTGCCTCGTCGCGGGCGGCGCGACCCTCGGCCACGTCGGCCGGGCGCATCCGGCGGAAGGCGGCAAGAAGATCCGCATGGGCGTGGTCGGCGGCGGCTTCGGGGCCTCGTTCCACTGGCACGAACACCCCGGTTGCACTGTGACCGGCGTGACGGACCT
>CAYSGY010000668.1:0-1668 GCA_964430315.1 uncultured Planctomycetaceae bacterium
GTCGTAGTCGTTGTCGTAGTCGTTGCCCAGGACTCCGGGAGTCGAGACGACGAGTTGCTGATCGTGCGTGGTCCAGTAGCTGTCTTCGATGGCGACCGGCGGGTAATCCCACAGGGTGATCGACACGGTGGCGGTATTGCTGTCGGCCAGGCCGTCGGTCACCCGGTAGGTGAAGCTGTCCGGCCCGACGTAGTGCTCGACCGGCATGTAGTCGAACGAGCCGTCGGCGTTCAGGGTGAACGACTCGGCGTGCGACGGGCCGCTGACCAGCGAAGCGGTGATCCAGTCGCCGTCCGCGTCGTAATCGTTGCCGATCACCCAGTCGCACAGTCTCGAGTCGTGCTTGACCGTGAAGCTGTCGTCGCCGGCAGTCGGCGGCGTGTTGTAGACATAAATCGTCGCAACCGCCGAGTCGGTCAACTCGCCGTCGCTGATCTCGTAGGTGAACTGGTCCTCGCCCAGGTAATGGTAGTCCGGCGTGTAGGTGAACCAACCGTCCGTGCTGAAGCTGAACGACGCCGCGTGCGACGGGCCGCTGACCAGCGCGGCCGTGAGCGGGGCGTTCTCCGGGTCGTAGTCGTTCCACAACACGTTGTCGGGCCAGGCGGCGTCATGCACGACGCAGTAGGTGTCGTCGTTGGCCACGGGCGGGAAATTGAACAACAGGCTCTCCATGGCTCCGCCGCCCTTCGCGCCGCCTTCGAGCGCGGCCATGACGCCGGAGGAGAGGTCGGAGGTTGGAGATTGGACGTCGGAGGCTGGAGATTGGAGGTTTGGGGAGGCGGGGCCTCCGCCGGACGAGGACGCGCCGGCCGCCGGGTCGGGCAAATCGTCCGTGGCGGCCGGGAGGGGCGTCGCGCCCCAGGCCCCGCCGTCGGCCAGCAGGGCCATGGCCGCTCCCGAGGCCTCCCACCCCTGCGACGCGGAGGCCAGCCGGGACGCCAGGGCCTCAACCCTGCGGATCGAGGCGGGCGAGACCCAGGAATCGAGCAGCGCATCGAGCGACGCATCCCCGCCCGACAGGGGCGAGAGCTCCCTCGCAACCCGGTCGGCCAGACGCTCGGCCAGGGCGTGGATTTCGTCGCGGCTCGGCTCAGAAGCCCATCGCACCGCGTCGCCCTCCGCAGCCGAAGCGGCCCTCGATTGCGCCGCGTCGGCGAACCAGCCTTGGAACTCGTCGAGGCAAATCCGACGCACGGCCGAGGAGCGGTCGTTGGAAAGGAAATCGAACGGCCGCCGCGTGCCGGATGCCCCATTCCCTGTCCGGGAAGCCCAACCGTTGTTCCCAAAGGGTCCGAAAAACGGGTCGAACCACCACAGCAACCCGCTGCCGACGATCAGCGCCCCGACGCTTCCCCCGGGCGCGGCCCGGACTTCAAGCCGTTCAGGCGGCCCCAAATGCGCCCACCGGGGGGGCATTGGAGGGTCTGCCGGGTGGCTCTGGTCTTCTTCCTTCGCTGAGACTTCGTGCTTCGCATCGCCCCTGCCTCCGAAGAAAAAGGTGGAAACGCGGCCCAGCCGCTACGACCACGCCGCGGAGATCTCGACGCCGAAACCACGAACCCGCACCGACAAGGCCTTCCAGCCCGCGGGCCACCGGTCAGTCCGGAAAGGCTGACTTCCAGCAATGTATCACGAACATGCGTAATGTCAATATTCCCGGCGGGA
>CAYSGY010000669.1:0-1667 GCA_964430315.1 uncultured Planctomycetaceae bacterium
GGGGCTTGAGGAACGGGGGAAGCGATGGGAGCAGACTCGGATGTCGATGCCCTCGCCAAGCAATACGCGAGGCAGACACGACGTCGCATGACCTTTGCGATCCGCGAGGTTGGCGTCATGGAGCGCTCAAACCTCGCCGAGACGCTTCGCCTGTCGGGCTGGCTTGAGGCCCAAGAGAAGGCGAGCCGAGCGGCGGGTTTCGCTGAGATCGCGCGGCTTTGCGAGACCGTGAACGAATGCCTGGCCGGCCTCCGCCGCGGCGAGCGGCCCGTGCTGGTCCCGATGATCGGCACCTTGATGGAGATCTGCCGCACGGTGAAATTGCACGCCGAGACGGTTGCCGGGCGACTTCGGCACGGACCTCGGGCAGCAGGGCCGCATTGGGATGACGACGACGCAAGCGAGCGGCCCGTTGAAGTGAGCAACGCCAGGGCCTTCCCCTTGCTTCCCCGGGATACGCCGTCCGGTTCAAACGTTCCTTCCGCGTGATCGGCGGTCAGCGATTCGACATCGCGAGGACCGCCGAGGTCTCTTGAGGAGGTCTCCGATGGAATGCCCACACTGTCGGTCGGCTAGATTGCATGTTCGTCATGTGGGGATCGGAAGACGGGTTCTTCTCGGCCTGGGTCTTCTCGTGCCGATCCGGTGCGAGCATTGCTTCCACAAGTTCACCGTCTCGTGGTTCTCGACGCTCGGTGGGAGGATCGGGCCGCCTGCGCGTGGGTCACGTCGTAGGGCGTCTCGGCCCGAGATTGCCTCGAGAAATGTCGGGCATGACGGTGCGCATTCGGCGAAGGGCGGCCGGGCCTCGACGATGGCGATTGGCAGCCGGCGACGGCTCGCCTGAACGCCCCTCGCCTGAATGAACTCGCACGATCTTGGGAGCGTGCCGTCTCATTCAGCGAAGTGTCGCTACCGACCCGCCCGCCACGCCTCGACCTCGGCGAGCACGCGGGCCATGCTCTGCAGGGCATCGCGGTCGATGGCCTCGAAATGGCGGGTGTGGGTGGGGTTCCCGCCAATCGCCATCTTGCAGTGGAAGCGGAACCGCTGTCCGTCGCTGCCCCAGGTCTCCAGAAGGTAGTATACCGCCCCGAGTTCCCGCAAACGGTCCATGACGTAGAGGAACCGATCGGTGGGATCGGCGTTTTGCATCGGTTGCGGATCGGGGCGAATCACCGCATTCTGGAGGGGCGGCGTCTCGGGCAGAGAACCGGAGGCCCAAGCTCCATCCCGGCGTGCCACGGGCACCAAGGGGGGCCGCTGGGAGTCCAATGGCCTTGCATTTCGGGAGCGAAGCCCCTCGGGCAACGGAGAGGCGTCAGACTCCGCCTCTTGCCAACTCACACGACGCCCCGGACCCTCCGCCGGATGGTCCCTCGACTCCGTCGTTGCCCATCGCTCGGGCCACACTGGGCCGGAGTCGGCCGTTCGGCGGTCGCCCAAAAAGGCTGCCTGGGCAGGCCGGGGCTGGCGTGGCGTCGGCGCCGAGGCGTCGTCGGCAACGCCGGCAAAGGGCGACGCAAGCCTCCGAGGCAGGACCGCTTCGGCCATCGTTGCGTCTGCGGCGGGCCGTGGAGAGATTCGTTCCGTGCCCGCCGCCGGTCTCTCGGTCTCCCTACTCGGTGCACTCCCGAATTCGGAGGCGGGGGCCGCCGATTGGCTCT
>CAYSGY010000670.1:0-1665 GCA_964430315.1 uncultured Planctomycetaceae bacterium
ACTGACTGAGACATGAACCGGGTCCCTTTTTATTCTGCGTTTCACCTCCCTTCCTTGCGTGCCCCGTTGCGGTGTTCCCCGCTGCCCCGGGAAACCGCAAGAAGACGCGTTGCCGAGAATCCCTGTGTCTTAGGGCTGTCAATCCGCTACAGCATCCCACACCATCGGGCCCGTTCCACGAGGAGACGGGCCCGATGGCATTGTAGGAACCGAATCTGAGGCTATTGAGCCGAGCGGCCGAAACCGATGTCGTCGATGAACACCATGCCGGCGCCGCCGGATGTGGCGTTCTTGGCGCCGACGCCGATCGTGAGCTTCTTGACCTTCGAGAGGCTCACGCCGTTGAGGCTGCTCATCGGAATGGTCCATCGGGTCCACTCGGCCACGTTGGCCGCCGTATTGCTGGTGGCGGTCGCCGATTTGCCGGCGCTGTCCGTCACCGTCAGATACATCGGTGCGGCGTCGTTGTACTGCGCCGCGTTGACGACCGCGCCCTGCCAGGCGCCGCTCACGTTGCCGGTGGCGGTGATGCTCTCGAACTGGAAGGTCCGATTCTCACCCGCCAGGTGCGCCGTGACCGCGATGCCGATCAGGACCGGATCGGCCATTTCGATGACCGTCGTGCCCACCTGGGTCCAGGTCTTGCCGTCGGCGGAGGTGTACCCGGTGAATGTGCTGCCCTGCCGGTCGATCTTCACCCAGTAGGGAGCTTTGACCACCGTGGAGCTGTCGCTGTTGGCCGAACCGCCGTTGGTGGCGGCACGATACTGGAAGCTGGCGCCGTTGCCGGCGGCCCCGTCGGTGTTGGCGGTCATGACCATCATGGCGTGGGTGGAGCCGCCGTTGATGCTGTCGCGGATCATCACGCCGCCCTTGGCCCAGGTCTGGGTTCCCGGTCCGATGCTGGTCACGCGGGCGATCAGGCTGCCGTCGCCGGTGAGGGTCTTATAGGCGTAGGTGAACTCATCGGAGTTGTTCCAGATGTCCGCCCCGGAGCCGGTCAGGCTCATCTTGCCGCCGGTCTCCGAGACAGCCGTGGTGGTCACCGCCGGGTAGCCACGGGTCCAGACGGCCAGTTCCGTCGCGCCGGAGCCCGTGCAGTTCACCGGCGGATCGAACTCCTTGACGGCTTCGCTGTAGTACGGGGCCTTGGTGTAGTCGAAGGCCAGCGGCATCGACTGCTTGCCGCCGTGAACGATGGACTTCTCGGCAAACGGGGCCGTCATGTAGCCCACCGTCGATCCGCCGAACGCGGCGTCGGCGATGCCGTCGAGCCAGTACTCGTAGAGCCGGCTGCCCTCGTCGTCGGTGTAGCCCTCGAAGTCCTCGATCGGCGCGAACTCCAGAGCCGTAAAGCTCCAGACGTCGCCTGCATAGGTGCCGGCGGCGCCGATTTCGTCGACCTTCCAGTAGTACTTGGTGCCGAAGGTCATGGAGGCCGGGGTGTACGTGTGGCCGGTCACGGTGCTGGACGGAGCGGTCCCGGCAGCGACAGCATCGTCGTCGGTACCGAAGAAGACCTTGTGGGAAGTGGCCTCGCGACCCGGTCGCCAGGTCATTGAGGCGGTCAGAGCGACATCCGTCGCGGCGTTGGCCGGCTGAGGCTCGCGGGCCTGGACCGGCACGTAGAAGAACCGCACCTCGCTGAGGCTCACCTGTTGGGCG
>CAYSGY010000671.1:0-1662 GCA_964430315.1 uncultured Planctomycetaceae bacterium
ACCTCGCCCGCGGATCGAAGGACACGGTCGAGTTCCGCGTCTTCTCGGGAACCACCAGCGCGACCAAGGCGGTCGGCTGGATTCAGGTCTGCCTCGGATTGGTCGAGCGGGCCTTGAGCGCCAAGCGGATGCCGAAATGGAACCCCGGCGCGCTTTCCGGCGGGTGGAAGAAGGCCGGCCCCGGGCAGAGCGAGGCCGAACGCCTGATCGGATACCTGGCCTGGGGCGCCGGCTACGCCCGGATTCACGGTGGCAAGCAGTACGGATGGGTTTCGGACGCCATCCCGCAAGACGAGATCAAGGCCGAGTTCCGCCGGCTGGCCAAGAAGTACGACGCCCAAGCCTAACCCAGAAAGGAGCGCAGAGCGATGTGCGGAGTGTTCGGATTCATCACGAAGAACGGGAGCGGGCCCGACCTCGCCCGCCTGCGGCGAATCGCCGCCCAAACGCAACAACGGGGCCACCACGCGTTCGGACTGGCGTGGCTCGACGCCCAGGGGACCATCCATACCTTCAAGCGCCCCGGCCCCGCCACGGCCAACCTGGGCGACCTCGACGCGTGCCGCGGCGCGACGGTGGTGATCGGCCACTGCCGCTGGGCGACGCACGGCCGTCCCGAGGACAACCGCAACAACCATCCGCACCCGGCCGGCCGCGGTTGGTTCGTCCACAACGGCGTGGTCACGAACCACGACGCCCTGGTCCGCCGCTTCCGCTTGGCCCCGCAGACGGAGTGCGACAGCGAGGTGCTCGGGCTGTTGATGGCCCGCTTCCCCGGCGCGCTGGGGCTGCGGGCGGCGCGGACCGCCGAGGCGGCCGACGGTCGGCTGGTGATCCTCGGGGTGTGGCGGAACCCGGCCCGGCTGCTGGTCGTGCGCAGCGGCAACCCGCTCTCGTTCGGCGAGACCGCCGGCGGGTTCTACTTCGGCAGCCTGCCGGGCGAGTTGCCTGGACGGGTGCTCTCGATCACGGACGAGTACGCCGGCGTCCTGGCCTACCAGGATGGCGAACTGAAGCACGAGGCTTTTTCGATTGAGAGGTGAACGATGCGTTACCTGACCACCACCGAGGCCGCGAGCGTTTTGCACGTTGACCCCAGCCGGGTCCGGCTGCTCTGCAAGCTGGGGCGGATCGAGACGATCAAGATCGGCAACACCTACGCCATCTCGGAGCACGAACTGGATCGCTTCGCCGCGCTCCCGCGACGCGCGGGCAGGCCGCGGCGCAACGGTTCGACCGGGCAATGCAAGGTGAATCATGCTACCGCCTCCGCAACGGCGACGGACGTATCGGTGACTCGTTCTGCCTTGCGGCCCGTGAAGTTCTCCCAGCGCTGAACGATCACGTCTGTGTAGAGGGCGTCCAACTCCATTAGGAACGCTTTGCGCCCCGTCTGTTCGGCGGCGATCAACGTCGAGCCGCTGCCCCCGAATAGATCGAGCACGTTCTCGCCGGCCCGCGAAGAGTACTGCATCGCCCGCACGGCTAACTCGACGGGCTTCTCGGTCAAGTGGACCATCTTGTTGGGGTTGATCTTCTTGATGCTCCACACGTCCACGGCGTTGTTAGGCCCGAGGAATTGATGCGCGGCGCCTTCCTTCCAGCCATAGAAGCAGTTGTGCGTGACGATCCCGTCGGCGACGTAGTGGTGATAGCGGTCGA
>CAYSGY010000672.1:0-1629 GCA_964430315.1 uncultured Planctomycetaceae bacterium
GCGTTGCGACTCTTGTCCGCAAACTCACGTTGCGGGAGTTTGGGAGGGCGAGGATCCTGCCGAGCCGTGATGCACCGGAAATAACTTACCCTCCGCAGGCTCGGCAGGAGCCTCGCCCTCCCGAGTGCGTGAAACCCGATGAAGCCAATCCTCGGCTCCTGCCCCAACCCCCAACCCCCAACCCCCAACCTCCAACCTCCGATCTCCAACTCCTGCCCCCAAAGGAGCACCCTATGACCTCTCTACTGTTGGCTCTCCAGCTTTCGGCTTTCAGCGTTCCGCTTTCGGCCTTCAGCGTTCCGCCTTCGGCTTTCGACGTTCCCGACGCCGCGACCTCGGCCGCGGTCGCGGTCGGGCTGGCCATGGCGGAGCGGACGAGCATCGAGGCGGCGATGAGCGTCGAGGTCGCAGGGCCCCCGCCGTCCGCGAATTCCGAGCCCATCGAGTGGATCCGCACGTGCGATCCCTACGGCTGCCGGCTGGTGCCTCGCGCTTCCGTGCCCGGCGGCGTCCGGCCGGCGGCGGAGCAAGCCGCTCCGCAGCCCAAGCCGATGCCCTTCAGCGATGAGGAGGAGGTGAACGCCGTCGAACCATGCGGCCGGCACGTCAGACGATTGCTGTTCGGGCGCTGGCGATGACCGCGGTCAATCGTCGAGCTTGAGCGGACGGACCCAGAGGTTGCGGAACCGCACGGCCGAGTGGTGCTGCTGCAACTTGATGGGCCCCTCGGACAAGCGGACATCGTAGGCGGGCAGCGACCGGTGGGCCGTGGTTCCGAGCACGGGCCGATGGTCCTGCACGAGCACGCCGTTCCAGAAGACGGTGAGGTAGGCGGGCCGGACGAGCTTGTCGCCCTGGAAGCGTGGGGCCGCGAAGACGATGTCGAAGCTCTGCCACTCGCCCGGCTTGCGGCTCGCGTTGGCCATCGCGGGATACTGGCCGTAGATCGCCCCCGCGTTCCCGTCGGCGTAGATGTGGCTGTCGCGCGACTCGATGATCTGCACCTCGTAAAGCCCGAAGAAAAGCACCCCGCTGTTGCCCCAGTTCATGTTATCGCCGTCGGCCTTGGCGGGGGTGGCCCATTCCACGTGGAGCTGACAGTCGCGGAACTTCCTCTTGGTCGTCAACTCGCCGGTCTTGAGGATGTTGATGCAGCCGTCTTCAAGGCCTTTCTCATTTCCCCCGTTCCACTGCGAAAGGTCCTTGCCGTCGAACAGGACGACGGCGTCGGAGGGCGGCGTGGCGTCCCGACTGGAGAGTCCCGCGCTTCCCGGCGTCACCACGGGCGGCTGCGGCCGCCGCCGATCGTGGACCCGCCACGGAGAGTTCGGCAGGAAGGGCGTATCGTCATAGCCGGGGCTGCGGGCGTCCTTCTCGGCGGCCTCGGCCATCGGACACGACATACCGACGAGGGCGATGGCGACCATCGCGACCAGCGGCAAACGGCCTGAGAGCACGAAGCGGCATTTCACGACTCTTCTCCCTTGTCTTTCTCGATACCTCGATCCGAGAACGGATTGTCGATATTGTATCGCGGCGTTGGTCCCCATGGGAGACAATGGCACGTGGCAAGTCGAACAAGGGGCAAATCTGCCCTTGACGTGCAGGGAGGGACCCGCTAGGGTACCC
>CAYSGY010000673.1:0-1616 GCA_964430315.1 uncultured Planctomycetaceae bacterium
TGGTGGGCCCGCGCTTCGCTTGTCCCACCCTACAGCTCGGGCGGCGCTTGCAGGTGCCCGGGGTTTGTGGTAATCTCCAACGTATGGAGGGGGGGCGTGGAGGTCGGGCCTTGGCGGGCCTCATAAGGGTTCGGTTAGCCCTCCGTGAACTGAGGGGGTCTCGCTGGCTCGGCGGCGGTTCTTCGGTCGGCAATTCCTCACCTCACGAATTGGGAGGCGACCATGGGACGGCAGAGGCGATGCCTGCCTTCCTGGCTGGGAGTCGGGCTCGGGTTTTGGGTCGTGGTGGGAACGGTCGCGTGGACCGCGGGCCAGGACCGGCCAGGACGCGAACACATTATCCTTCCCCCGCGATGGGGTCATGGCGGAACCCCCTTGTCTTTCGCCATCGAAGCGCAAGCCAGTCTCGTGGCGGCCCAGGGCGATTTTCTCGAGTCGGTCGCCGTTGCCCGCAGGATCCACGCGGAGGCCTATGCCCAGGAGATCCAGAACTCCGTCGAGGAGGTGAAGGCGTACTTCGAGCGGCGGCGGATCAACCGCGCGGCCGTGCTGGAGGAGAAGGGCAATCGGCCGGACATCATCCGGGAGAAGAAGCGCAAGGCGGCCGAGGACTACATGAAGAAGGACCTCCACGATCTGCTCAACCAGGCCGACCTGAGCAAGGAGCTCAACTGGCTGCTGGCCGAGTTGTGCGGACCGACCATGGCGGTGCAATATCAGGTCGGGAGCGAGGCCCTTCCGGAACTCAACGAACGACTCAGCGAGGAGGACAAGGCGCGGATCTGGCTTACCGACGGCGGCTCTGCCGGGAGCCGGCTGGAGTTCAAGCTGAGCGACGGCAAGGTGCTCGATACCCCGTGGCCGCCCGGACTGCGCCGCGAGCCCTTCGATGCGGCCCGCACGGAATTCGAGACGGCCCGCGACGAGTTGGTCAAGGAAGTGGAAGCCACCGGGCGCGTCTCGGAGAGGACGCGGAATCGGGTCATCCTGGCGACCAACGAGTTGCTGGTCAAGTTGGAGCAGGTGTTTGAGGACCGCCATCAGTCGTCGGTCTTTCTGGAGTACAATGCCGCGAAGCAGTACCTCCGTTCCCTGGTGGCGCAGGTCAACCGCGCGATCAGCACGAACGACCGCACCGCGTTCGCCGGCGGGCTGCGTTTCCAGGGGAACACGATCGTGGAGTTGATCCAGCACATGTACCAGTCGGGGCTGATGTTTGCGCCGCACAAGCCGGGCGGGGAGGGGGCCTATCGGCACCTGGTGCAGTCGCTTCGCAACCTGTATCTGAATCTGCCGGCCGGGCGACCTACGGCGGCCGCAAACCAGGCGGACGGAAAGCAGTAGTATGGCTGTCGAAATCTCCATTCTCTCCGGGGCCCGGCAGGGACAGCGGTTCTCCTTGGAGGCGACGAGGTTCCGCGCGGGGCCCGACCCCGGGTGTGAAGTCTTCTTCGATCCGTCGCTCGACAGCCCGGCCCGGGATCGCTCCGTCTCGCTCTGCTTGATGGAGGACGGCTGGTACATCCAGTCGACCGGCCCGGGCGAGGTCTTCGTCAATCAGAGCCCGGTGGTCGGGCTCACGCGGATCCGGTCGGGCTCCATCGTGCGGATGTCGG
>CAYSGY010000674.1:0-1614 GCA_964430315.1 uncultured Planctomycetaceae bacterium
TACTCCCCGTCGTCCAGGAACGTGCCGATAACGCCAAACTGCGCTCGGCGCGCGCTCGCGCCGCCGACAAGGTCCTGCGGCGTCGTGGCTATGGTGTTCGGCCGGTAGTTGTAACCGCCGAAGTCGAGCTGCAGGCGGCTCGTGAGAGAGATGCAGTTTCGTCCGTCGGGGCTACAGATCGTCGGCCGGTTGCTGGAGGACACCCGGACGCTAGGTGCGTCGGCGGGCGTCGCCGTTCTGGCCGCACTGGTCGCCTTCCACGCCGCCCACGTCCCCCAGCGGATCAAGACCTACTGGTTCATCCAGGAACTCGACCTGGCGCGGTATGTCCGCCAGGGAAGCGACTTCTGCAACCCGGACTACAGCCTCGAAGGGGCGGCCCGGCGGCTGGGGGTGCCCCCGGATCGCGTCGACCGGATCTACGGCTACGACTTCCGGAAGTTGGCGGCCGTTGAGAAGCGTCTGGAGGGAATCGACCGGCCGACGGTGCTCCGGGCCGTTTTCGAGAAGCTCACGGCCGGCGTGCCAGGCAACGCGCAGAAGCACGCCCGCGTCCTCAAGTTTCTTCAGCAAGCCAGCCTGCACAACGTCTTCCTCCAGCCGACCTACCCGGACCGCACGATGGTCACCGATCCCCTTGTCTTGCTGGAGCTTGGCGAGATGCGGTGCGGGCACGTGGCCCGGCTCGCGGTGGACCTGTTTGAGGCGGCCGGGTACCGCGGCCGCCTCGTCCAACTGGGCGGCCACATCATCGCGGAGGTCGAGTACGACGGCGGATGGCACTACGTCGACGCCGACCTGTTCGGCAACGGCGACACCGTGCTCAACCCCGACGGGACGATTCCTTCCGTGGACGAATTGAGCCGCGAGCCACGCCGCATCGACGCCCTGCCGACCGCTTGGGAGCCCGGCAACGCCAACGCCGTGATGCTCGCTCCCGCGCGCCGTCCCTCGTACTACTACTTCTCCCACCGCACATGGGAAAGGAACTCCACCGGCGGGGCCCGCAGTCCCAAGCCCCCTTACGTCCTTTACAAACAGTCGACGCCCTCGCACCATCGCCAGTCCCGCGTCTACGGATGGGACCGCTTGATCGAAGCGACGGCGCCCCGCATTCTCGCCGACATCCCTCCCTCCCATCCGCCGGGCGCTCCGCAGTGGGAATCCGTCGGCGTGCGGCCGATGCCCGACGGGCATATCCGTGTGGCGATGACGTGGAAACCCTCCGCCGATCCCGACGGCGACCTGTTGGGCTACCGGGTCATGGTCTCTCGCCGCAGCCGCGGGTGGAACTACGGCGGCAAGAGCCTGCCGGACGGCCTCATGCCGCTGAAGAGTTCGACGGCCGAATGGAGCCCGGAGATGTACGAGGCCCGATTCACCCTGCCGGGATCGGAGATCGCTCTGGTTAAGACCTCCACGACCGCCGCGGAGTTGACGTTCGACGGTGCCGGCGACTACTACGTCACCGTCATGCCCTACGACGCCTACGGCGAGCAGGTCGGACAGCGGTTGTACCCGGTTTCGGAGGAAATCCGCCTCGTGCTCCGTCAGTCGTGCTCTGATGTGTGGCACAGCCGCCCTCGGCTGTGCGAAATGCCATGCACAGCCGGG
>CAYSGY010000675.1:0-1601 GCA_964430315.1 uncultured Planctomycetaceae bacterium
GGGCCTCGCTTCGCTCGGTCCGCGCTACGAAGCTTTCGGCTCTCCGCTTTCGCCTTTCCGCTTCCGGCTTTCGCCTCCGCCCGCTCAGGCCTTGGCCCCGAGGAGCCAGGCGAGGATGCCCTTCTGGACGTGGAGGCGGTTGGCGGCCTGCTGGACGACGACGCTTTGAGGGCCGTCGATTACTTCGTCGGTCACTTCCTCGCCGCGGCGGGCGGGAAGGCAGTGCATGAACACGGCCCCCTTCTGCACGCGGGCCATGAGCTGCCCGTTCACCTGGTACGCGGCGAAGTCGCGACGCCGTTGCTCCCGTTCCGCTTCCTGGCCCATGCTCGCCCAAACGTCGGTGTACACGGCGATCGCGTCGAAGAGGTCCAGGTCCGGGACTTCGCGCGACAGCGTGTCGAGGAAGGCGGGCTGGAACCGGTGGCCCTCGGGGGTCGCCATGGCGAACCGCATCCCCACCTTGCCGCACCCGACGGCCAGGCTCCGGGCCACGTTGTTGCCGTCGCCGACCCAGGCCAAGGTCCGCCCTTGCAGGTTGCCGAAGAGTTCCCGGAGCGTGAACAGGTCGGCCATGGCCTGGCAGGGATGGGCGTAATCGGTCAGGCCGTTGATCACGGCGCAGGACGAATACTCGGCGATCTCGCGGACGGTCTCATGCCGCTTGGCGCGGACCACGATCACATCGACGTACTCGCTGAGCACGCGGGCGAAGTCCGCCAAGCTCTCCCGCGATCCGAAACCGACCTCGTCGCCGAGGAACATCGCGGTGCCGCCCAGGTGGGCCATGGCCACTTCGAGGCTCACGCGGGTGCGGAGCGATTTCTTCTCGAAGAGCATGGCCATCACGCGGCCCGGGAGGATCGCCTCGCGGAGCCCTTCCTGGTTCTTCGCTTTCAGGTCCTCCGAGATCGAAAAGATGCGTTCGATCTCGGCCGGAGTCAAATCGGTCATCGCAAGAAAATGTTGCATCGTGGTCTCCGTCGTACGTCAGGCTTTCGTGCCTGACAATCCGGTACGTCGGGCTGGAAAGCCTGACGGCAACGTTGTCAGGCTGGAAAGCCCGACCTACATCGCCGCGCTAGCCCGCCTGACTCTTGAGCACTTCGGCGAGGATGTCGCAGCCCTGATGGACCTGCTCTTCGGTCGTGGTCATGGCCGGTAGCAGGCGGAGGACGGTGCCGTGCGTGCAGTTGATCAACAAACGCTTCTCCATGCACGCCTGGACCGCCGGGGCGCCGTCGATCGCCAGTTCAATCCCGATCATCACACCCACCCCGCGGACTTCCCGAATGATCCCGCACTGCTGGCGGATCTCGTCGAGCCGGTCGAGGAAGAGCCGGCCGATCCGCCGGGTGTTCTCCAGGAGGTTCTGCTTCTCGATCATGTCGATGGTCGCCAGCCCGGCCGCGGCCGCGATCGGGTTGCCGCCGAAGGTGCAGGCGTGCATGCCGGGCCGCAGGCTGGGGGCGATCTCCGGGCGCGTGAGCATCGCCGCGCCGGGAATCCCGCCGCAACTCGCCTTCGACAGGGTCATCACGTCGGGCGTCACGCCGAAGTGCTGGTAGGCGAACCAGTGCCCGGTCCGCCCGCAACCCGTC
>CAYSGY010000676.1:0-1578 GCA_964430315.1 uncultured Planctomycetaceae bacterium
CCCTGCGTCTTCCTGGAGCGTGGTGCAGATGAAGGTGAGGTCCTCGGTCCGCGCCACGTCGTTGGCGGCCGTGCGGTGGTAGAGGCAGCCTGGGAGTTTCCGCTGGTTGAGTTCGACGACCTCGCCGTTGGCCACGGCCTCCCGGATGAGGGATTCCTTCTCCTCCTCCGAACCGTCGATCCAGACGATCCGCTCCGGCTCGCACATGCGAGCCATTTCTTCCACCCACTCGTGAAGAAGGCGATGCTGAGTCGCGGGCATGCGTAGGCTCCGGATGGGTTCATCGGGGCGAGTCGCCGCTTCGGCGCGCAATCCCTCCGCGCAGAAAGAGGGCCTGCGTGCCGATAGGTTCGCGCGGCGCGGCTTCATCCGCGTACCAGCCACCGCGCCTAGGACACGAGCGGCAGGGCGAGGATAGAGCCCTTCCATTTTCGCTTCGCCGCGCTCCTTGGCAAGGGGGGTGCCAATCGGGGGGCCTGGACCCGCGTCTGCCGTGCGTCGCTGCCTCCTCTGCGCACGAACTGCGTGATAACGCAGTTCGGACCCCGCCTGAAACGTGCAGCGTGTGTGGAGGACGGTTTGCTACCTCCTCCCCGCGGAAATCGCCCTGAGCGGGGCGACTGAGTAGTTTACAAGTGGGGGACGTGTGTTCTAAAATGCGCCGCACGGGACGGAGGCTTCGGGATCAGGGACTCCAGATCGCTGGCCGATCCGTCCTGCCGAGAGCGATGGGAGCGCGTCTCCGAAAGACGCGCCTGCGTGGGCGTGCGGTTGCAGGTCGTTGGGACCCTGTTGCCGGAGGATAGCCATGTGGGTGCGGAAACGGCTGGACATCGGCTTCCGGGACCTCGCGTTCGGGATGCTCCACTCCGTCGTGCCCGCCTCGCGAGCGGCCCTCCAGCGACGATTGGAGGCCGACTGGTCGCGCTGGGGCGACTGCCTGGCCTGCCTCTCCGTGCGCACGGGTCTGGACCTCCTCTTGGCGGCGCTAGAGCTTCCGCCGAAGAGCGAAATCCTCATGTCGGCGATGACGATCCCCGACATGGCCCGAATCGTCGAGCACCACGGACTCCTCCCCGTGCCGGTCGACCTGGACCCCGATACACTCGGCCCGAACCTCGCGAGTCTGCGTCGGGCGGTCACGCCGGCCAGCCGCGCCATCGTGGTGGCGCACCTTTGCGGCGGGCGTGTCTCGATGGCTCCGATCCTGGCCGAGGCCCGGCAACACGCGCTACGGGTGATCGAAGACTGCGCCCAGGCCTTCGACGGCCGAGGCTACACCGGCGACCCGGACGCCGATGCGAGCCTGTTCAGTTTCGGCCCGATCAAGACGGCCACCGCGCTGGGCGGCGCGATGCTCCGCGTGCGCGATCCCGACGTCCTCGACCGGATGCGTGCGCGCCAGGGCCAGTACCCGCTCCAGACGCGGCGGTCTTATCTCTGCCGCCTCCTGAAGTATACGGCCTTCAGGGCCCTCTGCCGTCCCGGCCCCTATGGGATGCTGGTCCGCGCGTGGCGGGCGTTGGGACAAGACCACGATCGGCTGGTGAACGGCTCGGTGCGGGGCTTTCCAGGCCC
>CAYSGY010000677.1:0-1574 GCA_964430315.1 uncultured Planctomycetaceae bacterium
GCTTCCGGGGGAACGGTCACCGAAATCTGGGTGGCGGCCGGGACGTACAAGCCTGACCAGGGGGCGAACCGTGCGCTCGGCGATCGGGCGGCGAGTTTCACGCTGGTCAACGGGGTGGCCGTGTATGGCGGGTTTGCCGGTTCAGAAACCGCACTCGACCAGCGTGATCCGGCGGCCAACGTGACCGTCCTCTCCGGCGATATCGGTGTCGAAGGCAGTAGCGGCGACAACAGTTATCATGTCCTCGTCGGCAGCGGAACCAACGCCACCGCGATCCTCGACGGCTTCACCGTCACCGGCGGCAACGCCAACGGCGCGGCCGCCCCGCTCAACCAGGGCGGAGGCATGTACGTCTACGGCGGCAGCCCGACCCTCAACAATTGCATTATCGTCGCCAACGCCGCGACTCAGAACGGCGCCGGGCTCTACCTCGACGCCTCCTCCCCGAAAATCACCAATACGAAATTCCTCAATAACACCGGCCTGAACCAGGGCGGGGCCATCTACAACCGCTACAACGGCAACCTGACGTTGATTAACTGCCTGCTGGCCGGCAATACGGCCAAGCAGGGGGCGGCCGTCTCCAACGCCACCGGCAGTAGCGCGACTCTGTTCAACTGCACGGTCAGCCAGAACACCGCGACCACCGCCTATGGCGGCATCCAGAATGCCGCCAGCGGTAAGCTGACCGCGACCAATTGCGTCTTCTGGGGTAACAGTGATCCGACCGGTACCGGCCAGTCCGCCCAAATCTACGGCGGCACCCAGACCGTCAATTACAGTTGCGTCCAAGACGCCGACCCAAACGACGCCACGATTATCGCCGGCACGGGCAACCTCGACGACAACCCGCTCCTGGCCGCCGGGGTTTATACCTTGACCGCCGGCTCGCCGTGCATCGATACCGGCGACAACGTGGTTGTCCCCGGCGATGTCACCACCGATCTGCTCGGTGAGCAGCGGATCGCCGACGGCGACGGGGACGGAGTGGCTATCGTAGACATGGGGGCGTATGAGTATGTTTACGAGGGGCCGGCCTTCACGCTGTTGTCGGCCGTCTCGCGGAAAGCGCATGGCAAGTATGGTGCTTTCGATCTCGCTCTGCCATTGGACCGTGCCGAGGCCGCGATCGAACCGCGCAACGGCGGGCCGACCATGATCGTGTTGACATTCAGCGAGGATATCGACCCGGCCACCAATTGCGCGAATGTCGTCCTGTCCAGTGGGACATGTGATAACGTGTCCGTCAACGGTAGCGAAATGACCGTCACACTATCCGGGATTACGCAAAACGCCTGTTTGAGTCTGACTCTCGACGGCCTCGCCAGCGCCACGGCCAAGCCGCTTACCGGCGATACGGATGTGCATGTGCGGGTGATTCTTGGTGAGGTGAACGGTCTTTCGCGGGTCGATATTCTCGACCTCGGTACGATCAAGGCCCAGTTGTTCCAGCCGGTGACGGCCGACAATTTCCGTTGCGACGTGTATCCCGACGGGGCGATCGATGTCCGGGATTTGAGCGGGACCAAGAGCAATCTATCCAAGACGGCGATGTGTGAGTAGGGGGAGAAGAG
>CAYSGY010000678.1:0-1521 GCA_964430315.1 uncultured Planctomycetaceae bacterium
AATCCTGGGTTTGGTCGAACACCGATTCGAGGGAGGGGTACGATGAGCCGATGGATGATCCGATTGGAAGGCGGCGGACCGCTGGATGGGCTGCCCCTGATTGCCAACGGATTGCCCGAGGAACTGCACCTCCCGTACACCGACGAAATGGTCCGGCTTTCCGACCAGAAGATGACGGCCGATCTGGTCGACGTGACCAGCCGGCCCCACGGCCGACGACTCGCCGGGGCCCGCGCGGTCGCGATCTACGCGTGCGCGGAGGGCCAGTCCGCGGAAGCCCAGCCTCCGGCCGGCCCACGAATCGCCACCTACGTCTTCCGCGACGAGCTGACGCCCTCCCAGTACCTCGAACGCTACGGCCGTTGAGTCTCCCCAACAGGATAACGCCGGCATCGCCGCCTCTGGCGTACCGCTCCCGCGGCGCAGTCTTCATCGCCCTTCACACGGACGCCAACGCCTGCTCGACGTCCGTCACGAGTCGCTCGGGCGGTTCGATCCCGACGGAGAGGCGGACGGTATTCTCCCGGACCCCGAAGATCGTTCGCCGCTCCGGCGGGAGGTAGAGCATGGTCGTCAGGTAAGGGATGCAGATCAACGACTCCGTCGCCCCGAGGCTGACGGCGTGGTAGATCGTCCGCAGGCCGTTGATGAATCGCCGGGCGTCCTCTTGACGCTGGCCCACGTCGAACGACATCATTCCCCCGAAACCGTGCTCCATCTGCTTCGCGGCGATCTCGTGCTTCGGATAACTCCGCAGCCCCGGATAGAAGACCCGGGACACCTTCGGATGCTGCTGAAGGTACTCGGCAACGGCCTGGGCGCCGCGGGCCATGGAGGCTGCCCGGATCTCAAACGTCTTCAGACCGCGGTCCAACAAGAAGGCGGAATATGCGTCGAGGGTGGTGCCGATCGCCTGACGCGTGAACCAGAGTTCGTTGTAGTGGAGTTTCGGCCCGGCAATGGCCCCGGCCATGATGTCGTTGTGCCCGCCGAGGGCCTTGGTCGCACTGTGGATGACCAGGTGCGCGCCGAGCCGGAGCGGCTTCTGGTGGTAGGGCGTGGCGAACGTGTTGTCGACCACCACCATCGCCCCGACGGCGTCGGCGGCCTGGCGCACGGCCTGAATGTCGACGATCTTGCAGAGCGGATTGCTCGGGCTCTCCAAGACGATCATGCGGGTGTTGGGGCGAAGGTGTTCCCGGATGCGGGGGGCGTCGTCGGCGTCCATCCAGGAGACTTGGATCCCCATCCGCTCCAGGATGAGCGACACCTTGTAGTTCGCGCCGTAGGTGTCGTGAAAGAGGAGCAGGTGGTCCCCGGCCCGGAGATACGTCAGGTAGACCATCGTGCAGGCGGCCATCCCCGAGGTGCAGATCACGCAGTCCTCCGCCTCCTCCAGGGCCGCGATCTTCTTCTCCACCTCGCGCACGGTCGGATTGTCGTCCCGGTGGTACGTGTACCCGTCAATCTCCCCTTCGGTGATCTCCCGCAAGACTTCAAAGGAGGCGTACTCGTAGTTGA
>CAYSGY010000679.1:0-1521 GCA_964430315.1 uncultured Planctomycetaceae bacterium
ACTCCACAGGTGCTCAGTCAGCGGTTGTTCCCGTGCGCACCGTACACGGGCCGTCAGAATGTCGCCGCCTACGTGGCGGCAACCTTGGATCGCGTTTCCGACCATCCGCTCCGCACCCGCTTCCAGATCACGGGATCGAGCCTTCGCAGCGACGGCACCATCACGCGGCGCACGTAGGCGACGGAAGGTGCCCAGCGGATATAACTGCGAAGCATCCGGTAATCGACAGGCCGTGCTTCCTTGGTCAGTGAATCAATCATCGCGTTGTCGAGCACGGAGTTTCTCCATCGGTGCAAAGGGAATCGAGAAGGTCCAAAGGTCGGCAAGGCTTACCGATGCTTCTGGGACGAGGCGGAGACTGCGAACGGGGCAGCTTGAGGGAACGTGTCCCGGAAAAGGTTCGGGTGCTTGCCCTCTTTCTTCATGTGGGCAACTGCCTGATCGGACGTGCGACGGACCTGCTTGCCTTGCTCGTCGGTGCCTTGGAAGTAGACCACGAACCGGCCCTTAACCTCTTCCATCGCGGCGTCTGGTGCCAGGATGGGGACCAATTGCTCGGGATGGATTGCACTGGCTCGGTCGGCGGCCTCCAAGATCGCTCGCCGCACTGTGGCCTCGGTGTAGAGTCCCTTCCACTTCTTGATTTGCTCCTTGGCTTCCGCCAACTGCTTGTCCTGCTCTGACATACCCACTCACTTTCTACGGGGCAGTAGCATGTGCGCGGCCGGTGCCCCGTTTGCTCCGGTCGCACTTGGGTAAAACATCAGGAGTCAATCTCAGTCGCGTACACGTCGTTGCCGTCCACCTCGATCCCTGCCTCCCTGAGCGCCTTGGCGAAGTCCTCTTCTGTAAGGCTGCGCTTGGGGTTGTCGCGCTCGAATCGCTGCCTCCACTGGCAAAGGCCGAGCGCGTGCTTGCATCGGGCCGGCCGCAGGTGGTCCTTCGCCCAATCCCGAGCGACCCGCAGGCTCAGGGCGTGGTTGAGGCCGTCCGCGATCAAGCGACGAGCCTCTTCCACGGTGATTGTGTCCGGCGGCGGCGGTGGCAGCCGGGCTTCGATCTCGGCGCACAGACGATAAATCCGCATCAGGTGCCGAATGGCGTTGTACGTCATTCCCACCTGCCGGAATTCCCAGGCCGCACCTTCGCGGGTCACGGGCCGCCCATTCACCAGCCAGCGGCGTCGGCCTGAGAGCCGGTATTGGATTTCAGCCGGCTCCGGCCACCACACGGCCGACTCCAAGACTCGCTCGGCCTCGTACCACTGGACGCCGGCAGCCCGAAGCAGCCGATGCGACTGTTCGCGCGAAAGGCCGTGGTGCCAAGCACCGTCAACGCGAAGATGAAAGCCTTGTTCGTCGAGAATCGCGAGTGTTTCGCTCATTTCGGCCCCTCCAAGAGGTTCTGTTGCGGTTCTTCGTTGTCGGTCTCGATCACGATGTTGACCACCTTCTCGGCAAGCTCGTCGATCACGTTCTCCCAGCCCTCGAATCTGCCTCGAACGGCCTCGCAGACGAGATC
>CAYSGY010000680.1:0-1507 GCA_964430315.1 uncultured Planctomycetaceae bacterium
GCCGTCACGGAAACCGAAATGAAGGAGCGGAAGTTCCTTCTGGAAGACGCCCGGGCCGCCACCAAGGCCGCGATCGAGGAAGGGATCGTTCCCGGCGGCGGCGTCGCGCTGCTGCGGGCCGGCAAGGCGGTCGACAAGCTCGACTTGGACGGCGACGAGGCCCTGGGCGCGGAGATCGTGCTCAAGTCGCTCGATTCGCCGCTCTACTACATCGCCGAGAACGCGGGCCGCGAAGGGGCCGTCGTAGTCAGCCGCGTCCGCCAGATGAAGGGAAAGACCGAAGGTTATGACGCGGAGAAGGACTCCTACTGCGACCTGGTGGAGGCGGGTGTCGTCGATCCGGCGAAAGTGGTGCGGATCGCCCTCCAGAACGCCTCCAGTGTGGCCGGCCTGCTCCTGACCACCTCCTGCCTGGTCACCGACATCCCGAAGGAGGAAGAGCCTGCCCCGGGACCCGGGGGCCGGGGTGGCAGGGGATTGGGGGGATTGGGTGGGTGGGGGGCCTGGGGTGGGATGGGAGGCTTCTGACGCAAGTCCCTCGGGCCGGCTGGGTGGGGGAGGTGGCATTGCCGTCTCCTCCGGCCATCGCGGCGAGAAGTTCCTGAGGAGACCTGCGGATTCGTACAGGACATCACTTCACTTCAATTCACTTTGAAAGCACCCTGATTGCGAGGAACCAGATCATGAAGGATATCAAGCTGAAGCCGTTGGATGATCGCGTCGTCGTCGAGCCGGTCGAGGCGGAAGAGAAGACCGCCGGGGGCATCGTCCTTCCCGATACCGCCAAGGAAAAGCCGCAGCGCGGCACCGTGTTGGCCGTCGGGCCCGGCAGGCTGCTCGACAGCGGCGAGCGCGGCGCGCTCTCGGTGGCCGTGGGCGACGAGGTGATCTACGGCAAGTACTCGGGGAGCGACATCGAGATCGAATCGCGCGAGGTCAAGATTCTCCGGGAGAGCGATATTCTGGCCAAGGTTGTCAAGTGAGGAAGATTGTGTCGAAAGCCGAGAGTGGAGAGCCGAAAGCGGAAGGCGAGTGTCGAGGCGGGCGCCTTTTTCCCGTCATTGACCGTTTTCCAGGGATTCCGGCTGCGCTTCGCTTTCGGCTTTCCGCCTCCGCTTTCGGCTTTCCGCTTCCGGTTTTGGTTGCGGCCCTCAGCTCAACGTTAGCATTCTAGCAAGAAGGATGAGCCACCGTGGCTAAGCAGTTACTATTCGACGATTTCGCCCGGAGTCGCATCCTCCGGGGTGTGGACAAACTGGCGGACGCGGTCGCGGTCACCATGGGTCCGACGGGCCGCAACGTGATCCTCGGCAAGTCGTTCGGCGGGCCGACCGTCACCAAGGACGGCGTCTCGGTGAGCAAGGAAATCGAACTGGAAGACAAGTTCGAGAACATGGGGGCCAAGCTCTTCAACGAGGTGGCCTCGAAGACGTCCGACGTGGCCGGCGACGGCACCACCTCGGCGATCGTGCTGGCCCGGGCGATCTTCCGCGAGGGCCTGCGGAAC